>DAOPZE010000148.1:0-5481 GCA_035353255.1 Candidatus Cloacimonadota bacterium
GGTCTGTCCATGCACCCGCCCAAGCCCAGAAGAGCTGTTATGACGATTACTATACTTATCTTTTTCATCATTTTCCTCCCGTAGGAACTCCAAAGAGCATTTCGGTCTTGATCTTTCGCCTGGCTGATAGTTCTTTCAGGGCAGTGATAATATAGGCAGTCGCTGGTATAACATCGAAACACAAACAGATATTATACAAGTCTCTCCACTGGGTATAGGATTTTCTCCAACTGCTTGCTGAGGGTGGTTCGGTTGCTGCAAGGTAGTTATCATATGATCTGTCGGCATGGCTATATAGAAATGCTGTCGCTCCGATCCCCGCCGCCAACGTTGTCAAAGCTATATAGCTTTGATATTTAAGTTTACTCTGTTGGATCATCATCGAGGCTGGAAGCGGTATCATCTTAAAATTCGCCGTGTAAGTCTCATATGGTCTGACGGCAAACCTGATCTGTTGAGTATAGAAACCCCACTTACTAGCAGTAAGACGATACTCTCCGGGAGAACCGGTGAACTTGCCTTTTCTGATAGGAAAGATCTCCCCACTGCTCATACTCTCGAGCTTGAAAACCGTATCCGTATAATTAGTTCCAATCGATAACGAGGGAGTCTTTTCTCCGGAACCCACGCTTGAGTATGCCTGTCCGTCCGAGCTATTTTCCCGAGATGTCTGATACGTAGAACTATTATCAGCTACTGACCCCAAGTCTGTCACTGCATCTATCCGTGGGATAACGCTCAAATCCGGGGGCAGTCCGGAATCTGCTCCGATAGCAAATCCTACTTGCCCCAATAGGGTGTAGGCAGTAAACACAGTAAACAAGACGATCAGCCTTCTCATAATCACCTGCCAAGAAATTCTCTAATGTTTCCAGCTTGAGAAGGCTCCGGTGAATATGTCAAGTACTTTCTCAGTTTGTTTTTTTGAGTTGCAGGTTGATGAACAATAGTCAGGACCGCTGATGTACTGAGTCGAGTCAATCATTAACCAACCGGCTCAACCTGCTGATCCTACCGACCGGTTGCCAATAATCCCGCATTTCGAAAAAGACTTGACGATATTATTGAATCTGAGTATCTTGTAAGAGCGTGCGTTTACTCACACGCAATCATAAAAAAGGAGACAAAAGAATGAAGAAAATGCGCTTTATGCTGCTGTTGATCCTTCTTCTTGCCACCGCCGGAGGTCTTTTTGCTTCCGGATTCGCGCTTACGGGAGTCGGTTCCCGGGCGACGGCCATGGGCGGAGCCTTCCGTGGTATGGCTGATGACACGTCCTCCATGTACTGGAATCCTGCCGGTTTAGGTTTCATCAATGAAACTTCCATCGGTCTGGGTGGAACATTCATCCTTCCCTCATCCACCTGGGAAACCAACGCGCCCCTGCCGGGCATCCCCGCTGCCAAGTATGAGTCGAAGAAAAAACTGCGTTCCTTCCCCACCCTGCTCATGACCGAAGAGAGAGAAAGCCGTCTTAAATGGGGTTTCTCTGCCTTTGTTCCCTATGGACTGGGTGCCACCTGGGACGCGTATACTCTTCCTACGACCGGTATGCCCGGACAGCCCGCAGGCTCAACTCTGACCTATTCAGCCGGATTCCCGGAAGAAGAGATGATGAGTTCTCTGGCGATCATCGATGCCCACCCTACCATCGCTTATCAGATCATGCCGAACCTCTCGGCCGGTGTGGGTTTCAGCTTCATGTACGGGATGATCGACATCCTGAAGACAGTTCCCCATTCAACCCTGTCCTATTATGCTCCTACAACCTTTGATCTTTCGGGTACGGGCATGGGCTTCGGCGCGAACATGGGACTGCTCTACAAACCGACTCCCGCCTTATCAGTTGGCGTTTCCGGCAAGATCCCGGCAACCATGTATCTCCACGGAGATGCGGATGTCAAGCTCTGGCTGAATCAATTCGCCAACTTCTCAGTTTGGGGTGGAACTAATCCCGCGTTCCTTACTCCCGCAATCTATGGAACAACCGATGGTGCCCATGGCATCACTGCCGAACTTCCCCTTCCGGGTGAGATCGGTGGAGGTCTTTCCTACAAGGTCAAACCCAACTGGGCTGTGAATCTGGACTACGCTTACACAATGTGGAGCTGCCTGGATAAGGTCACCGTCGATTTTGATTCCACCGTCGTAATTCTGGAAAACCACCCCACAATGCAGGTCAATATCGATAGCAAGGATCTGAACTTCAATTGGAAGAACACGAACCGCGTCAGTTTCGGTACCGAATACGTGATGAATAGCGGAACAGCCTTGCGTGGCGGATTCTTCTGGGAACAGAGCCCCATTCCGGATGAGACCATGAGCCCTACCTTCCCGGACGTCAACAACAAGATGAGCTTTAATCTAGGCACCGGTAAGACCTTTGGTGCTATCACCGTCGATCTCAACGCTCAGTATGTGATGTTCCAGGAACGTGACGTCACCGTTCAAACTGCCGACAACCACGTCGGGACTTTCAACGCCAATTCAGTGAGCGGAAACCTAGGCTTAAGCTACCGTTTCTAACCCACACAAGCCCAATATCAAAAACGCTGAACCTACCATGGTTCAGCGTTTTTTTTTGGCTCACTCCCGATCACTGTGAATTGACAGCAAGCCTGATATCTGACTATTTCTATTTCTTGATCCCCGTCAACCTCAGCATATAGCCCATGGTCCGGCTATACTCTCTCAGGCTCTTGAACCTGTCTCCGCTGCCGGTATGTCCCTCATCCTGATTCAAGCGGAAGAGGATGCTGTTATAGCCGGTGTTCTGCGTGCGCAGTTTCTGAGCCCACTTCAGTCCTTCCCAATATCCGACCCTGCTGTCATGCCAGGCAGCACTGATCAGCACATTGGGATATTCTTGCAGAGAAACGTTGTCATAGGGGCTGTAGGAAAGGATATATTCAAAGTCCTCAGGGACACGGGGATCGCCCCATTCTTCATATTCCTGTATTGTCAGCGGGAGGTTGGGATCGAGCATGGTGTTCAGAGGATCGACAAAGGGAACGTCCGCGATCGCCAGCTTCATCTTTCCCGGTGCGAGATTGACCACCGCTCCGATGAGCAGCCCCCCGGCGCTGCCTCCGTTGATCGCCAACCTGTTCTTGGTCGTAATGCCATTATCGATCAGCCAGTCTATACAAGCGATAAAGTCAGTAAAGGTCGTGATCTTGTTATGCAGCCGTCCGGCATCGTACCAGCCCTTGCCAAATTCTCCCCCGCCGCGGATATTGGCAACGGCATAGATCAATCCTCTGTCCAGCAGGGGGAACAGGGTCGTACTGAAATAGGGATCCTCGACGTCGCCATAAGCTCCATATCCATAGAGCATCAGGGAGTGTGGCTGGGAGAGATCCAGATCAGCACGGTATGCCAGACGCAAGGGGATGTCCGTTCCATCTTTCGCCTTGATCAGCTTTAGTTCTGTCTTGTATTTTTCGGGGTAAAAGTCCTTTGCGGGCTTATATTGATATTCGAGGCTATCCGTCCGGCTGATGAAATTGTGCTGGACGATGCTCAGCGGAGTGAGTTCGCTCTCTCGGGTATAATAAAAATGATCCGCTTCCAGATCCGTATTCGTCCAAAAGGCGAGATCGACCAGCTCATTCTGCGGCAGGGTATAGCGCAATCCATCGCCACTCCTGTCCCAGATCGATAGTCGTTCAAAGCCATCCTGCCGGCTGAGCACGACCAGCGCCTTGTCAAAGACCATAAAGCCTGTTATGGGTGAACCCGCCACACCCGGCACGACGACTTTCCAGCTTTCGAGGATGGTGCTGCGTTCGTGACAGAGGTAGATCGTATAATCCGGATTCAGACGGTTCGACTGGATATAGAACAGCCCTGAATAGTAGTCCGGATAATAGATATGTCCCTGACTGCGGGTTGTCAGGAGACGAAACTGGTTCTCAAGTCCCCGGGAGGGCATGAACTGCGCCTCGGATGTATCCTTGCTACTGCTGAGCAGGAAGATCAGGTCATAATTCCCGCTGTAATAGAGGCTGATATCCCATGCCGCATCCAACTCCGTGTAAAGTAGCTTCTCTTCCTTGGTCGTTCTGTCGTAAGACCACACCGTATCGGTCTGATAGCGACCGTTGATGCGCGATAGGATCAGGGTCTTGTCATCAGATTTCCACAGGCATTCAGACACTCCGGGGATCCCTGTATCATGCGTCTTATCCTTGTTCAGGTCTTTGATGAAGAGGCTGTAATTCTCGTCGCCGCTGAAATCCACGCTGTATGCCAGCCATCTGCCGTCAAAGCTGATGCTGTAGGCCCCCAAAGCGAAGAACTCATGCCCTTTCGCGAGTTTATTCTCATCCAGAATGACTTCTTCTCTGGCTTTGGGATTATCCTTGATCCGGCAGTGGATAGGATAGGATTTCCCGCTCTTTTCGCGGGTGTAGTAATAATAACCATTCCGCAGATAAGGATATGATTGATAATCTTTGGGTTCGAAGGCCTCAAACTCCTTATAGAGCTTTTTCGCCAGACCGCGTGAACTGCTCATGGTTTTCTTTGTATATACCGCTTCTGCCTTCAGGACTCCCGGTAAGCGAGGATCTTCACGATCCTTGAGCCAGCTCCAGTTGTCAACGATACTCATCTTGTGAACACTGAGTGTATCCGGAACGGGCTGAGCAAATGGCACTTTGGGACGCAGGCTGAAGCCCGCCAGCCAGATAGCCGCGCTCAGCATCGTAAATGTAAATAGTAATCTCTTTATCATTTTGCCACATTCCTACCGGAAATCTCCCTGTCAATAAAAATCACGCAGATACAATGCACCCTTGCTACACCCTGTCCTCGAACGGACAATCAATACATCATTATCATTTAATAATATCAATTGGCACGGTTTGTGCTTAATCGTATCTTACCGAACATAACGGAATTAGGAGGCTTTATGAAACCGTATGTTTTATTGTGTATGGCAGCATTGATCCTGATATCAATGCCTCTGTTTTCGAATGGCGTATTGATAGCTGATGGAGAGGACGGGAATTGTTTTAACCTGACCTCAAGCCTTGTGAGCGTCCAAGTCGAGGATCAGGTGGCGATCGTGACGACAACCCAAGACTTTGTAAATGGCTTTAACTGGCCTATCGTGCCAAAGTACCTTTTCCCACTTCCTGAAGGCGCCAGTGCTACTATGCTTCGTTGGAGAGCCAATGACAAGTGGTTTACTGCAAACTTTGCTCCTGTTCCTCAGGACTCACTTCCGCCCGGACCATCGGAATATTGGGCTTACAACATTCTCGAGTATGCCGGAGAAAATCCTCTTTACTATAACTTCGAAGATCTCGTTGCTGCCAACGCAAGTATTCGCGTGGAGCTGACCTATGTAATGCTTCTGCCTTACAGTATGGGCAGTGTAAACTTTTCCTATCCAAACAACTACTCTCTTATCCAGTCTACTCCGCTGACCAGTATAGCCTTGAATTTTAGCATCACTTCCCAGCGGACTATCAC
>DAOPZE010000149.1:0-2046 GCA_035353255.1 Candidatus Cloacimonadota bacterium
TCACGCCGCAGATCGAGGATCTTTTTGGAGGTAGTGTTTATCTTCATGCCGTCCTCACAGGGGGTCGAACAGGCACGGATGTAGCGTCCGCCGATCTCCACAATGCAGACGCCGCAATTGCCAAAAGCAGGCAGGTCTTCATGATAGCAGAGATGGGGAACGGGATAGCCGGCTTTGGCGCAGGCGTGTAGAACCTTGGTGTTCTTTGCCACTTCCACGGCTTTGCCATTGATATAGACAGTGATCATAATCTTCTCCAGAACTTATACTTATGTTTTGTGATTAAGTTCTGGAACGACAAGCAGGATGTCAAGGTCTAAATAATGACCTCCCTAATCCCGGATGTATTTCATGCTGGCAGGATTGAGAATTCCATAGTACAGATCATACATCTCCTGGTCTGTGAGGGTGCGGTTGTAGAGCCCGACCTGATCGATCAGACCGAACATATACTTGTAATCACCGCTGGTCACGGATCCGGTGGTGGTACGTATATCCCTCCTTCCGATGGAGAAACCGTACTTACTGGTTATCGCAGGAAGGGGATAGCCGGCAGTGGATTCTCCCACGGGTAGACCGTTGATATAGCCTTTCAGCACGCCGTTATTATAGGTCAGCCCAAAGAAGACCCACTGATCCTTGTTGTGGGGCCATTTTGCCTGTGGTGTGAAGGGATAAGTTACCGTACTCTGAACATAGGCCGTATTCACTGAAGTAAAGTACATATTTCCTGAACTGTAATAGATACCCAAAGTCGGTTTGATGCGGAGGTTCTGCCCGGGATGGTTATTGGGGATGTCGGCGACACCGGTATCATAAGGATCGGAAGCCATCCAGATTATCGTGGAGTAAGTGGCTTCTTTGCGGATCTTGGCGAAGGAGATCAGACTAAAATTGCTGTTTACCTCCATGCTGGAGTTCCCCGGGTGACTGATCCAGCCACCACCTGAACCATGGCTTGCGCATTTCCAACCGTTGGCACCCTGTCCTTTGGGACGGGTCGAGATATCTCCATAAAAACCCGCGTTGTTATGATTGGGGGAGGAATCTATGACGTTGTCCCAATTGTGCGAGGGGTTAAACTGAGGCTGATCCATCTGCAGATAAAAACAGTTTGGTCCGGAAGCAAAGGCGGAAGCGGGGAATTCGAAGGCGATCTCCGCGGGATAGGAGATATTCACTCCCTGCAGGCTGCCACGGATATAAGTCCTTGCCCGGTAGGAAGTGCCGGTGTTAAAAGTATATTTGATGCTGTCGATGACACAGTGCCCCATCTGATAGTTGTTGAAGTACACAGTGGTGTCGATGATCGCGCCGGCATCCGCGAGGAGTCCCAGTTGAACACTGTTTCTGACAGCCATGCGCAAGGCATAGTCGCTGACGCTTTCTGCCTCTTTCTGAATTAACTGCCGCACCTGTAGCTGAGGTAGGGCAAGCATCTTGTTTTGGAGATGCAGCATGATCCCACCATATATGGTGCCAACCAGCAGGACTATGATCAACATTGCTTTACCCATATTAAGCTCCCTGTAAATAGGAATTCATGAAGTAGCAGCGCTGTTGTAGTCTTGTTCGCAGAGGCTTTTGGCCTGCTTTCGGAGCATTGTGCCTGAAAGTCAGCCAAAGCTCTGCGGAGCGTACCTGAGCAGGCGCCGTGGTGAGCGTATTTGTTTTGGTATAATAGATGAACCGGAGACCATCCACCCAGAGAAGATAACCAAGATCGTTGAGCAAGACCCCGTCCTGAGTGATCATCAGGGATCTTCCCAGAGAGGTGGCGGTCGTTGCCAGCTTGATCTCGAGAGTGTGAGGGTTGGAACTTATACGGTCATTTTGATAGTCCCATTTGGTATAGAACTTCAAGCGATTGGTATCCGCGATAGCGACCGTCGTGGTAGGAGTGTAGCCTACCCCCGCGAGGGCTATGATGCTGTTCAACTTGGAGGAAGCTTTCTGCATCTCTTCCACCATCCCTGTCATATAAATAGCCGCATCAGCCGTGTCTCGCAACTGATATTGAAAGGTGATCATCATCAGCATCAGCAT
>DAOPZE010000149.1:2146-3633 GCA_035353255.1 Candidatus Cloacimonadota bacterium
TCATCCAGGACGGTATGCGCAAGAAGCGTTGCCTGAACGAAGGAGTTCGCATCGTAGAGCCGTTCGCGTTGATTCCAGGCGCTACGATTGTAGATCAGGGCAATAGATGTGAAAAAGACAACCGCGAGCAGTACGGAGATCATTTCCATTAGATTCATCATTCCTCCGCTGTAGCGTAAAGCACCTCTGCAATAGAAGTTAATCCTGCTCTGATCCGATCCATGCCCGAAGCCCTCATGGATAGCATCCCTCGTTTTTCAGCGATACTACGAATATGTTCTTCATCGATCTCTGAGGAGGAACGGATGATCTCCGTCCTGATCTCCGGGTAGAAATACAGAGCCTCGGCAATGTTGATCCTGCCCTTGTAGCCGTCCTGGCAATTCTTGCACCCGACTGGCCGATAAATGATCCCGGAATGGATCTCCTCCTGTGTAAAACCCATGCTTTCAGCCGCCAGATACTGGTCTTCCCCGATGGGACGCTTGCACTTGTCGCAGAGTTTTCGCACCAGCCGCTGGGCAATGATGATGTTGATCGAATACGCCAGCAGGAAGGGTTCGACCCCCATCTTGTAGAGTCTGGTGATCGCTGAAGGAGCGTCATTGGTATGTAGGGTGGAGAGCGTAAGGTGCCCTGTATTTGCCAGCTTGACAGCGATATCTGCCGTGATCTTATCCCGGATCTCACCCACCATAACAACATCAGGATCGTGACGCAAGATCGAACGAACCGCCTGTTCAAAGCTCATCTTGTGCCCGATCTTCAGCTGACGCGCGCCTTTGATCACATATTCGACAGGATCCTCACAGGTGAGAACGTTCAAAGCCGGATTGATGATATGATTGAGCGCTGCCATCAGCGTCGTGCTCTTGCCGCTGCCCGTGGGTCCCGTCACGATCACTATCCCTTTGGAGGTGTTGATCGCCTTAAAAAACTCCTCCTCAGCCTGTTTCTGAAAGCCCAGCTTGCGGAAATCCGAGATAACTTTTCTGTCATCAATGACTCTGATCACGATGCTTTCAAAGCGACGTTCAAACTCCGCTGAGACTATCGGCAGGATCGAGATCCTAAATCGGATCAGATGATCGTCGATCAACCGCTGAGCGTAGCCATCCTGTGCCGTATCCCGCTCGAATCTGTCCACGCCAACGCTTCTGTCTTTGATCACGGCGGCAATGGATTCCGGCGAGGCATTCTCCTGTTTATACCAGAGTTTCAGCCTGCCATCTATGCGTAGATAGAGCTCGACGTTGTTCTTCCCCACCGGAATGATATGGATGTCTGAAGCATCATTACGCACGGCGTCAACCAGGATGCTGTCAAAGAGATTGACCAGCATACTCTTGTTGATCTCATCATCCACAGCCTGCTCATCAACTTCCATTTCCGCGGGATGGGTCTCAATGATCTGAGGAGATTCTTCCGTAATCTCCAACAAAGTGCTGACCGGCTGGGTGACCCGCTCGATCAGCTCCTGCACCACC
>DAOPZE010000149.1:3733-5449 GCA_035353255.1 Candidatus Cloacimonadota bacterium
ACCAAATCATGCTCCATCCCGTATTCATCCACAAGGATCTTTGCCAATGCCCCCGGAGAACACTCTCCATATTCTTCCAGCCTGGTTGTCACCCTCGTAATGATCTGCTTGTCGAAGCACTGATTGGTCACCAGATAATTACCAAATCGTTCCAGTGCGTTCATTTCCTATTCTCCTTCCGAATTAGAATCCCGTGGGGGGGCTTATCGTGGCAATTTCTGCCGAAATAACTGTTAAAAGTGAGATCACTACCGAGATGAACAGAGCGATGATCGATTGGATGTATTCGATCAGATTGTTCATCTTGTAGGTGGTCTCAGCCTCATAAAATACAGCGATCTGTTCCGCGGCGAGGAGGATGTTTCCGGTCTCCTGACCAGTTCTGAGCCGTGTGATCGCCGTCTTGGTAAATACTCCGGACGCCTCCATGGATTCCACGAATGCCTCGCCTTCTCTGAGCATCTTGGGGATAGTAATATCCTTGATCTGCTTCTCCATCCAGGCATTCCGGCATGCTTCCGAAGCGATGCGGATATTGTCGATATTGTCGCCCGATCCCGAATAGATCGTGGCAAAAACCCGGAAGAATATCTCGATAGCGGATTTGTGGATCAGATGCCCCACCAAGGGAATCCGGGTTATAGACCTGTCGAACCATATCCGCCCTCTATCGGTTTGTTTCCACTGCCAGAATGCACCAATTAAGAGCGCGACCACCACGAATAATATCCAGCCGAATCTTTGGAGCCAGTGGCTGGCGTCCAGGGTCGCCATGGTCATTGGGGGCAGATCCATATTGTAATTCAGGAACAATTCCGCCGTCGCGGGGAAGATCTCCTGAACATAATAGGCTACCGCTCCCAGAGTCGCTATAACCGCAAAGAACGGGGAGATCAGGGCTTTCTTTATACTTTTCCTGATCTCTAGATCCCGCTCAATAAACTTGCCGGTTGCCTCAAAAACCTCTGCCATATTACCGCTACGCGTTGCCAGACCGAGCATGTAGGCAGGGAAACGCCCAAAGACCTTGCTGTATTGCATGAAGATCTCTTTGCCTTCGCCACCTGCCTTGAGCTGACCCTCGATCTGCAACAACGCTTCTTTCAGAGTTCGGTTTGATATCTCCTCCGAGAGCATCTCCAGAACCTTGCCAAAGCTCATTTTATCCTTCAGCATAGTGGTGGAAAGCTTGATGAACATCAGAATATCCTGTATTCCCGGTCGCAGATGAAAATCCAGGAACACTTCGGTTATCTTGAAATTCGAATAGCCCATCTTGGTCAACGCGGCGACAACCTCATCCTTCGAGTAAGCAAGCTGATGCTTGTGAACGGGGCGTTTCCCGGGGAGCGTCACAGTATAGATAAAATCCCTGCGCCGCTCAAGAGCCTTGATGTTCAGTTTATACTGGCTGGCAAGCCGCGCGAGATACTTCTTCGCCTCTCGCAGGCTGTTCACGCTGAAGGTGCCCTGCACCATTCTGCCCTGTTGGTTAATTCCGGTGAACCGATACTCAAAGATCATAAAAACTCCTTTCGGACAATGCTCAGATTTACGAACCCTCAAAGTCACTCAATCGGGACTGAGCTCATCGCAGCCGGGGATCATACCCAGCTTTGGAAGATCAACCTTGTGACCTGAGGGTGATACCACGATTCTGATTACACTTCTATTAGAGGTCTCCACCTCACGGTGAGGGGGAGTGTAGCAAATTGT
>DAOPZE010000150.1:0-5360 GCA_035353255.1 Candidatus Cloacimonadota bacterium
GCTTTCAGGGCTGTCACATAATTTCGGACTTCTTTCGCAGAGGCATGAAGGCCATAGTTGGGGAATAGCTCTTCCCTGAATAAATCATCATGGGTTGTTATGATGTTTTCTATAGCAGAACTGTCTTTAGCTTCCTGCAGGGAGAGGGTGTTGATCAAGATCAATTGATTGGGTATACTGGCTGAGATACCCTTCAATTCTGCCAGATATCTATGTGCCGAGGCTGACTTCCGCAAGATAGCTTTGGTCTCAGTCTCCTGAGTGGGAGGTAATTTCTCCAGAATATAATTCATACGGTCTCCTATGCATAGATAAACAGCGCATTCTATATTCATCCATGACGACATGTATACAAAACTGGCGTTTGCTATATATGTCAAGGACAATATGTATAGAAAACTGCATATTTCTTTAGATTTAAGCTAAGGAGTCTCTGACTCCCAACTCAAAAGCTTTCTTGCGTCGTCCTCTTTGATGTATTTCCTTATCTCAGTATCATCCTAAATAGCTTTAGCGCTGATCATCGCGTCACAGATCCTTCTCGATAAATCCTTCTGTTTGCCCTGTTAAAAAAACGCCCCTGGCAGCTAAAATAGACTTACAACAGTCAATAACACTCCCAACACCAATGATATCTACAAAGGAGTAGCAATCATAGATAGCTTTGAATTTATCTTGTTTGGAGCTAAAACAATGCATCTCAAACCATCGCGGAAACCCCCGCCTTGGTACCCATAGCTCCTGCTACGGAGACTATTGTTTCTCGAGTCTAGATCATTACATATTTGCCTTTAGCAATTCCAGCGCTTTCATTAGTTCGGGATCGTTGCCCGTGATATAATCATCGAGTGTGCGTTGGACAAGGATGTCCGGCTGGACACCGCGGGTGAAGAACCTGCTGCCGTCTGGATTGCGGACCAGCATTCCTGTCCAGTAAGCGTTGATCTTTCCCGGTAGGTGGGTTAGGACTACGTTGCCGTTAGCTCCTGCAGTGGGTTGGCCGACCAAAATGGCCAGGTGGTTGTGTTGTAACACAGCCAGGCAGGACTCACAGTAGCTTTGGCTTTCGCGTCCGCAGAGGGCGATCACCCTGGCAGTGATGTGTGGTTCTGCCGGTTGTAGACCCCAAGTAGGCGTGTACTCATTGAGCCTGGGCAGTTCCTCGTTGGGACGGATGTAACGCTTGATATAGGTGTTGGCTAGTGAATCTGTTCTGGTCAGAAACTGGCTGAGAAACTTGTAGGAGACTGAGGGGTAATAGCGCAGATCGAGGATCAGCCCCTTCGCTGCCAGGATTTGAGGCATCGCTGCGTCGAACTCATCATCCGAAAGCAGGTTTAGGTTTAGGTAGAGGATACCGTCGCCGTGGTCTACCACTTTTGCATCGGGGACGAACCAGCGCCAGTCTTCGTATTTGGCAAATGGAAGTCGGACTTCGAGACGTTTTCTATCAGGAGTACGAAAAGTGAAGGTTGCCACAGAATCGGGATAGGGGCTCAGATGGCTGTGAAATAGGCGCAGAGCAGTAGTTTCGGGATTTGATGAATAGTACGCTGGCCATGCCTCATGCATCAGTCTGGCAAAAGGCTTGCCGTTCATTTTTAGCACCTCGGAGCCTGTGGGGACTGAAGGAGGATCACCCAGTGCTGTGGACACGATCCATTTACCTTCATGAAGTACCGCGTTGAAGGGTGGTCTGCTGCCGTTGTTGGATTTATCGGTCAGAAAAGCGTGGCCATCCTCCGTCTTGCACATTAGGCGGCGAAGGACCAGTTTGTAATCCTGCCAGTCTTTGGCGCGCAGGCAAGCCGTGAGGGTTTTGGGCAGTTCCGCCTCCCAATCGAGATAGTCATATTCGAAAAAGGGGAAAAAGAACTGGAGCTCGTTCCAATACTTGATAATCCCCGCCAGCCAGACGAAACGGTCACCCCGGTCATCAATATCGATGCTCGACATCTTGGTATGTAGATCGTTGAGGGCGGTGGAGTCGCAAACGGGGTAGGTGCGTTCAGCATCACATTGCAGAACCAGCGGGAAGCGGCAATTGAGGCCGCGAACCAGAGGTTTGTCGAGCAACTCGCCCCAGGGGATCTCTTCGTCGAAGATCCTGTCTATGAGACCGAGAGTGAATTCCTGATCCGGAGGGGATTTGCGGATGGAGAGCAGCCTGCCTTCCGGGCTGTCTTCCACAGCGAGATCCACCCTATGACCCCGTACGCCGCGATTGGGCAAATAGTTAAGGTTGAAACCACGTGGCAAGCCACCGGGTGAATCATCCTCAAAACCAGTTTCAAACAGGCTTTGCCAGATACCGTCCACCCACTGCTCGATCTTTATGTCGTCGAGCTGGAGACTGTGGAAATAGGACATGCCAAACCACAGAGGTTCCTGGTCGTCACCCAGGGGGGAAAGTTCGAAGCTTTTGACCAACCAGCCTTCTTCGGAGAGGGAATCCTGGACCGTACTCCCGGCGAAGCCGGCATATACAAAGGTTGTGAGGCTGTCGGATTTAAGCTTGCGCACCCGGAAAGTTACCCGTAACCGTGGTTCAGGGCCGGTAATGGGGGGTAATTTTGGCATCAGAGTTGACCAGGCTAGATCGTAGTCAGGGTAATTGCGGATCTTCTGGGGGCGATTGGTCCGGATGCTTACATAGACCGAGGCTTCGCCGGTGTTTTCATAGCCGGAATACTGCCAAAATGCCTTAGCGCGGCCGGGTAATGAGTCAATGGGAACGAAGGCGGGAGTACGCTTGCCATAAAGTTGCAACTGCGGCACCAGTGGACTGAAGAGACCAAGCAACTTGGTCTGGAGTTCCAGGTCGTCACTGGCATTTGAGACTTCCCTGGCACCGTGAACAGCAAAGCGTTCCCAATCGATTTCTTGCGCTTCATCGGCAGGATACCAGTGGCGGACATAACCCCAGAGGCGGGTAAAGGCAGTGAGGTTGCGTACCCTGGTTTTATCAGATACGGGTTTTGCATGGAAGGTTACGGATAGAAGCGCCAGCAGCACGACACACAGCGTAGGTTTGAACATAATATACTCCTTTCTCCAAGCCATGTTTGACCAACGAGTAACTATGCGCAAATGGACGTGATTCTTGTTTTTTGTCAAGTTGTTTGATAAGATGCTCAAATCAGTCCTTTTGATTCGCAACATCATGGACATAACTCCATTTGTCGAGGTCAACGGCTTCCTGGACTTCGTTTTAACTAAGGAAGTTTGGCGGAATGAGACCACATATATGCTGCAGAATCATACTCCGCCAAGCTTGTTAAGTCAATACTAGGCGTGTCTCACCGTACGCTAAAGACGATGAACCCAATGATACCTCTGATCACACTGATTCCTGAGATCAGGGCAAAGAACCAGTTCACATCCGGTAAGAGGAAGTAGATCAAGCCCGCGATCACTCCCGTGCCGATACCTTCATAGCTGTTGATCTGGTGCGACAGGCTCATTTCTCTTTCATCCGGCTGATTCTTGTACATCACTACCGTCATCCCGATCAGGAAAGGGATGAAGGCGATCCCTAAGCCGGGGATGCCATATTTTGCGGTGGCAAACCAGGTCAGAACTCCCGTAATCAACTGACTGGCGTATAACAAACGATAATTTCCTCTGAGGGTCATTTTTCCTCCTCGAAGAAGAATATCTCTTCCACTGTGGTTTGAAAATATGCGGCAATCTTCATAGCGCTGACGATGGAGGGGAAGTAAACCCCTTTCTCCACAGAATTGATGGTCTGCCGGCTGAGACCGACCGCCGTCGCGAGGTCTGCCTGGGTGATGTCTTTCATGGCACGCCAGACTTTCAGTTTATTCTTCAGTATCATCGTTCCTCCCATAGACAATATCCGCAATGATGGACATAATGTCAAGTAGTATTTACATTATGCCAAACATTAGCTACTATGACTGTGGATTCTTGTCCACGATTCTGAGTATTTCATTTCGGCATCATCCCGGTATCATCTTGGTATCATCTCCTGTCATGACAGGGGATGATAACGGGATGATAACGGGATGATGAACGTAAGATACTCTCCGGATTGGAGGTTATGACGCGGAAAGGGAGAGCAAACCTTCGTGGCCGCGGTGTTTTTGTTTTGACCTCAGAGGAGTAGATTCACATTGTGGTTAGCAGCGAAAAGGAAGTTTTGGAGAAAAAGACCTTGACCTGGAAACCAGAGCCGGAAGACCATGTTTTCGTTCTCCTGAACAGATCCTGAGAGACAGGAAAACGAGGTAATATGATCATTTCTATATTGTTGGTGGCGCTTGGATTTGCTTTGCTGATCGGAGGTGCTGATCTTCTGGTAAGAGGTGCAAGCTCTCTCGCGCTGAGGCTGAAAGTTCCGGATATTGTGATCGGTTTGACTGTCGTGGCGTTTGGCACCTCGACCCCGGAGCTGGTGGTAAATCTTGTCTCCGCGCACCAGGGCGCCGCTGATATCGCGTTTGGCAACATTATCGGCAGCAATATCTTCAACATCCTGGGGATATTGGGTATCTGCGCCATGGTCAGACCGCTCCAGGTAAAACGAGGCACGACCTGGCGTGAGATCCCCTTTGCTTTGCTGACTTCCTTTATCCTGTTGGTATTGGTGAATGATTCTCACTTTACGCCAGGCGCGCGAAATCTCCTTACCTGGGGGGATGGCTTGGTTCTACTGGGTTTTTTTGCCATCTTCCTGGTTTACACCCATAATCTGAGCAAACAAGGCGTGGAAAGCGAATCAAACAGCCGTCTCTACCCCCTGCTGACGAGCCTTGCCTTTGTCGTGGGAGGTTTAGCCGGGCTGATCGGAGGCGGAAATCTGGTGGTGGATCATTCGATAAATCTGGCGCGGATGTTCGGCGTAAGCGAATCGGTCATTGGGCTGACGATCGTGGCGATAGGGACATCTCTGCCGGAATTGAGCACCTCGTTGATCGCAACCTTGAAGAACAAGCCGGACATAGCGGTCGGCAACGTCATCGGCAGCAATATCTTCAACCTGCTCTTCATCATGGGCGTGACCTCGCTCTTCAGCCCTCTGAACTACGCAAAGGTGTTCAATCCGGGTCAGTTCGTTATGATCGGCTCGACTTTCCTGCTCTTTATCATGATGTTCAATCCGAAGCGACACCGTATCGACCGCTGGGAAGGAGCGATATTGGTCACGGTTTATGTGCTGTATTCGGTGCTGTTTCTGAGGTGATATCCATATTAGGTATATATTATTCTTCTACCAGCACATCTCCATAGCTATAATGTCCATCCTGAAACCAGATATAGACCCGATATAGACCCGGCTCGAGATCACCGGTCTGGGTCGTGATCAGTTGCTGAGCTCCCATCCCGAGGGCTCTGGT
>DAOPZE010000151.1:0-5042 GCA_035353255.1 Candidatus Cloacimonadota bacterium
CACTGTTGAAAACACCTCCATCAGCGCATTCCCGGCTCAGGGAACCGTTTATGAATTTACTCCCGTGGTCGCTCAGGCGAATGACCTTGCTGCCCTGTCGATCTCAGGAAACACAACTCCTACAGTCGGCACAGCCAGCCCTTACACCATCAGCGTTCGCAATCGTGGAACAGCTCCTCAAAGCACCTATGCGGTGAAGCTGTTTAACTCCAGCAACGTCGAGCTTGGCTCAGTCGCCGGCACCACGATCGCTCCTGGAGCGATTGTACCTTTCGTGATCAACTGGACCCCCACAACAGCCGGTCCTACCACGATCTACGGAAAGGTTGTACTTGCAGGTGACCAGAATGCCACCAACGACCAAACCCAGCCTCTCACAGTAAACGTTCAGGCTTCCGGAACGATCGCCGTCACCATCGGTACCGGTGCTGAAACTGGCCGTAAGCCCATGGACTTCTACTGGAAGAACAGTTTGTATGAATACATCATCTATCCGAACGAGATCAACCTCGGCGGATTGATCACAGGTATCCAGTTCTACAACAACTTCGTCTCCAATCTGACGGCGAAGCCCACCAAGATCTGGATGGGTGAGAACACCGCTGCTGATCTTGCAGCCGGCTGGATCCCCTCAGGTCAGCTCACCTCCGTGTTTGACGGAAACGTGAACTATCCCGCGGGCAGCAACCTGATCAATATTACCTTCCCCACACCTTACGTGTATGGTGGCGGTAACCTGGTGATCATGGTGAACCGCCCTATGGATACGGAATGGTTCAATGCCTCTGATAACTTCCTCTGCCAGACCATTGGTACGACTCGTGCCTTGTATCTGTACAGTGACTCGACCACGTTTGATCCTGCCGCTCCCGCGGCTGCCACAGCCATCGGTCAGTTCCCCAAGACCACCCTGTTCTTCGTCGTTGACGGAATGGGCGCTCTGAACGGCACTGTCACCGTCGGTGGACAGCCTCTTGCCGGAGCCACAGTCTCCGTGGCGACCACTACTCACACGACCACCACGAATGCTTCCGGTCAATACAGCTTCCCCTACATTGCGCAGGGTACTTATGCTGTGACCGCGACCAAGCATGGTTATACTTCCGTCACCAACAACGTGACCATCGTGGAAGATCAGACCGCAACCTCGAACTTTGCCCTGGCTTTACTGCCTCAGGTCACTGTGACAGGTAGAATCGTCGGCAGCGATGCTCCCACAGTGGGTATTGCCGGTGCCACGATCAACCTTACAGGTTACGATCCTTACACCGCGACCACCAATGCAACCGGTAACTTCACCATCACCGGCGTGTTTGCCAGCCAGACCTATCAGTACACCGCCAATGCCACAGGTTATCAGCCCGCCACCGGCCAAGCCGTTGTCGGAACCACGAACCTGAACATGGGCGACATCACTGTTAACGAAATGGCAAATCCTCCCTTTGGTGTCGTAGCTGCTGAAAACTCAACCTTCACCCAAGTCAACCTTACCTGGCAAGCTCCCGGTCAGGGTGGCGCAGGGATCACTGAAGGCTTCGAAGGCACTGCCTTCCCGCCCACAGATTGGACTCAAGTTATCACCGATACCGGAGCAGCCGGAACCACCGGTGTTCTGCCTACCTGGTGTTCACTTGGCACAGTTGCTTTGACTCCTGCCGTTCCGCCTCATGGTGGAACCCTGCAGTCAGGTCTATGGTGGAGTTACAACCATCAGGACGAATGGCTCAAGACCCCGCAATTCGTCTGCCCTCCCTCTGCCAGTCTCACCTTCTGGTCATATGTCTATCTTGGAAGCACCAATGGCGATCACTACTATGTGAAGATCTCCACCGACAACGGCAGCACCTGGACAACCCTTTGGGATGCCAGCACTCTGACCGGTGGATGGAATTACTACGCGACCGCGATCAATATCGACCTCAACGCCTATGCCGGACAGCAAGTCAAACTTGCCTGGCATGCTCTTGATCCTCCGTCCAACGACGGTCTGTGGTATTGCTGGCTCATCGATGACATCACCGTCGGCAGCCCCACAGGGGTCATGTCCATTGCCACATCCGAGCTGACCACACAGAGCGCGGTCAATACCGCCGCTGTCCGTGTCACCCCGAACCTTCCCACCAGCCGCGCTGCCGTGAACAACGACAGACTGCAGGAACCCGTCCTCAGCGTCCAGAACCCCAGCAACGTGGATCGCACACTCCTTGGTTACAAGGTCTGGCGTCTGCTTGCCGCTGATCAGGGAACTCCCGCGAACTGGACCTCCCTTACCCCGAACCCCATTTCCGCGACTGCCTTTACTGATGCCGCCTGGGGTCCCCTGCCTTCCGGCGTGTACAAATTCGCCGTGAGAGCGATCTATACCAACAACGTGATGTCCACTCCCGCCTTCTCCAACCAGCTCGACAAAGGCATGATGGGAACCCTGACCGGAACCGTGACCGATTTCGGTAGCGGAACTCCTGTCCAAGGCGCCACCGTCACCGCCGGAGATTACAGCGGAACCACAAACGCCAGTGGTGTTTATTCCTTTGGCGTGTATCAGGGTGTTTACACCGTCACCTGCGCCAAGACCGGTTATCAGACTGCGTCTCAACCCGCCGTCACCGTCACCGGACTGCAGACGACCACCCAGAACTTCCAACTCACCGAGATCACGCTTCCTGCCGGAGCAGTTCAGGCTGCCGTAGCAGGAGCAAACGTTAATATCACCTGGATGGCTCCCGGTACTGCCGGTGGCGAATGGATCCACTACGACTCAGGTGAAAACAATGACAGCATCGGTACCGGTGGCGTGGCAGACTTTGACGTCGCCATCCGCTTCCCCGCATCCGCTCTCGCAGATTATGCCGGAATGAGCCTCCACTCCCTCAAGGTGTGGCCTGCCCAAGCCGGAACATTCTCCCTGCGCGTATGGACCGGTGGAACAGCGACCGCTCCCGGAACCATGGTCGTTGACCAAGCCTTCACCCCCACCCTTGACGAGTACAACACTGTTGCCCTCACCACTCCCGTTCCCATCACCGGAAACGAAGAGCTTTGGTTTGGTTATCGCTGCAACGTCACCAGCGGTTATCCCGCGGGTTGCGATGCCGGTCCTCAGACTGAAGGCTTTGGCAACATGATATACTTCAACGGTGCCTGGTCAACCCTCACCGCTCTCGCCTCATCACTTACCTACAACTGGAACATCCAGGGTTATGTCGGCTACAGCGGACCTACCCAGGCTCTTACCTATGTCGATCCTACCGCCAAGAACGTACATCCCGAAGCGAACACCACCATGGACCGTAACCTTCTCGGTTACAAAGTCTGGCGCCTGCTTCAGGGTCAGGAAAGCAACGAAACTGCCTGGACCTCCCTTACCCCCACCACCATCACCGCTACCGGCTGGCAAGATACAGGCTGGGCTGGCGTTCCTGATGGAATGTACAGATGGGCTGTAAAGGCGATCTATACCGGAAACGCAATGGCTCCTGCCGCGTTCTCCAATGCTATCCAGAAACAGACTCAGATCGGAACGATCGCCGGTCTCGTCCGCAATCCTCAGAATCAGGGTATTGCCGGTGCCACAGTCACATGTGGAACCGTCACCGCCACCACCAATGCCTCGGGTGCTTACAGCATGACCGTCGGCGCCGGTACCGTCAACGTTACCGCTGCTGCCAATGGCTACAGTGCTGTGACTCAGACAGGTATAGTTGTTGTGACCGGACAGACCACCACCGTGAACTTCCAGCTCCCCGTCTCTCAGGTCGTCCTGAACGACGGTTTCGAGACCTATGCCGACTTCGCCATCGACTTCGCTCCCTGGACGAATGTTGACGTAGATCAGAGCGCAACCTATACCATGACCAATACAACTTGGCCTAACGCTGCCGCTCCGCAAGCATTCATCATCTTCAATCCCGCAACGACCACACCTCCTGCCACCACGATCATTCCGCAGGAAGGCGCGAAGTTTGCCGCTTGCGTAGCCGCGACCACACCTCCTAATAACGACTGGTTGATCACCCCGCAGGTTGCCGGTGGTGGAAATATCAAGTTCTACGCAATGTCACTCACTGCTCAGTATGGTCTTGAAAGATTCAAGGTCGGTGTCTCAACAACAGGAACCAACCCCACGAACTTCACCATCATCAGCGGCGCGAGCTACATTGAAGCTCCGACAACCTGGACTGAATACACCTACAGCCTCGCAGCCTATGCGGGACAGCAGATCCGTGTCGGTATCCAGTGTCTGTCGAACGATGCCTGGATCTTCATGCTGGATAACGTCCGCATCGAAGGCCCGTCAGCATCTGATGACCCGACTGTGCCCGTCCTGACCACTAACCTGGCTGGTAACTATCCGAACCCCTTCAATCCGGAAACCACCATACGTTACAGCGTCAAGGATGCCACACCCGTCACCATCGGTATCTACAACATGAAAGGACAATTGGTAAAGACCCTCGTCAATGAAACCAAAGCCGCCGGCGACCACACAGTCGTCTGGAACGGTACTGACGCCAGCGGTCGCTCTGTTTCCAGCGGTATGTACTATTACAAGATGTATGCCGGAAAATACAGCAGCACCAAGAAGATGATCCTGATGAAGTGATCAGATTCGTCTGACAAATACAAGAGGCGAGCCTTATGGCTCGCCTCTCTTTTTTTGTGAGGATATCCTGTCCTGATGGGCGATATGGCCGTCATTGCGGGATTATTCTGTCGTATGACCGGGAGTTATGTGTCGCCCCTCCGGGGCTTCGCTTCGGGTGAGGTGGCGTTGTCCCTGGGGTTTCGCTTCGCTCCACCCCAGGCTATGAAGTGACGTCCCTCCGGGACTAATATGGATCATTACTCCCTTTTCTTCGGGACTATTATCTGGTGATCATCCCCCTATCCTCTCTCTATCATCTTACGTCGCGACGTAAGATGATAGAGAGAGGATAGGGGGATGATGGAGAATTATGAATAAAGAAAGAAGAATGAAGCCGCCCTGATCCCTGTTCCCTGATCCCTGTTCCCTGATCCCTGTTCCCTGATCCCTGTTCCCT
>DAOPZE010000152.1:0-5031 GCA_035353255.1 Candidatus Cloacimonadota bacterium
ATGAATTGAAAGCGGCGATCACTGCCGCAATCTACGAAAACAGCCTGGGGCTTATAACGGCAACCGTGCTTGAGGACCTCCTCCAGGATCTTGTCGATACCCTCGATTCCCTCGGTGGAAGTTCAGGATCTTTCGGGCAATATACTATCTGGACCTCCGGGGCTTATAGCTTCCGCCAGGGGATCCGCGGCGGTGAGTTTGTACTCGATCAGACAATAACGGTAACCGGTTTCGCAGGAACCGAGAATATCGACTGGGCTAACATAAGATCAGAAGTTTTACCATCATAAATAATGACATGAAAAAACTATTATTATTTCTCATTTTTCTTTGTATAATCCCGACCTCTTTTTCTCAAAGCAAGTTTAAGAGAGGCATCCAGGTTGGAAGGCTTTCAGGAGCAGCCACAATTGATTCGATCACAACCGACGGTACCTATCTGAGGTTCTACGACGGGAATACACGATTAACGGAAGGCGATGTAATGCATGATACTGTAAATAATCTTCTTGGTCGTGCAGAAGATGCTGAAGCCTGGTTCACCAGTAAAATGGCTGACTTCCAGGGCGGCGGAGCTGGCATAAACTGGTCAATGTTACAATTCATTGTGGGGACAACTACCGGAGCTCCTTCAAACGGCGACACGGTAATCACTCATTCAAGTCTCATAGGTAAGGAGGTTGAATTAATGAGAGGATCTGGTACAAATCTGTATTATCAGCGACGAAATAATACTGCCACTAATGGCGTAACCGGATTTCGGTTTAGCTCAACTACCGGCACTGTTACAGTTCGACCAGGATTTTCAACAGGAGAAACGGTCCTGGTTAAAGGTAATAATCCGACAAATATAACCTGGCTTACACTAACCGGTGGAGAATCGAGTCTCCTGACAGGTCTTGTGGCAGCTTATGAAATGAATGAGACTTCAGGAACTACTCTCACCGATGCTACAGGTACCCAGAATGCAACTACAAAAGCAACTGTTGGACAGACAGGCAAGCTTGGTTATGCTGAATTATTCAATGATGCAAATGATGTTATTGAGGTACCGTATAATGCAAGCCAGGCAACGGGAGGAGACGACCTGACAATTTCGGTATGGGTCTATTTCACCAGCCTTCCATCCACTCTTGCTCATGATTCTTATGTAGCCAGATATGGAGTAACTACCTCTCCATATGAAGCAGCCTATATACTTATTGGTACAGATAATCATCCGTATTTTCATGTAAAAAACACAACTGCAGAAGATTACGAGGTTGGCGGAACCACGACATTTACCACAGGAACCTGGTATCATATAACTGGGGTATGCCAGGCAGGATCTGCAATGAAATTATATGTCGGGAATACAGATGTGAGCACAGGTGCGGAAACGTTTACAGGAACAATTTATACAAGTAATTCGCTCATATATTTCGGTAATGCATATCAGGGCAGTGGAAGTGAGCTCCGTGGATATCTTGACCAATGTCTGATATGGAATAGAGATCTCTCATCAGCTGAAGTTAGCACCCTCGATAACTCTAATGCAGGCAGGGCATATCCTTTTAATTGAATAATATGAAAAAATATTTATTTCTGTTTTTTATATTTTTATTGAGCTGCAATAAGTTTCTAATTGCAGCAACCTATTACGTCTCAACTTCCGGTAATAATTCAAATAACGGCACTACTACCGGTACTCCATGGCAAACTCTGGCTAAGGTAAACTCTTATTCTGTTTCTCCGGGTTTTGTAGCCGGCGATATAATTAGGTTCCGCTGTGGTGAGGTATTCCGCGGATATTTAAGCATCGCTAATTCCGGCACCTCAGGTAATCCCATTACATTAACAAGCTATGGTGCAGGCGAAAAGCCGGTTATCGCAGGAGCTGCCGACGTATCTTCCTCGGCTTTGTGGAGCAACACCTCAGGAAGCATATGGCGTATGGCTGTAAGTCCGCCATCGCCTCTTACCGATGCAGGGAATATAGTATTTAATAATGATTCTAATTGCGGCAGGAAACGTTTAACTCTCGCAACATGTACTGTGCAGGGTGATTGGTTTTATGACACCACTGATGACCGGGTATATATGTACTCAGCGTCAAACCCGGGAACCTACTACACACACATTGAACTTGGCGGGATCTACTCGGAAAACGTTTTAACTATCGGATACAGAAGTTATATAACCGTTGATGGGTTAAGCGTAAAATATTCCGCTAATAACGGGATCATGATACGCGAAGCATCGAATGTTATTGTACAGAATTGCGAGGTTGCCTGGATAGGTGGTATGTATTACGGCGAAGATGGCAATGGTTACAGGATGGGTAATGGCATACAGATCTGGAATAATAATAACAATATAACCGTCAGATATAATTATGTTCACGACATCTACGATGCGGGGATATCACCCCAGGGAAGCGGAGCCTATACTCAATCGAACATAAGTATTTATTATAATGTGTTTGAAGGCTGCTATTATACTTATGAGGTTTTCACAAGTGGCGACCGCACGCTTACAAATGTCAATTTTTACAATAATACCTGCCTCTGGGCTGGTACTGTCTGGTCAGTTAACCAGCGTCCTGATGCTTCAAACGCCAGGCATGTCCGTACCTGGGGTGAAGATGGTACCCTGACAAATAACAACATCAAGAACAATATTTTTTATGAGGCTACCCAGACGGCTTATGCTCACTACTATTCATGCCCGTTCACACTCGATCATAACCTTTATTATGTAGATTATCTTGGTTATATCAATACTACAACTTATACCTCGCTGGCATCCTGGAGAGCAGCTACAGGCGATGACTATAATTCACTCTCGGCAGATCCGCTGCTTAATGTCGATTACACCCTGCGGGCGGGCAGCCCGGCAATCAATGCCGGGGAAGATCTGTCGCTTACCAGGGATTATAACGGCGATCCTATAGTCGGCAATCCCGACATTGGAGCTTTTGAGTATCAGGTTGCCACAACAAATTATGCCAACCTGGTTATTGAGGGGCATAGCTTTGTTGCCGATGGAACCTGGCTTGATTATTACCTTCCCCTTGAAACCGATGTAAGCAGCTTCTACAACAGCGCACAGAGCAATAGTCATATTGCAGATAATGCTTATCCTTATATTGAGGGCAGGGCATCTACGGTTGACGGTCATCTCGTAACTGAAACCGCAACCCTGAAAAACATTATGGTCCTCTGGATCGGTTGTAACGATATGACAAATACAGTTGGGGATGCGACTGCAACTTATAACCTCCTGAAATCTTATGTGCAGGACCGGCTCGATATGGGATGGAAGGTTTTCGCATATACGATAACACCCACGAACGCATACGGGCGAGGGGCTGGATTCGAGGCAAAGCGTGTAATCTTTAATAATCTCATGTTGACAGACCTCGCGCTGATGACAAATGTATATGTGCTGAATACCGATGATGTGGCAGCATTCGATGATCCCTCGAATACAACTTATTTCTCGGATGGATTACACCTGACGCAGCTCGGAAGTCAGCTGGCAAGCTCTTTATTCGGTGATGCAATTGCCGATTATTGGACCGGGGAGCCGGTTATCCCTCCACCTGTCACTCCATCAGGAAGTAATGTTCCGTTAAAAATCGGGAACGTATTGCTTAAGACAGGAAACGTAATTTTGAAACTGCCCTGACATTGAAATTCTTTGTTAATAATATAAAGGTACCTGTATCTGAATCGCTGCAGATAAAATTTTTTAATCCTCTCTTTAACGATACAGGGAGCTATTCCTTTCCCTTCACCTTCCCCGCGCGCGATCCGCTTGTACAGAAAGCATTAGGATATCCTTCGATAGCCGGAGCGGAAGGAGACATAAATCCACCGGGTAGGATAAAGGATAGTCACTTCGATCTGTTCGGACTATGGAATGTGACCGAAGCAAACCAGGATTATATTGAGGCTGTTTTCTCTGTTGATAACGGGAGTTTCTATAGTGCTGTCAAGAACAAATCGCTCAAGGATCTCGAATATAATGGGATCAATTATCCAGGCGGGATAGGTGCAACCGATGAACAGGTATGCGCTTATATAACATCACTTCAGAATAACGTTTATCCTCAGTCTGATTACACATGTTATTGCGCATATATGCCCAGCGCAAGGGAAGATATGGAAGGCGATTATTCATTCGTCAATCCTATTGCTCCCGTTAATACCGGAGCAGCTCCTTTCCTTCGGATTGACTCCGTTTACATGTTTGCCGGGGCAGTTGTTGATTATATATTCTCTGAGCATGGTTATAAGGTAGTCACAAACGCTTTCAAATCCGGGGATCTCTCACGGCTTACAATTTTCAACACCAGGACAAACAATGTTTTCCGTGAATTCATGGCAGGCTTCAGGTATTCAGCCGTACTTCCTGATATACCTGTTACAGATTTCCTGAAAGCACTTACCAACAGGTTCAACCTGGGATTTTTCATAAACGAGCAATCCAAATCTGTTTCTATCCTTACTTTTGATGAGATCATTACGAAATCTCCCAGGCGAATAGAATTTGCACCAAAAACCGTTAAGCTCGATAAAAACCGGTACACGGGAATATCACTTGGTCTTGATGCTCCTGATACCTGGTCGGAAAGCAATATCGAATCGATAGATGACCTTGCTCCTTATCCGATTGTGGAAGTAAATAAATTTCGTGATATTGTTCCTGGTCCGGGAGTGAGCGGGAATATATATTATGTTAAAGGGGAGAATGCTTACTACAGGATAAAGTATGAGAATTCTGCCTATTCTGCCAGCAGGATCGGCTCTGCAATCATACCCTATGAAACAGGCGAAGATCCGCAGGAAATAGAACAGCTCTCCGGGATACCTGGCATGTACACGCATACAATAGATTTTGAATTTATTGTTGCCGGTGAAACCTACGATACACCGGTCGATTATGTTCTTCCATATACCGACCTCGAGGGGGTTGATGATACGGGCGTAAGCCCCGATTTTCCGCTTATGTTCCTTTTTGCCTGGGGAAGGCAGCATAATTACATTG
>DAOPZE010000153.1:0-4955 GCA_035353255.1 Candidatus Cloacimonadota bacterium
GTCACCTTATCGCCCGGGTAAATACGGATGAAGTTCATGCGCATCTTGCCGGAGGAATGAGCCAGTATCTCATGGCCGTTCTCCAGTTCAACGCGGAAAGTAGTATTGGGAAGCGCTTCCTTCACAATGCCTTCAACTTCGATAACACCAGATTTTGTCATACGTTATCCTCTCGCAATAGTGAGTATTTCGGGTTCATTCTCAGTGATCAGGATGGTGTGCTCATAATGCGCTGACAGACTGTCGTCCGCCGCGAAGAACTCCCAGCCTCTTTCTTTGACACGGTTCGTACCTATATTGACCATAGGTTCGATCGCCAGGGTCATCCCGGCTTTGAGACGGGGACCACGTCCCGGATTTCCGCTATTGGGTATTTGCGGATCCTCATGCAGAGACCTGCCGATCCCGTGACCGGTCAGATCATCAGCGACGTGATAACCGTGCTTCCTGACGTAGGTACCGATGGCATTCGAGATATCACCGATACGGTTGCCTTCCCTGGCTGCGGCGATGCCGAGGACGAGGGAATCCCTCGTGACCTTCAGCAAGTTCTCAGCTTCGGGGGAGATCTTGCCTACCGCGTAAGTGCGGGCAGTGTCTCCATAAAAACCGTTCAGCAATACCCCTACATCAATGCCGATGATATCGCCTTCCCTGAGAATGATCTTCTCAGAGGGGATGCCATGTACGATGCCGGAATTGACTGAGGTACAGATCGAGCCGGGGAAAGGAGGCAATCCGTCAACGCGGTAACCCTTGAAAGCGGGGCTTCCGCCACGGGAGCGCATAAAATCCTCGGCAAACCGGTCCAGCTCCAGAGTGCTAACTCCGGGAACGATCATCTGCTCAAAGGCGTCCAGCAGTTCACCAAGAACCTGGCAACTGAGGCGCATCTTAGCTATTTCCGTGTCGTTTTTGATATAGATCATGAACCTGAGCGTCCGCGCAGTTTCCCTTTCTTCATAAAGCCGTCATAATGGCGCATAACCAGGTGGGATTCGATCTGTTGCAGGGTATCCAGCGCCACACCGACCACGATGATCAGACCTGTTCCACCGAAGTAGAATGGCAGATCAAGCTTGCTGCTCATGATTTCCGGCAACAGGGCGATAAGGGCATAGAAAATCGCGCCTGGCAGGGTGATCCGGACTAGGACGGAATTGATATAATCCGCTGTCTTCTTTCCGGGTTTCTTGCCGGGGATGTGTCCACCATACTTCACCATATTCTCGGCCATCTCGGTGGGGTTTAGCACCATGGCAGTATAGAAATAGGCGAAGAAGATGATCAGCCCGACGTAGAGGATGGTGTATAACCACGCTCCGGGGGACAGCATCTTCTGCATGGTCGCCCAGAATCCGCCTGAACGGCCGATCGCAGCAGCGATCGTCGCAGGGAACATGATCACGGACTGAGCGAAGATGATAGGGATCACACCGGCTGTATTGACTCTTAAGGGGATGTATGTGCTCTGACCGCCATAGACTCTCCTGCCCACGATACGCTTGGCGTACTGGACGGGGATCTTGCGCATGGCTTCAGTCACCAGAATGATGGCTGTGGTCGTGAACAGCATGACCGCAACAGCGAGGATAGCTTTCCAAAGGTAGGTCGGGTCGGTTCCGATCTTCTGGAACATCCGGATGAAACCTTCGGGATAGCGGGATATAATACCGGCAAAAATGATCAGTGATATACCATTGCCTATTCCATACTCGGTAATTTGCTCACCGATCCACATCACGATCATGGTACCGGTCACCAGAGTGACAATACCCGTGAAATGGAACAGCAGTCCGGGGCTGGGCACTACACCATTGGACAGGGAGGTGAGCCAGAGCGTAATGGTCACGGCATTGAAGGCACCTAAGCCGACCGTACCGTAACGGGTGATCTGGTTCATCTTTTTCTGACCTTCGGCGCCTTCCTTTCTCAGCTTCTCGAAGTAAGGAATGATACTTCCCAAAAGCTGAATAACGATGGACGCCGTAATGTAGGGCATCACGCCCAGAGCGAAGACCGAAGCGCGTTCAAAGTTTCCCCCGACAAAGAGGTCGAGCAAGCCAAAGAGGGTGTTTCCACCCTGCTTGGCGTTGGTAAAGAAAGCTTTGAGAGCAGTGGCATCGACTCCGGGTACCGGCACGAAGCTACCAAGGCGATAGAGCACCAAAAACAATGCTGTAAAGAGTATTTTCTTTTTCAAGTCCGGAATCCGGAACATGTTAGCAATTGTCTTGAACAAGTTAAACTACCTCCGCCTTGCCACCGTTCTTCTCAATGATCTCTTTTGCGCGTTTGGAAAAGGCGTTTGCCTTGATATGAACGGCTTTGGTGAAATCTTCGTTAAGGGCTGCCAGGATCTTGACGGGAGCATGTGACTTCTGTCCGGTGGAAGGGATCAAACCGAGCGCTTCCATCTTCTGAATGTCATACTCAGTCTCTTCAAGGACCAGCAGACGGCTTAAGTTCATTACACGATATCCGACGCGGAAGATATTCTTGAAACCGCGTTTGGGCAGACGGCGATGCAGAGGCATCTGACCGCCTTCGAATCCAGCGGCAACCTTGCCACCGGCACGAGCTTTGGTACCCTTGTGACCGCGTCCGGCTTGATGGCCGCTACCCGATCCCTGACCTTTACCAAGGCGTTTTTTGTTCTTTCTTCCGGCAGGTTTTCCCAGATTGTGTAAGGTCAACATAATTATTCTCCCTGCTGGTTTTCGACTTTAAGCAGGTATGACACTTTCTTGATCATACCCATGATCGCGGGGCTATCTTCATGGATGCGGCTTTTGCCGACACGTCCGAGACCGAGAGACTCGATAACCCGTTTGTGGTCTTCTTTACGATTTATAGTGCTGCGGATTTGGGTAACTTTGATCTTCATTTTTCCTCCTGTCCGGTGAGTTCCGCGACAGTTTTGTTACGAAGACGCGCTACGTCGTGCACGGTGCGCATGGCTTTGAGCCCGATGATGGTGGCTTTGACCACGTTCGTGGGGGTGTTTGAGCCCAGGGACTTGCAGAGAATATTCTCGATTCCTGCCGCTTCGAAGATCGCACGGGTGGTTCCTCCGGCGATAACGCCGGTACCTGGACGGGCGGGCTTCATCATGACGCGGCTGGCACCGTAACGAGCGGTGTACTCATGCGGGATGGTACCTTTGACGATCGATACCTTGAACATGCTCTTGAGGGCTTTTTCTTTTGCTTTGCGGATAGCATCGACGATTTCATTGGCTTTACCGGCACCGATGCCGATATTGCCCTTGCGGTCACCAACAACCATGATGGCGCTGAAACTGAAGTTACGTCCACCTTTGACAACCTTGGCAACACGCTTGGTTTCGATGATCTTTTCGATCAGGGCATTTTCTTCTGTTTGTGTGTTTTCGTAATTCAAGCTATCCTCCTAAAACTCAAGACCGGCTTTGCGGGCACCATCAGCCAGAGCCTTGACTCTGCCGTGATACTTGTACCCGGAGCGATCGAACGCGACCTTGGTTATACCGGCTGCGAGAGCCTTTTCACCGAGCTTCAAGCCGATCTGGAAACTCTGTTCGGTCTTCTTGAGACCCTTTTCCAGTTCGATATCCTTGGAGATGGTGGACATAGATACGAGAGTGATCCCTTTGACATCGTCGATGATCTGGGCATAAATGCCCTTCAGGCTGCGGTAAACGGCGAGTCTCGGACGTTCTGCCGTACCGGACATGTGTTTACGGATCGCAGCTCTGCGACGGTTGCGAAGGCGGATTTTTTCTTGTGCGAAAGTCTTCATATCTCTTGCCTCATCTATTTGGATCCGGCTTTACCGGCTTTGATGGTGACGTATTCATTCTCATAGCGGATGCCTTTGCCTTTGTAGTTTTCAGGCGGGCGGCAGGCGCGCACTTCAGCGGAAAATTCACCGACCAATTGCTTGTCGATGCCTTTGATGCGGATAATACTGGTCAGGTCGCTACGGGTGCCTTTGGAGCGGGGAACAGCCTGTGCTTCGACCTGAAGTCCCTTGGGGATGTGGAACATGATGTCATGTGAATATCCCAGGGAGAGTCTCAGCCAGGGTCCGGTCGTTTCTGAGCTGTATCCGGTGCCGATGATATTGAGGGTCTTCATGAAACCTTCGCTCACACCGGTGACCATATTCTGGATCAAAGCTCTGGTCAGGCCGTGATAGGCTCTGAGAGTCTTTGTCTCTTCCGCGCGTTTGATGTGGACGATGCCGGATTCCTGTTCCAGGGTGATACCTTCGAGCAACGTGTATGTAAGCTCGCCAAGCTGTCCTTTGACTGTGACTTTGCTGCCGTCCAGGGCTACTGTCGTACCGGCTGGAAGTTTGATCGGGGCTTTACCTATTCTAGACATTCGTCCCCCTACCAAACACGGCAGATATATTCGCCGCCGACTTTCTTGATACGGGCATCGCGATCCACCATCACACCGTTTGAGGTGGAAATGACGGCACAGCCTGTATTGTTGAAAACGCTGGGCAGATTATCTGATTTAACATAGACTCTGCGTCCCGGCTTGGAAACGCGGACAAGACCCTGCATGACAGGCTCTCCGCTATTCGTGTAGCGCAGGATGATCAGAATACGTTTGTAATTGATCTTGGCGGCAGGGTCTTTGTCAAGCACTTGCACGCTATTTACAAAATTCTCGTTGGCAAGGATCTTCACGATGGATTCTACGATACCATTATGATTTACGATCACTTGCGTATGACCGGCACGATATGCATTGCGGATCTTGGTCAATGCATCAGCTATCGGATCACTAACGCTCATTTATCATTCTCCTTAAGTTTTACCAGCTACTTCTGGTGATTCCGGGGATCTGCCCCGCTGACGCATATTTACGGAAGCACAGACGGCACATACCAAAATCTCTCAGGTAGGCGCGGGGACGTCCGCAGATCATGCAGCGATTATATTTTCTAACTTTGAACTTGGG
>DAOPZE010000154.1:0-4865 GCA_035353255.1 Candidatus Cloacimonadota bacterium
GGTTGGATTTTGCTTTCCAGAGTGGCTTGAAGTATAGGATAGTCACACCCAGATCGCCTAGATAGTCAAGCTTTTGTCGGACACCGGCGATGTCTCCACCATAGAATGACCACCAGTCCGGCTTGCCTTGGGGTAGATAGGGGTTCTGGGTCAGCCCCGTGATGTCTTTCCAGTCCTTGATCAGATGATAATACTCATGTAAGGGCGAGAGAAGTTGAGAGTCTTGAGGCGCGGTCTTGCAGTTTTGATAGTACTCCTCGCTGAAGTCAGGATCGTTGGATGGATCTCCATTGTGGAAACGATCAGGAAAGATCTGATACACGATCCCTGTCTGCACCCAACGGGGCACCTCAAAGTCCTCCGCTGAGTGTTTGATCCTGGGTTGCTCTACTTCTGTTTCGGAGATCAACAGGATAGAATTCATCCCTCCGAAGGGATCAGGTTCCATGCTCTTATTGGAAGGATCAGGAAGCCATTGACCATCGATCACCAATTTGTAGAGATACTTACCCGGAGCCAAGTCCAGGCTTAGTTCATACACGCCATGATGATCGGTCAGATCAAGTATTCGCCAGCCACTGAAATCGCCGCATAGTCCGACAGTGTGTTTCCCCGCTGTGGGTGGACTATAGCTGAATTTGACCGGCATATAGAGCCTTAATCCTTGATCTCGAGATGCTTCCTGAGGAATTGCCCCGTGTAGGACTCCTCGCACTTAGCGATCGTTTCTGGAGTTCCGACGGCGATGATCTTGCCACCTTCATTGCCGCCTTCGGGACCGAGATCGATGACCCAGTCTGCAGATTTGATCACGTCGAGATTATGCTCGATGACCAGAACGGTATTCCCCATGGCAACAAGCTTTTTCAGGACGACCATCAAGCGGTTGATATCATCAAAGTGCAGTCCCGTCGTAGGTTCATCCAGCATATATAGAGTGCTTCCCGTGCTGACTTTGGAGAGTTCACGGGAGAGCTTGATCCTCTGTGCTTCGCCACCGGAAAGAGTCGTCGAAGATTGACCTAATTTGATATAGTCCAGACCGACTTCCATCAATGTCGCCAGCTTCTGACGGATGGAAGGGATACTCTCGAAGAAGTTATAAGCTTCCTGAACGTCCATATCCAGAACTTCGGCGATATTCTTACCCTTGTATTTGACGGAGAGAGTTTCGTGGTTATAGCGCTTTCCTTTGCAAACTTCACAGGTGACAAAGATATCTGCCATGAAGTGCATTTCGATCTGTTTGACTCCCGCGCCTTCACAGGCTTCGCAGCGTCCGCCCTTGATGTTGAAGGAGAAGCGTCCGGGTTTGTAGCCTTTCATCTTGGACGCGGGCAGTTCCGCGAAGAGATTGCGGATAGGATCGAAGAGCTTCACGTATGTACACGGATTGGAACGTGGTGTGCGTCCGATGGGTTGCTGGTCAATAGAGATGATCTTGTCTATATCATCAGTTCCCGTGATGCTTTCGAACTTACCGGTCTTATGGCTGGTGCGGAAGAACTTATTGTGCATATAGGGATACAGGGTCTGATTGATCAGGGAGCTCTTACCGCTGCCTGAAACACCCGTGATGCAGACCAGTAAACCCAGAGGGATGTCAACATCGATATTCTTGAGGTTGTTGTGGATAGCGCCTTTGATCGAGATAAAGCGTGAATCTGTCTTGACCCTCTGTGCCGGAACAGGGATGCTCATTCTGCCGCTGAGATACGCTCCTGTAAGCGATTCCTTGCACTTCAGGATGTCTTTCATGCTGCCGCTGACAACGACTTCTCCACCGTATATCCCTGCTCTGGGTCCAAAATCAACGATCATATCCGCGCTGCGCATAGTCTCTTCATCATGCTCGACCACGATCACGGTATTACCCAGATCACGCAATTGCATGAGCATCTGCACTAACTTATTGTTATCCCGTTGATGCAAACCAATGCTGGGTTCATCCAGGATATACATCACTCCCACGAGCTGGGAGCCTATCTGGGACGCAAGCCTGATCCGCTGAGCTTCTCCGCCGGAAAGAGTAGGCGAACGCCTGTCCAGGGAGAGGTAATGCAGCCCTACGTTATTGAGAAAACCGAGCCTGGCGCGGATCTCTTTGAGGACTTCTTCGGCAATGATGAGTTCGTTGCCTTTCAGTTTGATCCCCTCAAAGAACTCATGGGCTTCACGTACGCTCATACCGGTAACTTCCGTGATGTTTCGATTGCCGACTTTTACTGAGGTTGAGGCCGGTTTCAGCTTGGAACCATTACATTCGGTGCAGGGTTTATCGCTGATGAATTGCATATAGTAACGGCGCATGTCTTCAGATGTGGTTTCGTGCATACGACGATTGAGCTGTACCATGATACCTTCAAAGCGTACCATGAACTCGCCTGAGCCGTGCGCTGTCTGCCAGGCGACCTTGAACTTCTTGCCTTTGGAACCCCAAAGTATCAGATGCTTCACGTCTTCAGGCAACTGGTACCAAGGCGTGGTCAGCGAGAAATTGTATGATTTTGCCAGATTCTTGATGGTATTGAGCGTCCAACTGCTCTGTTTGGCTTCGAGCCTTCCCCAGGCAGCAATAGCACCTTCCATGATAGACAGTTCGGGATTTGGCACGACCAGATCAGGATCGAACTCCAGTTTGTATCCCAAGCCATTACAGGATGGACAAGCTCCCAGAGGACTATTGAAGGAGAAGCTCTGAGGTGAAAGCTCTTCATAGCTTATATTGCACTTGGCACAAGAGTTCTGAGCTGAGAGCAGTTCTTCGCTGTCATCATCTGAAGATACGATCTTGACCAGTCCTTCGGAGAGCTTCATGGCAAGCTCAAGCGAATCAGCCAGTCGGCTTTCGATGCCTTCCTTGATCACGATCCTGTCCACGATCACATCGATATTGTGCTTACTTTTCTTATCCAGTACTATCTCTTCTTCCAGATTCCTATCCTTGCCATTGATCCTGACACGGACGAAGCCATCAGCACGAAGCTGATCAAGCTCTTCCTTGTGCTCTCCCTTGCGGTTCTGCACCATGGGCGAGAGTATCTGGATCTTGGTTCCGGAAGGATGTTCCATCAAATGCGTAATCATCTGATCCACTGTTTGAGAACCTACTTTCTCCCCGCAGGAATAGCAATATTGAGTACCTACCCGGGCATAGAGCACACGCAGATAGTCATAGATCTCGGTGGCTGTTCCGACCGTTGACCTGGGATTCTTACTGGCAGATTTCTGTTCTATGGAGATCGCCGGAGAAAGTCCCTCGATATAGTCAACTTTCGGCTTTTCCATCTGCCCCAGAAACTGCCTGGCATAAGCAGAAAGGGATTCGACATAGCGCCGCTGCCCCTCCGCGTAGAGAGTATCGAATGCCAGAGAGCTTTTCCCTGAGCCGGAGACTCCGGTAAAGACCACAAGTTTGTTCCTGGGGATCTCCAGGTTTATATTCTTAAGGTTATGTTCAGCTGCGCCTTTGATCACTATTTTTGTCTTCAATTCTCACCTCATTAGAATCCGATATTTTTGAATCATGCCAATCTGTCAATTCAATTATCCGGTCAGACAGTGCTTATTTTGGGGATAGAATTCGTGTTTTTTCTTCACTATGGATTATAATTTGCTTTAGATATTATTGGTTTGACGAAAAGCGACCAATGTGATCAGTGAAATCGAAATAAAGCTTGGATTTTGCTTGACACAAAGCAGCGTATTGTTTTAGTATGCTTATTATGAGGATTGAAATGAGAAAGTTATGGTTCTTGATCGTAGTGCTGGCGTGCGTTGGCACCGCAGCTCAGGCTGTATCCATTTTTGACATACAGCATTCAAGCACCCCAGGGGTGGATAACACCTACCCTTCTCTCTATGTTGGTAAGACCGTCACTATCGAGGGTATCGTCACTGCTCCCGGTTACAAGACCGGCGGTTATTTCCTGTGTGAACCCAGCGGTGGTCCCTATCGTGGCATCCTGGTCATGGACAGAAGGAACAACCCCAGGATCGGGGATAAGCTCCGCATTACCGGAACAGTCTCTGAAACCTATGGTATGACCTGCATCGAAAACATTTCAAAGATCAGAGTGATCGATAGCAATCATCCCCTGCCCCAGCCGATGTTCATCACAACCGGTCAGATATCCAGCTATGGAGATGCCGAGCCTTACGAAGGTGTTCAGATCAAGGTTCAGAACGTTTCCTGTTCATCCGTTAAAGGTGGAAAAGGGAAGTTCTTCGTGACTGACGGCACCGGTCAATGCTCTGTGAACCTGACCACGTTCAGCTCTTCTCCGAGCCTCAACCCTTCCGTTGGTTCACAATTCAGTTCGATCAGCGGGATCGTTGTATTCGCCTTTGGAGAATACTCTGTCAATACCGTTAACAGTAACGGCATCGGAATCCAGGCTCCGGTTTACAATCAAAACCGTAGCTGGGGAAAGATCAAATCAATCTATAAATAATCCTTAAGAGGTAAAGGCTATGAATAAGTTCGTCAAATCACTGCTTTTCATCGGCGGAACCGCTCTGGCGGCGCACTTCGGCATGAAAGCCTACAAAAAGATCAATGGCACTGTCAAGCTCTCCAAGTCTCTCCCTGAATTCCTGAACAACGTTTATGGCGAAATGCCCAAAGTTAATATCAACAACAATCTCAGCCTGCTGACCGTCAAAGTCATGTTCAGCCAGGAACTCATCGACAAGCACAATGACATTGAGACTACTGTCCGCGAATACATCGATGATTTCTATCCTGATCTGAGCAGAAGCAACGTGCAGATCACCATCGCCGCTCTCGGCGCTGAAGAAGAAACCGATACCTGCTGTGAAGGCGAGGAAGAAGCCGAAGAGGCTTAAGTTACCTCCCCTCCAGC
>DAOPZE010000155.1:0-4776 GCA_035353255.1 Candidatus Cloacimonadota bacterium
CAAAGCCATCTCTCTCAGACTTGTATGAATGATCATTAATAACAAATGTTGAGGTTATATGAGCTGGCTTTTTGGACGGATCGGGTATATTAAAACGGGAATGGAACTGCGGGAGCGTTGTCCACAACCACCTTTAGTGACGATTGAACTGGCTGATACCTGTATTTATGCCGGGGGTAATTCCAGAACGCTGCTCAGCGGGATGCTGGCATCCGGCGAGCAGTATATCGTTCTTGGCTATCCTGTCCTCATAAACGGTGATTCTTATGAGAATATCAGCCAAATGAATCTGCCCGGTTTATTGCAGACAGAGGGGTTTCATGAAAGGCTGGACGGGCATTATCTGATCCTGATCGTCGGAAAGAATGGCATCAGAGCTTACAACGATCCCCTGGGGAAGAGGACACTTTATATTCATCAGCTGGATGGGGAGATATTCTTCACGAGTTCCCTGAGCCTGCTGAAAAACGTGATTCAGCCGGAGCTTGATTTTCGGAAACTGGGCGCGTACTGGCACACGATGTTCCCGCCTTCGAACGATAGATATGCTCCTACGGATCAGAGCTACTTCAAAGACATCACGATGCTGGGGACAGGCTCTTGTGCGGTATTGGGCAAGGAGTTCAGCCTCAGGAACAAGCTCTTTGTTCCATCTACTCAGAAGAAAGATATCTATTCACTTTTGAAGAGCTTCTGCCTGGTTCCCACCGGTGATTCTTCCCGGGTCGCTATCGCGCTTTCCGGCGGGATGGATATTCGTCCCCTATTGGCTGTGTATCTCAATGCGGGACAAAAGATCAGCGCGATCCATTATGGTAATAAGGACACGCAGGATCACCAAATAGGCAAAGAGATCGCGGAGAAATTCGGAATTCCATATCGGCATATCAGCTATGAAGAGGCGGAAGGAAGCGATCCCTGGGCTCAGGCGGTCGATTTTATGGGTAGCCGCGGGGTCACTGCCAATCCAGTCAACGCGCCATATCTTGGATACTACGGCAAAGTGGCGGAGGAATTCGATACCTTTGTGAGCGGTTATTTCGGTGAACTGTATCGCTTTAGGTTCTTCGTCGCGCATCTGCTCAGCCTCTTCAAGAGCAAAAAGCTGACCGTAGCAGATCTGAATGCCTATCTTTACCGCATTCCTGCGAAGGTCTTCATCCCGGAAGTCGCGACTCAGTTGCATCAGGGCTACGCGCATCAGATCCGCGAAGTCTTTGCCAAGATGCCTTCTCCCAAAGAGATGCTGAATCCTTTCTGGTTCAATCTCTTGCTCGCACGCTACAGTCCTTTGACGGTGAATATGCCTTCGCTCTCTGATCTGGACTGCGCCTTGCTGGATCATATGCCCTGGCTTCAGAGCGAGATAATCTCCCAGCACTGGCATCAGAGCTTCCCCTTCCAGATGGCTGAAGGAGTTCACCGCACGCTTTTGCGCCGCAACTACCCCGCTCTGGAGCAGTTTCCTCTGGCGGCTCTGGATGTCAAAGCGCCATATCCATACCGGCAATACATGGTTAAAGTCAAGATGTGGCAGCATTACCGCAAGCATCCTTTGACCCGGATAAGCCGCTCAGACCGTTTTCTGGAGATCAACCAAGCCCAAATTCTCGATCTCTTCCACAGTCAGAGAGTCAAAGACTATATTCCCTATGACCGGATATCCCTATCCGATAGCATCACAGCATATTACAGAGGAGACAAGACCAGGCGAGACACACTCCTGAGCTGGCTGGCGATCGAACTTGGCAGATGATTCGCTTGACATTAACGGCGAGTTGGATTGGTGTGGTCATCGGTAAGTAGTATCGATGAAAGATAAGCTCATTCTCAGCCTGATCTGGATAGCCCTCACGGGATTGTTGCTGTGGTCTCAGACTCCGGCACCGGTTGCTCTCATGTCCGCCCTGGATTCACTTTCCGTGGCAGACAGCGTCGTGACTGATTCGCTTTTCTACAGTGCCGATAGTATCAGGTACATTCAGTCTGAGGAGCAGATCTACCTTATGGGCAATACCAGCGTGGAATACGGTAATTCTTCGATCGCTTCGGACAGTCTGCATCTCGATCTGAAGGCAGATCGCGCTTTTAGTCACGGTCCGACAGTGATGCGAGATGGCGCTCAGATCCTGCTTGGCACGGATGTTTCATACGATATTGATACACGAGAAGGGATCATGGCTGCGGGGCAAAGCAAGCTTGACAAAGGCTTCTATAGCGGAGAAGAGATCCGCAAGGTTGCCGATGATGTCTATGATATAGACAATGGAAGGTTTACGACTTGCGACGATCCTGATCCTGATTTCTGGTTTTCCACCCGACGCCTGAGGATATATCGGGGCGATAAGGTCGTGGGAAAGCCTGTCATCGCCTACGTTAACCACTTCCCTGTGTTCTATTTCCCCTTTATCACGATCCCGCTTCAGCGTGGCAGGCATCCCGGATTTCTCATTCCTGAGCCCGGCTACAATTCCACGGACGGCAAGTTCATTCGTGATATCGCCTGGTATTTCCCTTACAAGGATTTTGCCGACTTGCAGCTTTCACTGGATATTAAGGAGAAGACCGGCTGGAAACTGAACCTTGAGACTGATTACACCAAGCGTTATTCATATACGGGTAATTTCGATGCTTCTTACAGTCACAGCATAGCCGGAGACGTCGTAAACCGGGATTGGGCGATCAAAGCCAATCATCATCAGGAGCTTTGGGACAAGGCTACACTGGACGGTACGATCGATTTTATTACGAATAAACGTATCTGGGAGACGAGCAGCGACCTGGATGAGAGTTTGGCGCAACGGCTATCTTCCTCGCTTTCCTATCGTCAGCCTTTGCTTGCCAGCTATCTGAACGTCGGAGCAAGCTATACACAGGATCTGATCAACGACCGTGTGACGCTGAGTCTTCCCAGCGCTACCTTCTCTATTCCCAGCCGTCCTGTTTACGAGCTTTTCTACAAGACGGACAGATCGCTCAATGCCTGGTGGACTAACTTTGCCTGGAATTACTCGATCCGCTTCGATCATACCGGGCTCATCAACGATCCCAGTCCTTCCTTGAATGACCTGCTCTGGAGCAATCTTATCGATCCGGCGGATTCTTCTGTCATCAGTGAACATCATGCCGGGCTCAATCAACGGGTCGGACTCTCCTACAATTGGAAGCTGAAAGGCTGGCTGAACCTGCGGCAGGGTATCGACTACAGCGAGAACTGGTTCGATCGCGACAAGCTGGATAACAAGTTCGTCCGTGCCGGGGATTACAATGCTTATTTCAACACCAATTTCAACGTTTACGGGATACGCAATTACAAAGGCTATATCCGCTCGATCCGGCATGTCCTTACTCCCACCATGGGAATAAGCTACAATCCGGATTACACAGGCAATACAGATTACTACAGCTTTGGCGGGATCGGAGTCAGCAGCGCTGAAGAGGCAGCCAACCTCAATCTCGGTCTGGATCAGAAGTGGCAGATCAAGTATGGCAAGGACATCACCCGTCCTAAAAAGCTGAATGACGTCTTTGGCTGGAGCAGTAAGGTTTCCGCCAATATGCTCAAGGATGATCAACCCTTTGGCAATATCTCCCACAGCTTTACCTTCCGTCCCGGCAGCTTTAGCCTGGGAGATCTGAAACTCAATGGCGGTAAGCTCAGTCTCAAAGGGATAAAGCTCTCATATTCTGCCAGTTATAATATGGCGCAAGATCCTTACAAAATGCGCTTTGATGATCTCGATCTGCACAGTCACTATTTCTCTCAAACCCTGGGGATCGGGGGAACCGCGCCATACACGGATTATTTCCCGCGTGAGGTGAACCGGATATTTGATACTTTTGGTGAACCGGACAGCCTGGCTCAGATCGCGGAAAACCTTGCTACACAGGACGGTTCGGACAACTGGAGTCTTTCCATCTCTCACGATCTGTACGCTCCTGAATCCTTCTGGAAGCCAAACTCACACAATCTTCGCCTGAACGCCGCGGTCAAGCTCTCCAAGAATTGGGCGTTGACCTACTCGAATTACTACAATCTTGAAACAGAGAACCTTATTTCCCAAAGCTTTAGGATCACACGCAATCTGCATTGCTGGAAGCTGGATATTTCCTACAGCCGTCGCAACGATTTCTGGGAATACAAGGTTGTGCTCTTCAATACCGTCCTGCCTGACGCTTTGAGATTCCAAACCCGTGAAAGCAGAAACAATTAGACGCGCCATCTTCCTCGATCGGGACGGGACGATCAGCTCTGATGAATTCGGCTATATCACCGATCCTGCCGCCTATCACCTTTTCCCTAACACGGGTGAAGCGCTCCGCCTGCTCCGGTCTTTGGGTTATTACCTTTTCATCGTCACGAATCAAAGCGGGATCGCGCGAGGATGGGTCAGCCTTGAGCAGTTGAATTCTGTCCACGCCAGAATGCGCGAATTGCTTCTCGGAGAAGGCGTGACGCTCGACCGGATCTTCTATTCTCCCTATTTCAGAGACGGCGTGATCGAGCCCTACAACGTTCAGCATGAGGATCGTAAACCGGGTTTGGGAATGTTCAAGACCGCCAAACAGGAGTTTGATTTCGACACACGTAAGTCCTGGATGGTGGGAGATCGGTATTCAGATGTCGCCTTTGGCAAGAAAGCAGGACTGCGGACCATCCTTCTGCTCACGGGCAATGGCAGGAAGGAGATGCTGACCGGATTTCAGGGCTGGGACTATGAACCGGATTTTATCGCGGAGAATATTCTGACAGCCGCGGCACTCATCGAACGCCTT
>DAOPZE010000156.1:0-4731 GCA_035353255.1 Candidatus Cloacimonadota bacterium
ACACGCCGTATTCAAACCCGACGCTATCATGTGGCGTCCCGATGGGACTATTTCATGGGTTTTTGTCTCGATGTCGCCGGGTTCAAACCCGTCGCTAACATGTGACGTCCCGATGGGACGATTTCATGGTTTCATAACTCGATGGGGCAATTTCATGGTTTAATACCAGGATGGAACATTCAATCGAATCGTTTATTGATCTATAAAATTGACGATAATCACTGAAACGATCCGTAAACATATCCCGTAGGGATTATACGTGTTAGCGTCGGGTTTGAACCCGGCGGACGCTCGTACCCAAACAACCGTACGAGTCCCATAGGGACGGCACATTGACAATGGTAAACACACCTAATCATGTGTCGTCCCGAAGGGACTATTCTATGGTATTGTGTCCCGAACACGCCGGGTTCAAACCCGTCGCTAATATGTGACGTCCCCATGGGACTCTGTCTTGGATTGGGGATCATGTTCGCCGGGTTCAAACCCGACGGACGCGGACAACCCGAAACCACCGTATAAGTCCCATAGGGACGGCACATTGATCAGGGCAGAAACCTCTCATCGTAGGCAATGCCATGCTTTTCCAATAACAATTTGAATTCATCCCGGAATGAAAACCGTTTATGATGATCTTCCTGTTTTTCGATGTAGGACTTCACCGTATCCAGCATGCTTTGTGAAACCGTGAATGCTCCGTAACCGACTTGCCAGGTGAATTTTCCCACAAACATCTGTTCCTGATTGATCCAGTGGGAGCAATTACCTTTGACGAATTTCATCAAATCGTCCATCGCGATTCCGGAATGGGCATGGATCAGCATGTGAACGTGGTCGTTACCTCCATTGATAGCCATTACAAAGCATTTTTGTTTCGCGCATAAACCCACCAGGTAGGCATAGATTTTTGCGCGTTTGGGTTCTTGCAGGAGGTTGTAATGATCTTTGACGTTGAAGACAACGTGATAATAGAGTTGAGTGAAACTATTGGGCATTTTTTCCCTTCCTGTATTACGTGTCGTCCCTCTCGGGACTCGTATAAGTTCTGTAACCGTGTCCGCCGGGTTCAAACCCGACGCTAATAATGTGACGTCCCTGACGGGACTCATATATCGGGTCGTACTGCACATCGCCGGGTTCAAACCCGACACTAATAATGTGACGTCCCTGACGGGACTTGGATATGTTCCGCATCCGTGAACGCCGGGTTCAAACCCGACGCTAATAATGTGACGTCCCTGACGGGACTCATATATCGGGTCGTACTGCACATCGCCGGGTTCAAACCCGACACTAATAATGTGACGTCCCGTTGGGACTGAACCGGGATCGATCCGTAAACATATCCCGTTAGGGATTATACATTATTAGCGACGGGTTTCAACCCGGCGGTTGACGTTACAACCCTATCCGAGTCCCATAGGAACGACACATTGACAATACTAAAACACATGTCATCCTTGGGGGAAGTACCTAAACTGCATAAAGACGTCTATTTCAGAAGCAAAACCTTCCTGCTGTCAATCACCTTTCCGGAGGACATGACAACACGATAAACTCCGGTGGGGCATTGCTCTCCCCTATCGTTCCTGCCATTCCAGACCATCTTGTGTTCACCTGTAATTTGTCCCCCTATATCTATAGAGCGGACAGCTTGCCCCCGCAGGTTGTAGATCCTGATTTGAGTGGGAGAAGATTCTTCCAAAGCATAATCTATGGTAAGCGAGGGATTAAAGGGATTGGGATAGAGAGTGCTGAGTCCGGTTTTCAAAGGAGCGGAAGGGTTGGCGGGATCGCCCGGAGACCAGGTAAGAATCTGTGGACCAAAATATCCGGTTTCGCCGTTATAATCCAGCGCTTGCAGCCAGTAAAAATATAGCCCGGATGCCGTAAGATCAGCATCGGCAAAGAAATAGGTTTGAGTGGTGGAGCTGTTCGCTGCCTGGATCAACGGACTGATGATCCCTGCCTGGTTCAGATCTTCAGAAAATCCGCGCAGAACGTAATAGCCATTCACCCCGGTCTCCGATTGGGTGGTCCAGGAGATATAAGCGTTGTTGTCGATGCCTGGGCTGACGGTCATCCCTGAAAATTCTACGGGGAGGGTGATGGGGTCGCCGGTGATCTGGATATTGTCATAACGGAAGATTTTATTGACCTGAGTTGCCCCGGAGGTCACAATACGAATTTTCAACGAAGAAATGTCCTCAACTGCTGAAACACCTGAAAAATCAATAGTAAACAGCGCCCAGTCTGTGTTCGCAAAAGAAAGTGTTGTCCGTGGAGTGAAATTCGTGCCATCTGTTGAATATGAAACAGCCGCAGAGCTAAAGGCACCCGCACTTCTCGTGCTTGCGAATGATAAAGAGAGATTGTGATAACCTACCGTTGAGAGAGACAGATCCAGGTACCTATAATTGTGATCGGTTAATGGATTGGCGAGAGGGATGTGCAGCGATGAGCCATATACTGAATCAGTAGAATTGAGAGTGGTTCCGGTTCCGGCTCTGAGGGCTGGATAGGTGTAGGAAAGCGAACCGTTTGACGTGCTTGAGGAGATAGGTTGAGCCCAGTTTGTGTTACCTGCCGGGATGTTTGAATTGAAATCCCAATAGCTGATCAGAGTGGCAGAAGCAGACAGAGAAACAAAACAAAGCAAAATCATGATAGCAGTAGCTTTAGGCATCGATTCCGTCCTTATCTTCGATAAATTTTAATCGTGTTAATCCTTGTTTTCAGTGCTTTTTCTGTATTCAATTCATTAAAACACTAATCTAAAAGGCTGAATATTTTTGTCAACTTCTATCTTATGATATTAATAGATCAATACGTACTAATCCTTTTTTTTCGCGCTTTTCCGTGGCAGGTCTTTTCCGTTTTTCTGTGCTTTTCTGTGGCCTATTGCGAGAGCAGGATCTCCCCCATCCGCATGGCCACATCGCTGCCATAGAGCTCAGGATGTGTCTTCGGTGGCTGGAAATCCAGGATCGCGGCAGGGAAATCCGCGCTTTCTGGAGGCAGCAGCAAATTCCAGCCGGCATGGACGGTTTCCACCCATTCGGTTTCGGTGCGCAAGGTGACACAGGGTTTGCCCAGGAGGTACGCTTCTTTCTGGATACCTCCGGAATCGGTGATCATCGCTTCGCAATTGGCATGAAGCATGATGAAATCGAGGTAAGATTGGGGTTCTATCATGAGGATGTTTTGCCAGGTGCTTTGGAGGTGGGTCGAGATGACCTGGCGGGTGCGGGGATGGACCGGGAAGACGACCTGGGTACCGAGGGAATCAAGGCCATCCAGGATCCGTTTGAGGCTCACCGGATCGTCCACGTTGTAGGGACGATGGAGGGTGAGGAGATAGAATGGGTTGGGGAGGTTTAATGTATTGAGGATAATTGATTTGCGACGGGCTTTCTCCAAACCGAAGCGGACGGTATCGGTCATAATATCGCCAACCAGAAAACTTTTATTCAGCAGTCCCTCGGCTTTGGCGTTTTCCATAGCCGTTTGAGTGGGGCACAAAAGAATGTCGCTCGTATGGTCTGCAACAATACGGTTGATCTCCTCCGGCATGGAGCGGTTGAAGCTGCGCAGGCAGGCTTCCACATGAGCTGTTTTGATGCCCAGTTTAGCTCCCACCAGTGCCGCGGCGAGGGTCGAATTTGTATCTCCATAGATTATTAGCAGGTCAGGCTTTTCTTTGAGACAGATGGTCTCTATGCCTTCAAGCATCCGGGCTGTTTGATAACCCTGAGAGCCGGAACCCACTTCCAGGTTATAATCCGGAGCGGGAATCTCCATATCGGCAAAAAAACTATCGCTCATGGATGCGTCATAATGCTGTCCGGTATGGATTATCAGCTGTTGACAGCGTTCCCGGAGGGCTCTCACGAGTGGGGCCAATTTGACGAACTGTGGCCGTGCTCCGACAATGTGTATCAGTTTCAACTATTCTTCTCCCAAGGATTTTAGGATTATAGGATTAAAAGGATTGGGGGGTCAGAGTAGAGCCAAGATTATCTCTACGTTTGTATTGGAGGCTGGTGTTGCCGAAATTGAAGAGTAAGCCCACGGGGTAATTGGAGATTTTCAAGTAGTTCACTAATTGACTAATGTGGATTGGGTATAGATCATCAATTGCTTTTAGTTCAATGATAACCAGATCATAACAACAATAATCGACTCTGTAGATTTTGTTTAAGTGTACTCCTTTGTAGTCAATGCGAAATGCCTTTTCCCGTACAAAAGGGATTTTCCTTAGCCGAAACTCCTGCTCAAGGGCCTCTGCATAGACTGCCTCCAGGAAACCGTTACCCAATTGTTTGTGAACTTCCATACACGCAGCAATGATCCCACTTGTCTTATCTTCAAATAACAAACAACACCCTTCTTTTAATCCTTCAATCCTAAAATCCTTGTTGATTAATTACTTCGTGCTCGCTTTACCAGAATATTCCAAACGCCTTTCCAGAAGTATGCCCAGTCTGTACGAAATGGAGCCTTCAGCTTCTTTTCCAGGTAGATGCGCTCTGAAGCAACGATCTCTTCGAAGGTTTTGGGCATATCCGCGTAGAAAGGCGGAAGAAGACCGGGCTTGACCCGGAGCCTGAGCTCCTGAAGGTCTTTCGGATACAGGCTGAAGTAGTGCTCAGACAAGGCTCTGACCCCCACCAGGGTTACTTCCCCATGGAAGAGATTGATAAACTGGGGTAGCTCATCGATCCAGAGTTT
>DAOPZE010000157.1:0-4583 GCA_035353255.1 Candidatus Cloacimonadota bacterium
ATACCCGAGATCCTGTCCGAGACAAACGCGTATTTACCGGATAGAGATTCATTTAGCAGCCTGAGATATTTTGCTCTGTAGCTGAGAACCTGAATGATCGAATTTGCGAATCTGTCATCCCAGCTACGTTTATCCGGAGGACGTATCTGTGACTTGAGAAGCTGGTTACGTTGTTCCAGGATGTGCAGATACTCATGAAGGAGGGTCAGATACTCCGGGAAAAGCTGACCTATAGCGAGGTCAAAGTACTGCCTGCGGGATCGGGGACTACCGGCGATAATATTCAGATCTTCAGGAGCGCAATAGATGATCTTGATACTCTCCATGAGGCTGCTCAGGTTTCTGATCGGCTGAGCATCTATGCGGAGTAATTTTCTGCCTGATTCGTGCAGTATGACGATGTTCCTCTCCAGCCCCGTGTCCTGGAGGAAACGCGCGTTCAGGGAAAACGAGCAGGAATCGAAGTGGAGCAATTCAGAATCGGAATGAAAGCGGATCGATTTGCCGATTCCGCAATAGGCGATAGCCTCCAGCAGATTGGTTTTCCCGCTGCCGTTCGCCCCAACGATCAGGTTCCCGGCAGCGTTAAACTCAAATCTTTGTGATCGATAATTCCTAAAATTCTCTAAGGCTAAGCTTAGCAGGCGCAATAGGCTATGACCTGAGTGGCATGAGCAGGAAGGTCACTTCCTGATTTTCCGGCTGCATCTCATTGTAGATCATCATGGGTTCTTTGGAGGAACCAAGCAGGATCTTTACCTTATCCGTATCTATCGCGTCAAGGATACTCAGCATGAACTTGTAATTGAACGCTATGGTCGTCGGGGTTCCCTGGAAGCTGTAGTCATCCATGAACTGTTTGGCGTCACCGGTATCGCGATTCGTGGTGTTGATCTCGAATTTATCCATTTCGATCTCGAATCTGGTGCGCAGGTTATCATCCGGAGCAACCAATGCCACGCGTCTGATAGCAGTTTTCAGAGCTTCTTTGCCTATGATCAGACAGTTGGGCAGATCGTGCATGAAAGCTTTTTGATATTCGGGATATTTATGCTCGATAATATGGGTAAAGATCGTGTATTCACCGTAGGCGAACATCATCTTGTTCTGCTCGATGACGAGCTTCATTTCCTTGATCTGGGGATCATAGATCTTCTGCAGGAAGCTCAGCGTTTTGACGGGAATGATCTTCTCAGTGTAGTTCTCTTTATTATCGGCAAAGATATTGTCTTCTGCCTGGTTAGTTTCGGTCATTTCGCCCCGGAGAGCGCTATTTCGGATCTTGATCTCGGCAACTTTACGTCCATCGGTGGCAGCCATGAGATGCTCATTATCGTGAATTTTCCAGCAAACACCGGTCAGAACTGCTCTGTTCGTATCAGATGAAACAGCAAAGCTTGTTTTGGCGATCATTTTCTGGAACAGGTCGGCATCCATAGATACTGCCTTGTCGAAAGTAGTCACCGGTAACAGGGGGAACAGGGTATGATCCGCGCAAAGTATCTTGAAATCGATCTTCCCACACTGAATGACCAGGAGATCTTCGTTCTTCCAGATGCTGATGACATCTTCGGGCATGCTGTTGATGATCTCGTTAAAATGCCTGGCAGAAACGGCGATCGAACCACCTTCGCTGACTGAAGCGGGGAAGGACACGATTGCCGTGATCTCCAGATCAGAAGCAGTTATGCGGATAGAATTGCTCTCGGCATCCACATCGATCAGATAATTGGTCAGGATGGGGGTGGTATTTTTCCCGGGAACTATTGAGGCGAGGTGTTGAATGTGCTTGGTTAAGTCTTTTTTGTCTATTGCTAATCTCATGATTTCCCCTTTGGCGGAATTTTCTTTTTTTCACCTAAAATTTCGCTAGCTTTTTAGTCAATGATTTTTATGATCATCTCTCCCTAACATCTTATAAGGGATAGTCTTCGTGATACTAGACGGGTTTCAGCAGTCTTCTCACCTCATGGCTAACCCTATCCCTACCGTATGGTTGCCGTACGCCTCCCGTACGCTTCCCGTATAAAATATGCTTGGCATATGAGCGGCTTTCCCGATCCGATCTGGCAGCGACCATGAGTAAAGAAGGTGAGCACCGGGGAAAGACAGCAAAAGGAGACCAGATCATCAGATAATTTGATCACTAGTGATCGGTGAATCATTCTGTCTTGTATGCAGATCGATTGATCCGCCTACTCTTCAGCTCTCGAGAACAATCCGCGAGGAAGATATCGTATGTTGATTGAGATAAACAGTCATACTTGCTCTTGATAAAAAAATATTCATGGCGAAGGATGAAATTCTAGTTATCTTATATACGTATCAGGTAATTGCGTTTGCCGTGGCTTATGGTAATGCTCAATTATTGAGTATCGTTTTGAGATACGAGAAGGTTGTTGTCATACCTATTGGATGGAGATAGGACTTCTCATTGGTGAAAAAGGGTTCGAGATTTTCGATGCGCGCGTTGGCATGCCAACCCGTGAGAATAAACCACCAGTAATTAATACCAAAGGAGAGTCTTATGAGAAGGACTTGTTTACTATGTATGATCCTAATGTTCGCATTAGGGATTTTTTCTGTTCTGAATGCAGCAGTATCAACTTATGTATTCACTCAATCTACCGGTACCTACACCGAAATCTCCGGCGGTACCGTGCTGGGTACCACAAGTTCTGATGACCAACGATTCGTTGATCCGGCAGTCCCGGCAGGAGGCACTTCAGTTTATACCGGGGTTGGATTCCCGATCGGGTTCAATTTCACTTTGGACGGCAATGTCTTTGATCGCTTTGCCGTAAACTACAATGGCTGGATCAGTCTTGGTCAGTCTGCCTTGACTCCTTCCGTGAATATCACCTCTTCTACCAACTATCCGGCTCCTCTGAATAGCTCTACGGTCTTGTCACCGACATACCTGAGAACCAGGATCGCGGGATTTGCGCAGGACCTTCAGGGGCAAACCGGGTCAGAATTGAGTTATCTGACAACAGGAACATCACCAAATCAGGTTCTCGTGGTGCAGTGGAAGGGTGTAAAACGTTATGGCTCCAGCAATACCTCTAATGTCAATTTCCAGATCCGTCTCTATGAAGGGATCAATAAGGTTGAGACCATGTATGGCGGTATGACCAATAACTATACTTTGACCTCCTGGGCGGCTCAGGCCGGTATTGGCGGTTCTGTCCAGGCAGATTACACCAATCGCTTATCTACGACCAGCTGGACTGCGACGACAGCAGGAACCGCAGCGACTGCCACAATAGCGTATTCCTCGACGATCTACCCTCCCAGTGGGCTAACTTTCGCTTGGTCAGTTCCTTCAGGACCTCCTATCCTGGAAGTCACTCCCACCAGCTGGAATTTTAATACTGTTCAAATAAACACGACTGCCACGAAAGTGTTTAGCATATCCAATACCGGGGGTGGGACGATTACGCTGAATAGCGTCATTCCCAATGGGCTGTACTATAGTGTAAGCGTCCAACCCACTGATCTAGTCCTGAGTGGCGGCGAGACTACTACCTTCACGGTTCAATACGCGCCTACGGCTGCCGGAGGTCCATTTACCGGAAACGTGGTCGTCGATTATACTCCCGGAGCGAAATCCACCTTCTCAATTGATCTGACCGGGAGCTGTCTTGATCCCACGATCAATTCATTCCCGCATCCGGAAGGCTTTGAAAGCGGCGCTTTACCCCTGGGTTGGACAGTTACAGCTGCAGCAGCAACTACCTACAATTGGGAAATCGTCACTGCAGACGCTGCCCATGGCGCAGCGCTCCCTCAGGAAGGGACATACTTCTCCAGACTCTATGTCTACCTGGCAACACTTGTAGCCAATCCTTACTCACTCGTCACCCCTCCGATCGACCTGAGCAGCGGTGACAAACAGATCAGCTATTGGGCTTGGCTTGGAGCTGATGGTTCTGCCACGCCTTTGGATGTGGAGATTTCTACAGATAACATGGTCACCTGGATCCCTCTTTACAGCCACGACCTCTCAACCTCCAGCGCTTGGTTCAATAACGTCGTTTCATTGGCGGGATATAATTCCCCCAATGCTTTTGTCAGATTTAAGGGAACCAGTAACTACGGTTATAACTTCTGTGATATGGCACTCGATAATATCGTTATTGAGAATATCCCTGCTACAGGGATCATCATCGATGTGGATGGTAATACCACTTCACCCGGTGTGACTGTTGTGGATGGTGGAACGATCCCGCCAGAGCTGTTAGGACCCGATACCAATGTTCCAGCAGTTTTATATACTGTGACAGCTACCGGAGTCAATGACGTCACTGTTTATAAACCTGTGCAGTTTACCGGTGACTGGTATTGCTGGATCAAAGTCGGAGCAACTCTTCTCGCGGGTGGTAATCCGATACCCGGTGCCACACCGAACTGGGTTTTCACCGGAGTGGATTTTGGCGCGAAGGGTCCCATCACAATAGTTATCAACGATAATGCCACCCTTCCCGTCGAGCTGAGCAGCTTCACTGCCAACCTGACAGCTGAATATTTCGTCAAGCTGAATTGGGTTTCCGAATCCGAGACCGGTCTTCTGGGCTATCGTG
>DAOPZE010000158.1:0-4557 GCA_035353255.1 Candidatus Cloacimonadota bacterium
TTGTTAATGGGGTTAGTCCGGTTATTTTAAAAGTATTATCCGTCCCGGGCATCACCGCATCTGCATTCACAGCTTTTGTGAAGTTCATGTTATCAGTAGAATAATAAACATAATGCCCGTCCTGATTAGTTGAACCAATATCAAAAGTCCCTGAAATCTCAGTATCAGAATCAACCGTCATCACAAGATTTGAAGGCGCACCATCAGGAGCAACCACCCCGCTTCGCCTCCCTATGCCATTTATCGGATCTGGCTTCAGCAAGGGTGCGCCAACATCAACGGAGACTCTTTCTCTTATTTTTTGCAGCTTCATGAAAGCGTATCATAAGATTTATAAGCACTGGCAGGCTCTGCAGGAGTACCCGGAACCTTCAGCCTGAAGTCGATAAGATTTCCGTCGGAATCCTTCTTTATCTTCCAGTAGAAGACCACCTTGCCATTCTTATCGTAGAACTCATGGGTTTCGATCGTATCCTCTCCGCTGGCTACCAAGCTGATCAGGGAGCTTCCACCCTCGAAGGGTACCGGGTAATAGTTTTTGTCGAGAACTTTACTCATGGCTTTTATTTTTAAATTGTCCGAAATTATCGTTTCATCACTCCCTAAAAAAGGACATCGTTATTCCCTCATCGAAACCGACCGGCGTATATTATCGAGCTTATCCATTCCGCGCTTTATGCGGTCGGCATCGAGATATGTGAAATGTGTTTTTACGCCCTCGCGGTCGAGGCGATCGAGCAGTATTATCATTTTGTTTATCGCTTCTTTCTGATCCTGGTCTGTCTGAAAAACAAAAGCATTCTGCTTCGATCCGTAACCGGCAGATCCCTGGCTTTCATAACCACCGTCAGCATACCCTTTCACGCCACCTGAACGGTATTGTTCGAGCGCGCGGATTATAGGACCTGTTACCGGTGAGGCAACCATGTCGGCATTGGCAACCCATTCGCCTGCATGCACTATCCCGCGTGGTTCGTACTTGCCGCCTGGTCCGGTGTAACCACCTGTCCACATATTATTCAGCGCTGCCTTTGCCGATTCGACAGCTGCTTCGATCAGAGCAGTAAGAATAATTGTTCGGGCTGCTCCTGCAGCAGCTCCGTATTGACCGAAGCTCTGAACAGTGGCATTGCCGATCTGAACAATTGCCATCTTAGCGAGAGCATCGAGTGCAACAGAAATAAGGGCTTTAGCTGCTTCCTTGGCTGTAAGGACTCCATCGTCCATCGCCTGGGCGAGTGTCTGCCCGATCTGCATCCCGAATTCCTGGTAAGCCTGGACTTTCTGCTCGAGATCTGCAATCTCATTTTCATTATTAGTTTTCCAGATCCGGGCACCTTCATCAGCACCTTTTTTATATATGTCAACAATCTCCTGCTCAGCTTTCTTTTCATTTTTAACACGCTCCTCATTCGCCTTCTTTTGAGCTTCGATGTCGGCATCTATCCGTTTATCAACATCAGTAAATTCATCCGGATTATATTTAGGCGTTCCAGGAGCTTTGGCTTCAACATTCCAGAGGTCATATTTATCGTAGAACTCCTTTACTTCCTTTTCGAGATCAATGATCTTTTTTGCATTCTTTTGTGCTTCATCCGCTTCAGCAGCCCTGGCAGAGTTTGTTTTGTTTATCTGCCTGAGGATATCTTCGGTTGCAGAACGTTTAGCTTCGCGGATTGCATGCTCCGCGGCTAAGATCCTGTCGCGGTGATCTTCGGTTATCTTACTCATTCCGGCATATATCCTGGCATATTCAGGAGCATTCTCGCCAAGAGATTCGAGCTCTTTCTTATATTCGCCCTGCCTGGCGAGGGCTTCGGCTGTACTCAGTTGACTAAATTCCTGCGTTTTTTCATAATAGAGCTTACCAATTGCCATGTTTTTCTTCATGGCTTCATCCTTGCTGAGATAAGCCCGGATAGTCTCATCCGAAAGCTTAGATCTGAACCTGGCATTTTCCATTTCATTATCTAATGTGATCTGGGCAGTTTCAGCTCTTTTTTTAGCAAGGTCAGCCTGTATTTTTTCTATCTTCTCTCCAGCTGCTATTTGTTCCTCTCGTGATTTTGTAGCATCAGCCTGAATGATTTTAAGTGCAAGTATTTTGTCGGCAGCATCCTCTTCAGCTAATGCAAGGGCTCTCTGGGCATCGGCAGCTTCATCGGTAGCGTCGGCATAACGTTTACCTTCTTCGACAGCTGCTCTTACATTCTTAAAGAAGTTTTTGAAATTACCCGAAGCCATTGCCTGGGAGACTGCATTCACTGCCTCCTTAACCCCGCCCATGGTCCTGGCGAACTTGTCGGAGGATTCGTCAGTAGATTCGATAATTGATTTGAAAGACTGGATCACTCCGTAAGCTGCTCCTATTGCTCCCATGACCAGACCCATAGATCCCTTTATCTTTTCCCATAGCCCCGGAGCCTTCCGCAGCGATGCATTATGCTCCTCGATGATTCCCTTAACCCGCCTGAGCTCGGCGGCTTTCTGATTGTATTCTTCAGTGCCGCGAGTCGTTTTCGCCAGCTCATTGGACAGCTGAAGCATCTCCTTCTTGATAGAGGCAATATTATTAGTTACCTCTTTCCCGTTGATCCAGATATTAACGTGGCGATCGTATGTCTTGTCGTTAGCCATTACCTGATCAGTATTTTTGTAGCGTTGACAGTCTGATCGGCGCGCATCTCGGCAACCATATCAGCGAGCTTATCTATATTTTCACTCACTACAGGATTGAACCATTCGACCGGCTCTCTTTTCATCGTGGTCCCTCTTAGTACCTTTGGCTCGAAGGATCTGTTTTTGCTTCGAGCGTATTGCTTCCAATAAGCAGTATTCGCCGAACCACTAACCCGGATCACTTTGCCGCCGATCATGGCATAACCGCGACCGACGCCTTTATGAAGGAATACGCCATGACGCACAAAATGAAAAGCAATGCGATCGACCTCTCCATAGAATTTATATGATTTAGCCCGGAGCGATCGGAGAAGATCTCCCTTTCCCTTGCTTGTAAGCGACCGGATGGCGGAGCGGATCTTAACGCCGGTCTGTGTACCCCACCCGGAGATCCTTTTATTGTACTCGTCGAGGCTTATATTTGCGGGATCTATGTCAGCCATTTCGCGGTATCAACTTCGTTATTAACAGGGCAGCGCAGCGAGAAAGTGAACCGCATGCCATAATGCCCATAGGCGCGGACATCAAAAGGAACACCGGAGCTCATTGCTATATCGAAATCGCGGAGGACCGGTTCGGTACGGAGGGCTTTGTCACGCCGCATACGGATAAGTATATCATCGCCTATCTCCTCCATCTCATCCCATACCTCATGGATCTTCGCGAAATCGCCTGTATCGGAAACCTTATCTATCAGGATAAAAGCCCCGTTACGCTGCTTGATGATATTGTCGGAGCGGGAATCAGCAAAATCGAAATCATAAGCTTCCAGAATAAGGGCGGGATAATTGAGCTTGCTTGTAAGCCCTGCCAGCACCTCGTCGAGCTCGAAGCGGAAGAAATGCTTTGCCGTCGCAGAGTGACGTATCGAAACATGCTCTTCAGCAATCCTCTCGAAATAATCGACAAGATCTGAGAATTTAGCTGCCATGCTTTTTGTTTTTATAATATTCAATTACCCTTCTGTCGAGATACCGGAGTACCTGGGAAAGAGGAGCATCGGCATACCTGTCGACTTCGGTGATATTATCGCCGACAATTGCATCAAATATGCCGATCCAACCGTTTTTCCTGTCAGCCTTTGAGTTGCTTTTCTTCTGCTCAAATACATTCTTATACCTGCGGGCAAGCCATTCGCGGATCAGCCGGTAATTAAGAGCTATTGCCTCTCTCTTCTGAATGCTTTCGCGGGAGATGATATCGGAATTCTTTTCGATATCATCTTCCGAGAACTTTCCCCTGGTGTAAAAGCAGGCAATGAACCGGTCAAGATCCTTTATCCTGCCTTCAGTATAATTAAGAAAATATGTGTCGCCATAGATGAACTGACCGAAGGTTACATTTTTAAGATATTTCGCGGGAGCCTTGAGCCTTCCGACCCTTTGAATTATGAATTTATCGCAGATATCGACCTGATTGAGATACTTTAACTGCCTGAGAATGCAAAATTTCTGATAGGAGCTGAACTTACGTACGAATACCCCGCTCACGCCAAGGAATAAACTTATGAGTTTACTCTCATCGGCATCAGGATCGGTTGCAAGGGAAATACTTTCCATCTGGCAGCTGGTTAGTTCGCCCCATCTTGAAGGCATAAAGAATTTCTTGTTCCTGGTAAAGGGAATAAAATTAACAGGACGGTATCGGATTGCTATCTCGGTCATGCGAAGAAGGTTTTTTTGCCGTCATTATCGCGCGAATAGACCGATCCGGTTATACCAATATAGTCTTCAAAGTTCTCGACCAGGTATTTCCTGAGCGCTTCTAGATATTGCTCTCCGGTACTGCGATAATAAGCATAGATACCGCTGTTCTCATTGCCGGCAGTAATCGTAGTATCATCAGGATAGATCGAATTCTTGCCTTCAAAGAATAAAC
>DAOPZE010000159.1:0-4556 GCA_035353255.1 Candidatus Cloacimonadota bacterium
TTGTTAATGGGGTTAGTCCGGTTATTTTAAAAGTATTATCCGTCCCGGGCATCACTGCCTCGGCATTTGTAGCCTTAACAAAACCAGACGTTTCAGAGGTTGAGTAATATGCATAAAAACCGTCCTGATTTGTTGCTCCTCTATCAAATATCCCCGAAATCTCAGTATCACTATCAACCGATAATACAAGATTTGAAGGACTACCATCTAGCTTCACCCCTCCTTTTCGAAATGAATTTTTTAGAGATGGATCTGGTCTAAGCCTTGGCCCTCCAATATTTATCGAATCACGTTCGCGCATAGTTCAGTTATGAAAGCGTATCATAAGATTTATAAGCACTGGCAGGATCTGCAGGAGTTCCCGGGACCTTCAGCCTGAAGTCTATAATATTGCCGTCGGAATCCTTCTTTATCTTCCAGTAGAAGACCACCTTGCCATTCTTATCGTAGAACTCATGGGTTTCGATCGTATCCTCTCCGCTGGCTACCAAGCTGATCAGGGAGCTTCCACCCTCGAAGGGTACCGGGTAATAGTTTTTGTCGAGAACTTTACTCATGGCTTTTATTTTTAAATTGTCCGAAATTATCGTTTCATCACTCCCTAAAAAAGGACATCGTTATTCCCTCATCGAAACCGACCGGCGTATATTATCGAGCTTATCCATTCCGCGCTTTATGCGGTCGGCATCGAGATACGTGAAATATGTTTTTACTCCTTCACGGTCGAGTTTGTCGAGCAAGATCCTTATCTTGCCGAGCACTTCTTTCTGATCCCGATCGGTCTGAAAAACAAAAGCATTCTTCCTCGATCCGTAACTGGCGGATCCCTGGCTTTCATAACCACCGTCGGCATAACCTTTCACGGCACCTGAGCGGTAATGTTCGAGCGCACGGATTATTGGTCCTGTTACCGGTGATGCTACCATGTCGGCATTGGCTACCCATTCGCCTGCATGAACTATACCCCTGGGTTCATATTTGCCCCCGGGACCTGTAAAGCCGCCTGTCCACATATTATTCAGCGCTGCCTTTGCCGACTCGACAGCTGCCTCAATCAGAGCAGTAAGGATGATAGTTCTGGCTGCACCTGCAGCAGCTCCGTACTGACCAAAGCTCTGAACAGTGGCATTGCCGATCTGAACAATTGCCATCTTGGCGAGAGCATCGAGTGCAACAGAGATAAGGGCTTTAGCCGCTTCCTTGGCTGTAAGGACTCCATCATCCATTGCCTTGGCAAGGGTTTGCCCGATTTGCATCCCGAATTGCTGGTAAGCCTGGACCTTATCCTGCAGGTCTTTTAATTCGTCGTCGTTCCTGTTTTTCCATATCTCAGCCCCTTTATCGGCAGCTTTCTTATATTCTTCGGATATCTTTTCCTCTGTTGCTTTTTCATTTTTCAGACGTTCCTCATTTGCCTTTTTCTCAGCCTCCAGGTCAGCATCTATCTGTTTGTCGACATCAGTAAATTCTTTAGGATTATATTGAGGAGTACCAGGGGCTTTAGCTTCGACGTTCCAGAGGTCATATTTATCGTAGAACTCCTTTACCTCCTTTTCGAGATCAATGATTTTTTTTGCATTCTTTTGTGCTTCGTCGGCTTCGGCAGCTCTGGCAGAGTTTGTTTTGTTTATCTGCCTGAGTATATCTTCGGTTGCTGAACGTTTAGCTGTCGAGACGTCATTCTCATACTGGACAATACGATCGCGCTGCTCCTCAGTAATATTACTCAATCCGGCATAGATAGCTGCATACTTAGGAGCATCGGAGCCAAGGGCTGCAAGTTCATCCTCAAATGCTTTACGTCTTAATATAGCATCGGCAGTACTGAGCTTGTTGAATTCCTGAACCTTATCATAATATTGTTTGCCTATTTCCATATTCTCCATCATCGACTCATCCTGCCTGAGATAAGCGAGAATAGTTTCATCGTTAAGCTTAGATCTGAAACGAGCATTCTCAAGCTCATTATCAAGATTTTTCTTAGCCTGTACTGCTCTTTTGTCGGCTAATTCCTGCTGTATCCTTTCAATCTCTTCTCCTGCTTTGATCTGCTCTTCGCGCGATTTGGTAGCATCAGCCTGTATGATTTTAAGCTTCACTATCTTGTCGGCGGCTTCCTCTTCGGCGAGAGCCAAAGCCCTGGCGCTATCACCGGCTGCATCCTGAGCATCGGCATAACGCTTCCCTTCCTCAACTGCATCTCTTACATTCTTAAAGAAGTTTTTGAAATTACCTGAAGCCATAGCCTGGGAGACTGCATTAACAGCTTCCTTAACCCCGCCCATGGTACGCGCAAGTCTGTCGGAGGATTCGTCGGTAGATTCAATTATTCCTTTAAACGATTGTAAGACCCCATAAGCAGCCCCGATAGCTCCCATGACCAGACCCATGGATCCCTTGATCTTTTCCCATAGCCCGGGAGTCTTCCGCAGAGATGCATTATGTTCCTCAATTATCCCCTTTACGCGCTTCAGTTCTGCGGCTTTCTGATTATATTCCTCTGTGCCGCGCGTCGTTCTTGCAAGTTCATTAGCAAGCTGCAGCATTTCCTTCTTGATGGAGGAAATATTATTGCTTACCTCTTTCCCGTTGATCCAGATGTTTACATGGCGATCATATGTTTTGTCATTTGCCATTATCTGATCAGTATTTTTGTAGCGTTGACAGTCTGATCGGCGCGCATCTCGGAAACCATATCAGCCAGCTTATCTATATTATCGCTCACTACAGGATTGAACCATTCGACCGGCTCCCGTTTCATGGTGGTCCCTCTAAGTACCTTAGGCTCGAAGGATCTGTTTTTGCTCCTTGCATATTGTTTCCAGTATGCGGTATTTGCTGAACCGCTGACCCGCATTACTTTCCCGCCGATCATTGCATAGCCGCGACCGACGCCCTTATGAAGGAACACACCATGACGCACAAAATGAAAAGCAATGCGATCGACCTCTCCATAGAATTTGTATGACTTAGCACGCAGCGAGCGGAGTAGATCTCCTTTCCCTTTGCTTGTTAGAGAACGGATGGCGGAGCGGATCTTGACGCCGGTCTGCGTTCCCCAGGCGGAGATCCTTTTATTATAATCTTCGAGGCTTATATTTACGGGATCTATGTCAGCCATTTCGCGGTATCAACTTCGTTATTAACAGGGCAGCGCAGCGAAAAGGTGAACCGCATACCATATTGCCCATAGGCACGGACATCGAAAGGAACACCTGAGCTCATAGCTATATCAAAATCGCGGAGGACCGGTTCAATACGGAGGGCTTTATCGCGCCTCATACGGATAAGTATATCATCGCCTATTTCCTCCATCTCATCCCATACCTCATGGATCTTTGCGAAATCGCCTGTATCGGAAACCTTATCTATAAGGATGAAAGCACCATTACGCTGCTTGATTATATTATCGGAGCGGGAATCAGCAAAATCGAAATCATATGCCTCGAGGATAAGAGCGGGATAATTGAGCTTACTTGTCAGCCCTGCCAGAACTTCGTCGAGCTCAAAGCGGAAAAAATGCTTTTGCGTCGCAGAATGCTTGATCGAAACATGCTCTTCAGCAATCCTCTCGAAATAATCGACAAGATCTGAGAATTTAGCTGCCATGCTTTTTGTTTTTATAATATTCAATTACCCTTCTGTCGAGATACCGGAGTACCTGGGAAAGAGGAGCATCGGCATACCTGTCGACTTCGGTGATATTATCGCCGACAATTGCATCAAATATGCCGATCCAACCGTTTTTCCTGTCAGCCTTTGAGTTGCTTTTCTTCTGCTCAAATACATTCTTATACCTGCGGGCAAGCCATTCGCGGATCAGCCGGTAATTAAGAGCTATTGCCTCGCGCTTCTGAAGGCTTTCGCGGGAGATGATATCGGAATTCTTCTCAATATCGTCTTCAGAAAACTTTCTCCTGGTATAATAACAGGCAATGAACCTGTCGAGATCCTTTTTCCTGCCTTCAGTATAGTTCAGAAAATAGGTATCGCCATAAATGAACTGACCGAAGGTTACATTTTTGAGATATTTCGCGGGAGCTTTGAACCTTCCGATGCGCTGAATTATAAATCTGTCGCAGATATCAACCTGATTCAAGTATCTTAACTGCCTGAGAATGCAAAATTTCTGATAGGAGCTGAACTTATGTACGAATATCCTGCTCACGCCAAGGAATAAGCTTATAAGTTTACTCTCGTCGGCTTCCGGATCGGTTGCAAGGGAAATACTTTCCATCTGGCGGCAATTTAATTCACCCCACCTGGAAGGCATAAAGAATTTCTTATACCTGGTAAAGGGAATAAAATTAACAGGTCGGTATTGGATTGCGATCTCGGTCATGCGAAGAAGGTTTTTTTGCCATCGTTATCCCGTGAGTAGACCGATCCTGTTATACCAATATAGTCTTCAAAGTTCTCGACCAGGTATTTTCTGAGCGATTCGAGGTATTGCTCTCCGGTGCTGCGATAATATGCATAAATACCGCTGTTCTCATTTCCTGCAGTAATCGTAGTATCATCAGGATAGATCGAATTCTTGCCTTCAAAGAATAAAC
>DAOPZE010000160.1:0-4552 GCA_035353255.1 Candidatus Cloacimonadota bacterium
GGATTGACGGTTCCGATCCTGCACCAGGTTGGATAGAGACCCTCCGCGCTGGGTGCTGAGGTGTCGCTGATGACCTGTGTCCAGCCCGGAGGCGGGAACTGATCACCCTCAAAGCTTTGGAAGAGGCTGGCGGAATGGCTGTTTGGCGCGGACCAGGCGAGCAGGACAGAATCCTCTCCGGCGCTGAGGGTCGCGCTGAGATTCACCGCCGGGTTGGCGATCTCCGGGATGATAATATCGCCCAAAAGCAGGTTGCTCCCGGTCGTTGACCAGATGCCGAAAAGCTCCTGATAGCCGTCGGCGCGGATGTAATACTGATAGTCGTGCAAGCCATAGACCCCGGCGAAGCTGAAAGTACCGTCCGCGGCGGTCTGATCAGAAAGGTTCTGATAGCCGGAGATGATGATCACGGCGTCGTTTACTGGCTGAGATGTGTCGCTTCCCAGGATCCTGCCGCTGATGCCGATCTGGGGATAAGGTGTCATGATCAGGTTCTGGATCAGGGTTTGGCCGGAACTCAGGCTGATCGTCCGGCTTTGTTCCACCCAACCGAAGAGATTCATATCCAGGACGTAATTTCCGGCGATGATATTTGGCAGGAGATAATCGCCATTGGCATCGGTGAGCGTCTGATATTGAGTATCCCTCAGGGAGACGGAAACACCCGCGACGCCTGTTCCGGACTGGGTCGTCAGGCGTCCCTGCAGGTTGCCTACGCCTCCTGGTATCAGCCGGAGCGAGAGCTTCGGGAAGAAGTTGCAGGTTTCTCCGGTCACAGGAGCGTTGGGATCGATGCTGATGAAGTTCGAGGAGGTGAATCTGGCGCGGCTATCCTGCCTTGGGAAGCTGACAAACCGATTGTAGCTGTTGAAATAGATCGTGTCCATGGGGCGCTGGAAGAGGATGACGAGGTTCTGCCCCGTCCGGTAGTCGAAAGCGGTGTCCAGCACCAGTTCCAGAGGCGCGAGACCAAGCTGTGGACTGATCACGCCGTCGAAGACGAGGTTCATTTCCGTGGCAAGAACCCAGATCTCTGCGAGTTCATCCCTGTCGGTCAGGCCCATCCAGACTTTGACCGGTTCTGAACTCAACTGGGTGATGAATCTGCCGTAGAGGATGATCTCCGTGATCTCGCCAAAGCTGTGATAGAGTTCGTCATGCGTGATGAGCATCTCGTAAAGACTGTTCTGGCGTGAGAAGTCAAAGGGGATCGATTGAAAGGCTTCTTCCCCATTACCGAGAGTCAGCATCAGGGCTCCTGGGGGTTGAACTTCCAGGCTGAGAGGAGCTGAGCTATCGTTCGAATCATACTCGTCCTCCGGCAGGAAACAGCGGACGAAGACTTCAAGATTCTCGGTCTCGGAAGGCGTCCAGGTGAGGCTGAAACTGGCTTCGGTACCCGGTGCGACAGCTCCGCCCTGAGATGTCGCCAGACAGGTATCTCCATGGTAGAGCCCCAGAGTGAAAGAACTGATCTGTGAGGTTCCCCAGTTGCGGACGGTCACGTCATACCGGGCAACTTGCCCCGCGGTCGGAGTAGGATTGCCGGAAAGCGAGACAATGGCAAGATCATGCAGGGGAATGAGTTCCAAACGCACGCTATCCAGCCAGAGGCTTAAGGAAAGTCCACCGCCTCCGTGCCGGAAGGCGATCCTTCTGCCCGTGCCCTGGAAGTCGCTCAAGTCAAACGAATATTCTGCCCAGTCCGCTCTGAGCGCGAAGCTCAGACACGGCTGGAAGCTCAGAGGATCAAGCGGATCGTCGATCACGCCCAGCGTCAGGATTCCTGTCTGAGGAGCGCGGGCATGGAACTTGATCCTCAGGTTTGTCAGCTCAAACTCCTCGGAAAGAGGTGGAGTCGCCAGGATCAGGCTTCCACCGCCGTCAGTGGAATTGTAAAAGAGCATTGCCGAAGGTGGGCTGAAGGAATCTGTGAAGCTCGTCTCCAGCCTGGCGGAAGGCGAGTTAGAACTGACGTATCTGGTCCAGGTCAGCGGAATGGAGCCCTGCTCGAGGTTGTCAAAGTTCTCAGACAGAGGCAGTTCGGTGATCCAGTCCCCTATCCCTCTGCCGGTGATGGGGATGGTGAGGATCACGCGTAATTGGTCGTCCGTCACCAGAAGGTTGGTGCTATAGTCCATCTCGGTCAGCGGACAGAATCTCACGATCACAGTCGCGGAAGCTCCACCCGGAAGCTGCATCGGCAGGATCGGCTGGGAGAGGAAGTCGAATGCGTCATTCCCTCTGAGGTGGACATCGATGAAGGTCAGAGGCAGCGAGCCGGTATTGCGGATCGTGAAGCTCTGATAGACGGTGCTGCCGACGAAAGTATTGCCAAAGTCCTTGGCTTCAGGAGTGACGCTGGTTTCGGGATCCGGACCGTCAGGAGCGAACTGGAGAATGAAATTCGGCGTGACACCACCGATCAGACAGGATTGAGGCGGTTCGGCGCTGGAAAAGGAGACGCTGTTGCTGGTTGCCATCCTGCTGCGCGAGATACCGCTCGTGGAGGTGTAGAATCTGTCGTCATATTGATGCGTCACGGTGTCCCAAGGGCGCTGAACCATGATGACGAGGTTACCGCCCGTATAGTTAAAGGGTTCAGGCAGAGTAAAGTAGGTGAGACGAAAACCTTCACTGATCGAGACAAGCTGATCATACACGAGAGTTAAGGCCGGAGAAGGGATCCAGTCCGCGCTCAGATCAGGTTCATCGACCTCGCCCATCCAGATCTTGACACGCTTGTTGCGCAGATCGTAAGAACTGATGAACGATTCCAGGCAGATCGAACGGATCGACCCTGTCATGCCGATCTCCTGCGGATAGAGCATCACTTCATAGAGGCTGTTCTTCATGTAGAAATCCAGAGGTATCCTGTTCATATCCTCGCCGGTGCCGATCTGGACATAGCTGAACCCCGGAGGCATGACCATGATGCTCACCCAGCCGGAGCTGTTATTCAGGTTGTTCTGATCCTGAGCGAAGCTGAGCTCGGTGCGAACTCTCTGATCGGTATAAGCTGTCCAGATCAGGGGTATATCCAGGGTTTGGCCACTACCGATAGGAATGCCGGGAACGCTTGCCAGCTCGATATTCTGAGAGTCGAAAAGCTTGATCTGATAGTTCTGGATCGCCTGGCTGCCACGATTATAGACTTTGGAGATCAGGATCGCCTGGCAACCCTGAGCGACGGGAGCAGGCTCTCTCAGCGAGAGCATCCTCAGATCGGTGACGGGGATGTATTCTGCAAGGAAGGCTCCGATATAGAGTTCCCGCAGAGCTCCGCCCAGACCGTGCCGGAAGGCGATCGACCTGCCACTGCCGGTGTATCCGGCGAGCGAGATCTGATATGAGGCGGGAGTGATATTGAGGATCAGGGTATCCACAGGTGTGAAACTTGCGGGATCGGCAGGATCATCCAGGATTCCGACGATAAGGCTCTGACCGTTGAATTGAGACGCGCCCCGGAAGCTGAACTGGACAGTGTTCATGGGAATGGTATCGTTCAGCGGGGGAGAGGCAAGGATCAGAGTATCGCCGGGAGCGCTGGAATTCCTCATCCTGACCCAGCAGCTCCAGACGTCCAGAGTCAGCCAGTCTGTGCTGATGCTCGCGTCGATGCCTGTGGAACGGATCAGACTCACCCATCCGGGTAAGACAGGCTGGTAGTTGGAACAAAAGTCGCACTGATATGGCAAAGCGGGAATTGTTGACCAATACGCGTTTCCGGATACTCCATAGTTGAACGCTTCCAATTCCTGAGAGCTGAAGGTGATAAAGCCACTAGACTGATCCTGTACCAGAGGATGATAGATGACGCTGAGGCTGCAGGACTCTCCAGGACTGAGCAGCAGCGGAAGTACGGGGAGATCTACCAGAGTGAAAGTCTGCGGCAGGCTAACCTCGATCCCGGTGAGATGCAGATCGGCGTCACCACTGTTCGTGACCTGCACAGATTGAGTATATTCATTGTCAGCAATACAGTAATGGAAATAAACATACTCCGGCGTGAAACTCAGCATGGGATCCCTGCTTGCGGCACTTCTCAGCTCTCCTGCTCCCCACAATGGCAGAGCAAGCATTGCCAGAAGAACGGCAAACGCCAGATATCTCATCCTATTCCTTCCACGACCCTTGCCAGTCTGAGCCATCTTCGGGCGAGTTTATTTCAGCAGAACCATCTTCCTTGTCCGGCAAAGCTCTCCTGCCTGAAGCTGATAGAGATACATTCCGCCGGAAACAGCGATGCCACGGTCATCCCTGCCATCCCAGACCAGGCTGTGCGCGCCTGAGCCAAAAGCTCCGGAGACAAGAGTGCGCACCAACTGCCCCTTGAGGTTGTAGATATTGAGCGAGACCTTCTCAGGACGCGAAAGTTCAAAGCTGAGCGTTGTCTCAGGATTGAAGGGATTGGGGTAGTTACGCAGGTTCGTCACGACCGGCAGAGATGGATCAGCGACTTCCGAGCCGGGTGCTTGCAGGAGCAGTTCGACGTCAGCCGAGCCGAGGATACCTCTGCCCAGAGCATCCGTCCAAGGACGGCTCGGTTCCG
>DAOPZE010000161.1:0-4472 GCA_035353255.1 Candidatus Cloacimonadota bacterium
TCAAATTCTTCAAAGGCGCTCCCTTTGATCTCAGGTCCATTGACTTCAAATTAACTTGATAGACCTGGGACAGGCCTATCGCTTTTACATTACACACACAGGTCAGGCATCAGCTATACAAACGATTAACCCACGGACGCAGTGTATTGTCGAACAGATTGGCGGTCAATATGTTTATGAGGATGGTTAAACGAAATCACTATGTAGAAAGTGGCTATTTTTCCACATTATATTCGCAAGTCTTATGGGAAGCGGGTTGTTTCACACATACCATATGTTCACAAAAGTTAAGAGCTTGTTAAGTACACATGATCAGTATGTTCCAGTAAAACAAAAGCCCCGTGGATGAACCACGGGGCTTTGTTTCTTGTTCAGTGACAGTATTTAGCTCATTGGGTACACAAGAGGTGTACCATCAGGTTATTTACTCCTATCCGCTGGAGAAGGCAAAGCCTCATCCGTTGCGGCATAGACTTTGTAGAACTTCTTGGCTCCGGGCGTCGTCACTGTGTAGGTCGGACTGGCGCTGTATCCCAGGTAGGTGAAGGTACCATAGGGATCATCGGCGGCATAGACCTTGTAGAAGTCAGCCCCTGCTTGCGCTGTCCAGGAGAGGACTACGCTACTTACGACTGTGGTAGCAGTGATATCCTGCGGGTCATAGACTCTGCCGAGGCTGTTGGAGATGATCGCGTTTGATTCCAGACTGCCGGAGTAGTTCGCCTTCACAGCCCATTTGTATTTGGAGGTGGGAAGGGTCGCGAAACCGCTGTCCAGATAGGATGTACCGTTGACCGCGCCGTTGAGCAGAGTCCAGTTCGCGGGAGTTCCTGCATCGGCGGCGAGGAAGCGATAAACATCGTAATTCTGGAAGCTGCGTCCGGCATTGGCACTGCCAAACTGAGCGATGGAATCTCTGGTGGTGGCGGGGCCGACATAGATGTCGTCGATGTACCAGCCGGCGTAGTTGGATACCGTTGTAGAAGACCATTCAAAGCTGATCTCTGCGTTGGTCAGGCCGGCGTAAGCCGATAGATCGACAGTGAGCTGCTGCCAGGGCATGAATACTGCTGCCGCACTTGTTCCCCAAACAGCGGTTCCATTTACCTTGATCTGACCATAATCATAAGTGTTATAACCGTCCATATGATGCCAGAGGCTAAGTACAGGATTAGTAAAAACGCTCAAGTCGAAGGTGTGTCTCAAGAATGAGCGCTGCCCTGATACTGTTAAGTTTGTATAAGGTCCGTATATCACGGTACCCCACAGTCCTGTCCCTGAATGAGCTGTTGTGGGCGGAGTTTGAGTTGATGTGCTTCCTGAGGGGTCGTAATTTGCGACGTTATAAGTATTCGTCCATTGCCAATCTCCATCTGGGTAGTTTGGTAACGAAGTGCCTGTCCAATTTGATGACTTTACCCATCCACCGTTATCAGTCTCGAAATCGTTGAAGTAGTAAACGGGAGGCGCGGCGGGATCCCAGGCAAGCTGAACGTTATCGCCGCTGTGCGTGGCGACAAGGTTGTAAGCTGTCCAGGCATGTTCGTTCAGGGTGATGTCACCCAGAGCGACGGTGCTCTCGTACACGATCACGGGTGCTGAATATGATAGATATCCGGTCTTTTGGATCGTGAGAGTATAGGAAATACCGGCGTTGCTACCCAGGACGTTAGCGAAGCTGAACAAACCATCAGCCAGAGTCGTCATGCTCTGGTTTTCCGTTCCATTCAGGGCGACGCTCGCTCCGATCAAGCCAGCGGGAGCGTCATTGGCGAGAACTCTGCCGCCGACTGTGACGCGTGGCAGGGGAGTGAGGTGGAAATCCTGAGTCACGGTATTACCCATGGTCAGTGCGAGGTTGGTGAATGATTGGCTGTAATAGTTAGCCATAGCGGCGGTCACGTCAACGTTGGTATTTGCCCAGAAAGTGAACTGGTAGAATCCGTTGGTATCCGTGGTAGCCGTCAGGCGTTCCGTGAGTGTGACTGTTGCTCCGGCTATCGGAGTAGTCGTCGCTCCCTGATAGACGTGACCGGAGAGTATCGCTTGTTGCTGCAGAACCGCATTATCTACGATAAACCAGGTATTGGGTATCTGGCTGAGGGTTGTTCCGCCCGTAGGCGCGAGAGGATCGTAGAGGGTTGTGTCGCTCTGCAGGTACAGGGCACGGCTGGGATGCGCGGTTGCCGTGCTGGTATAATACCAGACGTTCGAGATGAGATAATACACAGAATCCATAACCCGGTTCACCCTTACCACAAGGTTACCGCCGGTGTAGTTAAAGGGTGTCTGCAAGGGGATCGCGACCTGATTAACGCCTATGGGGAAGTCCAGTGTGCCGTCAAAGACAAGGCTCAGGCTACCGGTAGGAGTCCAGCCACCGCTTACGCTTGTTGCTGTCGTATTCGCCATCCAGATCTTGAAGGGCAGGTTATACATGTTCTGGGTGAAGTTGTTCTTGAAGACGAGCGCTGTGACGTTCCCGGAGCTCATGTGGAGTTCATCGTTGAAATAGAGCATTTCGGTGACGCCATTCTTGTAATACACGTCCGTAGGCAGTGTATTGGCGGTCGTCGTCGTGGCGGGATCGCCGACGGAAAGGACGCTGACGGTCGTCGGGGCGACATAAACTGTTTTAGGAACAGTCTCATTGTTGCCCGCAGTCGAATCACCGGTCAGTTCCACCTCTCCCACAAGCTCAAAGGTACCATTCTGAGCCGGAGTCGGCGTCCAGGAGATCGTATAGGTCGCGGTGGCACCAGGTGCGATCGGGGTATTGACAGGCATTGATATCAGGCGGTCGTCACCATAACGTTTGAGATGGATATTGTAGGCATTCTGCGCGACCAAGCCTTCATTCTTTACCGTCACGTCAAACTGTAGCGGAGTCCCGACGATACCATACCCTGGCCCGGTTATCGCAGTAGCCGCAAGGTCGTTATCGACCAATTCGATAAACTCGACGTTATCGATATAGATTGTCCTGGAGGAAGTACCTCCGCCATGCTTGAAGGCGATGAAGGTATCGGTTCCGACATAACTTGTGAAGAGAACTTCATACTGGGTATGCGTTGTCGTGAGAGCTGAGATCACGCCTACCTGCGTAAAGACGTGCGTAGTGGGATCTACGGAGCCAACCAGCAGGTTATCTCCGGCTGTGCTGGTACGAGCGTAGAACCTGACCTTGAGATTGCTCAGAGGCGTTGTAAAATCAGGAGTGATCAACATCACTGTCGCGGCTGTGTCCGTCGAATTATACAGTCTGACGCTGTTCGGAGTACTGACGGCGTAAGAACTGGAATTGAAGGTATTGACGTAGCCGGTTGTGACCGTGGAGTTTATATATGAACTCCAGCCCCAGGGCAACGCGGGTGCCGTGACAGTGTCGAAGTACTCATTGTGTGGCAGAACGGTGATCGTGGGATCAGGCAGGGTCGTGAAATCGAAGACCATGAAGTTGTGATCAAGGGGATCAGGACTCAAACCACCTGAATTGAAGGGAAGAACAGCCCAGTACCAAGTCGTATTGTAACCCAGATCTATATCCGTTTGAGCAGAGAGATTGAAGCTCGTTCCGGTTGACTCGTAGAAATACTCGCCATAATAGCTGGTTGCAGGATCGATTGGATCCGAGCCGACATAGACTTCGTAATATGCGGGAGTTCCGCCGGTGAGAGACGCTGCCCAACTGAGGATTGCGTTGTTGGGATCTACCACAGAGGTTCCATCAACTGGACTTTCCAGGGTTACGTGTTCCGGTGCTCCGGCGGGAGTCTGACGGATCATCACGTTATCCACGAAGAAGTCATTATCCGCGTTACTAATGGTTGACTCTCCATAGAAAGCGATGTATTTGATTCCGGTGTAGGCATCCAGAGGGAAGGTCAGGTGATCACCTGTGTAGGAAACGTTGTTGTACACATAGGGTGAACCGGCATTGTCATATTGACGCACTACGTTCGCCGGGCTCCAGGTAGTTCCGTCACCTATGAGGATTATAAACTTATCATCAACACCGGTGGTTCCGTTGACATCCGCGGTGATAGGAGCTGCCGCGCCATAATCAGTAAGTCCGATGTCTAACTCAAGTTGATATCCTGCTCCGGGCATCTGGATGGGGGGGGACATGATCCAGCCATAGCGGGAAGTGGTATAGATATTCATCCTGGCTGAGAAATTTACCGGAAGGGCTACGGTATCATTTACCCATTTATCCTGGACCCAGTAGCTGGTGTTGGAAATAAGGGTGGATGGAGAGGCGAGTACGCCGGACCATCTTGTCCAATTAGCAGGCGGGAAGGTTGTTCCGGTTGTTCCGAAATCTTCCAGCCAGGGCATGGTATAGATCGTAGGATCTGCCATAGTATCAAAACTGCGTACCGTGTTCCCTGTTGAACCACCGGAGAGATTGTAAGCAACAACCTTCCAATAGTAGTGGGTACTATAGTTCAAGGGTGTAGTGGCGGTGAAAG
>DAOPZE010000162.1:0-4348 GCA_035353255.1 Candidatus Cloacimonadota bacterium
ATACCTTCAATTGTCCAAGTGAGAGCAATTTGAAGTTTTAAGTGAGGGTTTGCACCCATGATATGGTCTTGTGTGCATTTTCTGATTGACAAGAACCATGCCATCCTTAAAATGAGCATATGCTCGAATCAGATATTCTAGACAGAAGATTAATGAGCTGTATATTAAGGAGATAACATGACAATGACAATTGCGATACCAGTTATTGGTGAAAGCCTGAGTCCGCACTTTGGACATTGCGAGAAATTCGCGATATACCAGGTTCAAGACGGTCAGATCAGCGGGGGTGAGCAGCACACTCCTCCGGCGCATGAACACGGTCAGCACATCAGCTTCCTCAAGAGCTTCGGTTGTGAAGTTCTCATTGCCGGGGGTATGGGTGCTCCCGCGCAGGAACTTTGCCTTGCCAGTGGGATCAGTATCTACAAAGGGCTTCCCGGCTTACCTCTCCGGAAGCTGGTTGAGATGTTCGTGAACAATGAGCTGCCCTCCGGCGCGACTCAATGCGACCATTCGCATCACGACTGACTCATAGAGAAAGCTTAGCTTCGGGAACAGAGATATGCCACGGCTGAAAGTCCTTCGTAATCTGGGTGATCTGCCTATCATCAAAGGCTTTCGTCCGATCTGGATGCGAGCCAATTTACGTCAGGCGGTCAGCCTCAATCTGGAAGAATATGAGGCACTGCGTCTGATCGACTATGAGCGTAAGAACCACGAACAGGCAGCCACCGCGATGAACGTCTCCCGTCCGACCTTCACGCGCATTTATGAGAGTGCCAGGCAGAAGCTCTCCCTTGCGCTTGTCGAGGGCAGGAGTCTGCTGATCGAGGGTGGCAGTGTCTCGCTGAACGGGTCACACTGGTACTGTGAAGCCTGTTCGAGCAAATTCACTCTCCAAGATCCACCCTCGGATGGAGGACCTTCCTGTCCCCATTGCCATTCCAGTCAGCTTGTGGATCTGAACGCTTGTTTCATGAGCGGTTGCCGCAGATGCCGGCGATGCCGATGAACTAATCAACTTCTACAAGGAGATACAAATGCCAAATCATGACGGAACAGGACCCCGGGGAAGGGGAAGATGCTTTTCAGACAATCACGGAAACGGTTTCAGACATCGTCTGCGGGGAGCTGGAATGCAAGTTCAGTCCGATCTTACAGCGAATACTCCGATCTACCCTTACACGGAAGATGGGCTCAGAACCCGCAAACATGAGTTAGAAGAACAACTGAATTGGGTAAATAAACAACTGGAGAATAAATCCTGATGGAAGACAACAAAGATCTGCAAACAAAAACAAACCTCGATAGAATCACACACAGGATCATGGTCATGAGCGGCAAGGGCGGCGTCGGCAAGAGCTTCATCTCCGTGAATCTCGCTTATGGTCTGGCATTGCAAGGCAAGACCGTTGGTCTGCTCGATGCGGATATTCACGGACCTTCGATCGCGAAACTTACCGGGATCGAGGGAGTACCACTGCCTGAGCATCAACAGAGCGGGAAACCTATGCCCATCATGGTCCTGAATAACATTCACGTTCTTTCGGTTGCTTCGATGCTGTCCTCAGAGAATAGCGCCTTGATCTGGCGCGGTCCCCTGAAGATGGCACTGATCAAGCAATTCTTCTCGGATTTCGAGTGGCCACCCTTGGATTACCTGATCGTGGATTGCCCTCCCGGAACGGGAGATGAACCCCTTTCCGTGATCCAGACACTGGGAAAGGTTGACGGTGCGGTTATCGTCACGACGCCTCAGGATTTGGCACTGATCGATGTCCGCAAGAGCGTCTCGTTCGCTGAGCAACTCAAGGTCCCGATCCTTGGGATCATCGAAAACATGAAATACTTCGTCTGTCCTCATTGCGGAGAACAAACCGCTATATTCCAGGGAAACAAGCTGGAAGTGCTGATATTCGAGAAAAGCATCGACCTTCTGGCGGAACTCGAGCTCGATCCCAATATCGGGATAGCCAGCGACAAGGGCAGGCCCTACATCTACGATTTTGGCAAAACAACTAACGCTGAGATACTACAAAGCGCGGTTGACAGGATTCTTGCCAAAGTCGAGAGCTAAACACTGAATCATCACCAGAAACAGATAAGTAATGATCAAGGAACGGGATGCCGGGTAGATTCGCTTTTGCCACGGACAAGGCAAGACACAGGATTACCTTCTCTTGCCAACCCGATCCCGGCGGTATATCATGCCCGGCTCAGACCATCCTGTTATACAGCGAAAACTCATGCCCTGCTTGTGGCAGGATATCCGTCTCCAAACCAAGCTCGTTGATCTTTTTCGCCATTAGCCTGAGCGCGGGATACTCAGTATAAAAATGTCCCGCGTCGAGAATAGGGATCTTGCTGTCCAGCAGGTAATGATAGCTGATGTCTCCGGTGATGATGATCTCAGCCTGGCGTTCTGCGGTCTTGATCAGTGAACTCCCCGCACCGCCACAGATCGCAATGCTCCTGATCGGGAAGTCATCCGCGAATCCTGCCGTCCAATAACGCATGAAGGGAATTCCCAGCTTATCTTTGGTATGTTCTGCCAGTTGTTTCAGGGTTAGAGCGTTAGCGCTTTCGCAGATGAGTCCCAGCCCAAAGACCGAGCCTTTGTCCGAGATCTCGTGCCAATAGATATCCGGCGCTTCAAAGGGATGCACGGAAACGATCTTGTCCACGCAGGCGGAGAGATTGACCTTATCCACGCTGAATTCCAGCCTGATCTCATCCGCGAGATGCCGAACACCACGCTTACCCAAGGCAGGATTGGAGCCTTCACCCGGACGGAATCCTCCGTGAACCTCAAAGGATGACATGCAATTATCGTAATGCCCGATCCTTCCAGCGCCGGCATTAAATGCCGCTTCACGTATCTGATCCCGCGCATGCTCCGGAGTAGTGACGACCAAACGATACCGTTTGTTCCCGCTTTCGTCGCTGAGGAAGCGTAGAGGCTTCAGTTCCAAAGCTTCTGCCAGCGCATGGTTGACGCTCTTCTCCGCGACATCGAGATTGGTGTGCAGAGCAACGAGAGCGATGCCTGCCGAGATCAGCTTCATGATGAGGGGATCGTTGAGCCGCTTGATCCCTTGAAGCCAGATCGGATGATGCGTAAGGATCAATTGCGCTCCACATGTGAGAGCGCCTTCCAGAGTCTGAGGGGTCAGATCGAGGCTGACAAAGACCTTTTCGATCTCGGAACCGGGATCACCGACCAGAAGTCCGACATTGTCCCAGGGCATGGCGGTCGCGAGAGGCGCAAAGCCCTCAATTGCCTGCATGATCTCATAAAGTTTCATCGTATCTCCCTGAACTTTTCATTGTTCAAATCAGGTATCCCGGCGGCAGTGCCGTCCCTCCGGGACTAGGGGAATCCTGGTAAGGGACGCCTTTCCCCGGGGTTACGCTCCCTTCGGTCGCTCCACCCCGGGCTATGAAATCCTGTCCCTCCGGGATTATCGCACCCTATTCTTGCATCATCTCTTCGGCTTTGACTTTGGCTTCGTCGGTCTTAAAACACTCCAGTATAAGGTAATTATTCTCCGGGTCAAGGCAAGCGGGATAGAGATTCCCAAGCGCTTCCAGACGGTCTGAATCGAAGATCAGGCAGTTCTGGAGCAGGATCACTATCTGTTCGACACTGTAACGGTTGGTCACGGAGCTGGTCTGCATCAAAGCCAGTCTTCCTTTGCGGAGCGGTTCCTGCTTCAGTTCGCTGACCAGCAGATAGAAATCGTCATCGGTAATGGGATATCTATCCGGCACGGGACTAAGGCGGGGTTTAAGCTTGGAACCTGAGGATCCGGTATCTTTCGAACCAGGCTCCAAAGGCTTTTCCGCAGAGGGTTTCTCGGCGGACATGTCACAGCCTTCACCCTGGCAATCAGGATTGAGCAGAGTATCCTTGGGCAGGATCTCCAGCAGAGCGTGGATCTCTGTCATCAATTGGGAGATCTCGTCAGCGGTATCGGTATCGAGCATCGGCACGGCAGTTTTTTCCAGGCGGTTCAGGCGGATATAAACCTGGTCAAGAACATCGCCCACGGTCAGGCGTCCGGATTCCGAACAGGCAGACATCTGAGCAGGATGTCCATCAATTCCGGACAACAGGGTGAGACACATCACAAGTGACAGCAGAATAAGAACTTTCTTCATTATTGACACCTTTATCTTTGTTTATTTTCTTTCTGTTGCCAATCTGTGGACTTCATTCAATTCTGACAAGAGAAATATCAGTTGGCGACCCGCTTTCCCCGGATCGTAGGTGTTTCTCATTTCCCGATCTTACGGCTATCCTCTCTCTATCATCTTACGTCATGACGTAAGATGATAGAGAGAGGAT
>DAOPZE010000163.1:0-4348 GCA_035353255.1 Candidatus Cloacimonadota bacterium
AAAAACAAAACCCGGAGCAGCAACCGCTCTCCGGGTTTGTGACCATTGTCTTTAGACCTTCTTTGCCCCTACATTTCAGCCTACACCCTAAAAAACGTGAGTCATTAAGTATCCGACCCAGACCATCCAGAGAAGCCCCTATATTTTACCTACTGAATATCTCCACTGTTCGGGCTGATCCACCAAAAACAATGCATCACCTCAGAACAGACGGGGAGAATAGTTGCAAATGGAGTGCCAATCGTGTGTATTGTTTCAACTTGTTGATAGATGGCTAGATACGCTTGAAGCTCTTACCGCTCAGGGTGTAATTATTGCCATGGTGTAATGTTGACTTAGTCTGCTTGTTTCGTGCTTATCCCGTAATGGTTGATCTTTTTAAAGAGGTTGGATTTGTCTATCCCCAGAACTTCCGCGGTTTTGGTGACGTTTCCGTTATGTTCTCTCAGACAGAATTCTATGTACGACTTTTCGTAGTTATGCAGAGCAACTTTCAGGGTTTGCCCCTGGGAATTAAGAGGATGATCCATGACTTCCGCGCTGCTGGTGAGGTCGCTGATCGTGAGGTGATCGTTATTGGCAAAAATTACACCCCTCTCAATCACGCTGCGCAGTTCTCTGGCATTCCCCTTCCAGGGCTGTTCGTAGAGCCAGTTCAACGCCTGGAAGGATATGGTCAGAGGCGGGAGATGATTGGCATTGCAGAATTCCGAGATAAAGTATGTCGCCAGGGCTGGGATATCATCCTTCCTCTCTCTCAGGGGCGGAATATGGATATTGATCGAATTCAGCCGGTAGTAGAGGTCTTGCCTGAAGGTCTGAGAGTCAAGCAATTCGCCGATCTCACGGTTCGTCGCGGCAATGATCCTGGTATTGACCTTTTTGACCTTGCCACCGACCTTCTGGATCTCGCCTTCGGAGATGACGCGCAGGAGTTTTGCCTGGGCAGAAACAGGCATTTCGCTGATCTCATCCAGAAAGATCGTATTATCTTCGGCAAATTCGAAATAGCCTTTTCTGTTCTTGACCGCGCCGGTGAAGGCACCCATCTCGTGTCCGAACAGTTCGCTCTCGAACAGATCCTTGGGGATCGAAGCGCAGTTTATGCAAACCATGGATTTATCCCCATAGCGGCTGAGGCGATGGATGGCATGCGCGGCAAGCTCCTTGCCGACTCCGGTCTCCCCCGTGATCAGAACCGGCGTCGAATATTCCCCGGCTCGGATGATATTGTCGAAGACCTTGCGCATCGCCATGGAATCTCCGACCATCCCGATAGCCGTTTTTGCCAGATCGTCCGCCACCTTACGGGATTTGATGAAAGCGGCAAGATTGCGGATCCTCAGACGGATGTAATCCGGCGTGATCGGCTTTTCGATAAAGTCAAAAGCCCCGTTCTTGATCGCCGTCACCGCGTCGGGAATATGCCCGGAACCGGAGATCATCAGCACGATCACCCGCGGATACAGCTCCCGGACGTCGTCTAGCAGACTAAAGCCCTCTTTCAGAGTCGGGAAACACATATCCAGCATCAGAATGTCAAAGCGCGTCACGGCAAGGCTGGAAAGCGCGTCACTCATATTGTGGGCGATCTGGACGGTAAAGCCCTCGCTGATCAGAAGGTCTGAAGCCAGCATGCAGAAATTGATATCATCATCAGCGATCAGGATTCTTACATCTTTCATATTTCCCCCTGGAGCCAGAGCGAAACGGTCGTCCCGGCACCTTCCTCGGATTGGATTTGAACGTTGCCACGCATGGATTCAATGATCTTGACGGTCTCCGGGATCCCGATACCGGTTCCCGATTGTTTGGTCGTAAAGAACGGTTTATAGATGCTTTCCATATAGATCTGAGGGATGCCATAGCCACTGTCTTCGATTTCCACCAGGACATTCTGAGTGTTGCCGTTCCCCTCATGACCCATGAATCTCTTCACGGTGATGTGCAAAACACCCCCGCTCAGCATCGCTTCGAGCGCGTTGGTCACGATATTATTCAGCGCCTCCTCAAATCTGATCGGTTCGATCAATGCCGGCACAGAGCTCAGATTCCAGTTCTTGATCAGTTTGATGTTATCCGGGATCGCCGCGTGTGCGAGGCAATGCTCCACCGAGGGCAGGATATCCTGGAGTTTGAGCTCATAATCCTTGAGCTCGGTAAATCTCTGGAAGGAATGGGTAAAGACCCGGATCGCTTCCATTTCGCTTCTGATCAGATTTATATAGTGCTGGGCAGATTTGCTTTCCGTACCGCCTTTTTCCAGGGGTTCGAGCGCCAGGATCACGTTTGTGATATGACGCCGCACGTTATGCGAAAGCCTGCGGGCTGTATCCGCCCATTCCAGCTTGTCTTTGTCACTATCCTGCGGGATATAGACAGGAGTGACGATTATCACGTGCCTTAGGGGAATTTTTGTCAACCGCGTGATCGAGACCTTGAACTCACCGTCAAGCTTGCCGATGCTCATTCTCGTTGTCAGAGTGAATGATCTTTCCCGGGAATGAACCAGATCCACCAGAGCCTTATAGATAGGGCTCATATACTGTTTCAGAGAGATAAGCTCCCCGAAGTTCTCAGCTTCGATATTCTCCTGTAACAACCTGCGGATATAGGAATTGGCAAAAGTGATCTTATCCTGATGCTTGACGGTCATGAAACCCACATCCAGGTATTTGGTCGCGGTTTTATTGACTTGGACCATCTTGTAGAATTGCCTCATGACCAGCAGGGCTGTGAGCAGGAACAGCAGTCCTATATAGAGAGCGTAATGTTTGATCGTATCCCATACAAGCTTGTAAATAGGATAGGGGATGATGGAATAATGATACCTGGCTTTAGGGCTGTTCAGCGAGATCTGCAGATCCTTGCCAAAGCCCGGATTGAAGGTCTGAAGCTGCATATTTGCTTCTTCAGGTTCCGGGGTCTTGATCTTCGCTTTGACATGCAGATCACTATTCAACACCATGAAATAGCCGTCTTCCGTCTCCAGAAGGATCTCGCTGTTTCCGTCCTGATCTATGTCCTTGACGTCCCAGACGTATTTGATGAAGGTATTGATCTGATGCTTGACCGGCACGAGATTCTCATCCAAGACCAGAAGTCCTTTTGCCTTGGTGTGCAGAAAGATCCTCTTGTTCCCCTCTTTATCCCAGGGTTTGAGAATTCCCACCATCGCCAGCCGCTGGAGTGTATCCGTCATTTCGCTGCTTTTCCTGGTGACCAGCTTTTTCCCGTTGTAATTCAGGATCGAGACCGAGTTCTTGACCAGCGCGGGACCCCAGGTACTGATGACTCTATAGATATCAATTATCCCTGAATGGGGATTCTCTTTGAGATCAAGAGTGGTCTCTCCATAGCCGGGAAACTGCATCTCTCTATAGATTAGCTTTCCGGCAGGATTGAGGATCCCGATGTAGCCGTTCATGTCATCTATGCCGTTGACGACTTCTTCCGTATTCTTGAAGGCAAAGGTCGAAAAGATGAATTCCTTCTTCCCGTCTCCGTTCAGATCGTCAAAGAACAAGGAGTTGACGTTCGATGCTGTCCGGAAATACCAGACCAGCCCACCTTTCTCAAAATCGAAGGCAAACACACCGCGCGGATTCGCCTGAAAGCCGCAGAGTCCCCGAGCCACAAGTTCCATCTTGCCATCACCGTTGATATCGGTTATGAATTCCGGATAGATCTGCCCGTTCCAGTCAACGCTCTTCCTCTCCCCTTCGTGGAAAATTCTGGGGATCGAGGCAAACACCTTGTCCTCGCGTTTGGATTCCCTCCCCCAGGTGTAGTGCGATGCCATCAGACGAGTGCTTTCTCCATCGTTGAAACTATAGAACAGCCAGGCTTTATTGTCTCTGGGATCACTGAGTATCCTCAGAGCATTGATTTGATACGGTAAATTGATTTGGGAGATCCGCTTCCCCGTGAGATCAAAGACCAGAACCGCATGATAACTCGCACCGTTGTTCTCGATAGCGACCATTTCGTCCACACCGTCGTTATCCAGATCCGCGTACAACGGATTTGTCAGGTTCGTCGAATGCTGTTGCATACTATCGTTCCGAAATTGATGTGTGACGACGTTGCCGACGACACGGCAGCTCCCAAGCACAAGACTCGCACAGATGACAAAGAATAAGCTCAACCTTTTCAATCAAACCTCAGTTATAAAACATATTTACCTGTCCAAATGCCTATCTTTCAAATTAGATGTCAAGATATTTTCATCATGTTCGCTTAGAACTCCTGTTCCCCACCCGATTATCCGGCTGATTTCACCCCATCATCTCCCTATCCCCTCTCTATCATCTTACGTCATGACATAAGATGATAGAGAGGGGATAGG
>DAOPZE010000164.1:0-1354 GCA_035353255.1 Candidatus Cloacimonadota bacterium
CCGAGCTTCCCCCAGCCCCATCCAAATCTACTCATCTCATCTCCTAATACAGGATGGTCACGTCACCGTCGGTGAGCTTAGCACCGGCTGAGGTCAGGACATTTACCACCGCCCCCATGTACTGGACGCCCTGGATGTAATAGCTGACCACGCCCGCGGCATCCTCGGCGAGCTTTACCTTCAGGAGCTTGGACGCTACGTTCAGTTGAAAACCTTTTGCTTCAGTGAAGTCTGCGGTGTATGGGGCAGCGGACAATGAGTTTCTGTCAGCCTGCTTTCTGGGTAGTGCGACGGATTCTTGTGCGGGTGGGTACATGGTATCTCCTTAATCTTCGTAAACTTTGTACTTCTTCTGGTTGTGCAGTTTGCCTGCGTCCCAGAGTTCTCTGATCTCTGCTTTGGCGTTCTTAGTGGCGTTTGCGCCTATCTGATAGCTTAGTGTGTTTTGCAGCCATTCCTCGTCGTCTGACGTGGCTGTGGGTGACGTGCTATAGAGTATGTCTTTCTTGTAGTCCAGCAGGTACATGGTGATCTCTTTCCCTCTTAATTTCTGGTAGGTGTTCTTGTCAAATCCTGTGAGCTGAATGTATCCTGCCGGGGTGTTGCCATCCTCGTCCCGAACCTTGATCTTGTAGTTGGTGACGCCGGGGACTTTGTGTCCGGAGTTGTGTATGGCAGTGATCACTTCTCTGATATCGACAGGCGGATTGTTCTTGTCGGCTACCCAGATTGGCTCATCGTTCTCTACGGGTGATCCGATCACGCCTTCCCACGGGTACGGTCTGATGGTTGTCTCTCCGTATGCATTGATTTGTAGAGGCACGCTCTTGCGCAGCCAGGGGACGGTGTACGGTCTGAGGTTGTATATCGCAAACTGGATGGTAGTCTCCGGGGCGTGTGCGTCTCTGTAGAATGAGTCGCTGACGAAGCGGAACAGGTTCGGCGATAGGAATGTCCCAGGCGTATTCCCGACGGTCCGTTTGAAGTACTTCTTGTCTCCACGGGTTACGGCGTTCAGGAGGCTGCTCACGTTGCTTAGAAAGCTCTTATCGAGTATGGTGTTGGCTATGCCGATCAGAGCCGAGGAAAGTTTGTCTTCGGCGCTCACGGGGGCTTTTGGGTCTCCATAGATCTGAGCCTCGTTGTAATTGGCGATGGCTGCCAGGCTGGGGGATATCGGGAGCATGGCATACGGGATCCAGTATCCGTTGATGTTGATCGAGTATGGTTTCCATCCGGCTTCGGTGAGCTGCTTGCGCTCTTCAGGATCCCTGGGTCCGCCTCCGGAGATCAGTCCCTTCAGGAGTATCTGCATCAGCACCATACCAATGGTCCCCAGTGTGGCTCTGGCGAG
>DAOPZE010000164.1:1454-4268 GCA_035353255.1 Candidatus Cloacimonadota bacterium
CGCTGCGGCTTTTCCGGGGACGCCGAATTGGTCGAGTATCCCGAAGCTGGTCTCGATACCTTTCACCAGCGCTCCCAGGATTCCTTCCGGGTCGTAGTTAAAGGTTGCTCGCTTTGCCTCGTAACGGATCTGCGTGAGCATCTCTAACGTAGGCTCTGCCATGAGGCTTTCGACACTGACGCCGGTGCGTCTGGATTCGTAGATCGCCAAGCTCACGAGCTGCGCACCGAATCCTCTGCGGTAGAAAAAGGCGTCTTCAGCAGCCAGCAGCCTGGTAATGTACGAGCATTGCTTCATCAGCTTCCCCTGCATCGACCCCTTCGTGTCGTACTTGGTCATGTATTCGTTTGCGTCCTGGAAGGCTCTGCTCTCCATCTTGTCGTCGACCGACGGCTTTCTGTCGTGCATCACATCCTTGAACGCTCTGTATCCGGCTTTGACGTCCGTGATCGTTCTCAGTACAGACTTGAATTCCCTGCCGGTCACGATGTTCACAAGACCTTCCAATGCCATGTTGGTTTCGTTGCCCACGATGTTCCTGGCGTGTGTCGCCGGGGAGCTGAGTATGTTCTGATAGAAGATGGCTCTGGATATATCCCAGGCGGTCGGTTTGACCAGCTTGATCTCGGTGATTTTGGGAGGCTTCTTCGGTTTCTTTCCATCTTTCGGCTTGATTACCTTCTCGATCTCCGCCTGCTGTTCTTCGTTGATCTTCGCCTTCTCGATCAGATCGGTCATGCCTTGATTCAGGAGCGCCATGCGTCTCACCATCTCGTCTCGCTTTGCCTTGCTGGTGTCAAGTTGTTCCTTGATCTTCTCAGCCTGTTGCTGCAGAGCGTTCTCGCCGGTAATCTTCTGTCTGGACATGGTGCGGGAAATGATCTCAACCAGTTCGGCGTATTGCTTTTCCAAGTCGCTGATCATTTCATCCATTTGGTCCAGAGACACCTGCAGTTCTTTTTGCTCTGCTTGCATCGCAGCGATATCACGATAAAGGCGCATCTGATCCTCTTCCATGACGGCAGCCAGGATGGTAAAGTTCTTCAGTTGTGCTGATTTCTCTTTCCGGGCATGGCTCAGGAGTCTGCCTGCGTTGTTAAGCATGTGCCGGTACTGAATCGCTGCTCTGCCTGCCATGCTCATGAGGCGCTCTTCATCCTGTTGCGCCTGTAGATCGACAATGCCTTTGGCTCGGTTCTCGTCGTTTTTCTCCCGGATGCTAACGAGTTGGTGCATGAGACCGTTGCCGTAGGCGTACATATTCAGTCCCTGCAGGTAGTAGGTGTATCCGTCGGCGCCGAGGCTCTCCGCTTCTTCCTGGGTCATTCCCATCGCCGCAGCAATCTCTTCGGCTTCATCCTGGTGGAAGACCAGATCTGATCTGTCAGTCTCTTCAGGCTTGTTTGTAGCGACGTATTCGTCGAAGGTAGCAATCGCCATCGCAGCCATCGCTTCTCTTACCTTCGCTTCGCCTTCACGGTAGGCTGCCTTGATCTTGATGCCGAGCTTCTCTTTGACCTGGGCTGGTTCGAGTCCCATCTCTTCGGCGACCTCTTCAGCTATGGCTATCGGGTCCCGGTGCGTCCGGGTGAGACGTTCCTGCGCAGCCTTGAGCCGGGCAGCGAGATCCTCGTTGAGCATCTTGTAGCGAACGTGATTCGTGATCGTGATCTGATCTGCGTCGAATATCACGTAATTGAATCCCTTCTCTCCGGTACCACCGGACGTTGCGTTAACCGGGTATTTGATCCCATCGATCCCTGCACGGAGAAGGAATTCTGACGTCCTCTGGGCTGTTCTTGTGACGGCTGTTTTAAGCGTTAAGTAGATCTCTCTTCCGTCCGTCATGCTTACCCGTATTCCGAGTTTTCTGTCTACGGCATAAACTGCCCCATCCACTATCTCAAACTTGGCGAGATCGCTTTCTTTGCCCTTTCTTGTGAGTAGTGCTGCGTTGATTTTGTTTATCTGTTCCTCTGTCGGCTTCCCGAACCAGTCCAGCGTGTCCTCGGTGTGGTTTTCCCAAACGTTCAGCGTGTAGAGGTTGCGATTGCCTTCACCTAACTTAATCTGAACGTTCTTTTCTTGGACATAGTTGTGTAGTGCCTTCGCACTTTGTATGTCATAGTTGATCTGGTCTATTAACTTTCCCCCAAGTTCGGCATTGCTTTCTGCATTTACGTACTCTCCCACAATAGTTTCAAAGTAATATGCTGATCGGTCGATTAGTTTTAGCGCTCTCTCAATGTTGGCTTTCGTCTTTCGTATAGGCTCGAAGTAGTGTTCTGGGTATCTCCAGTATTCAAAGTATTCGTCTTGATCTTCTATTGGTATTACATGGTCAGGTAGCTGCATCGGGTTCCAGTCTACGTCAAGGCTGAATCCTAACTGCTCGATATCGATAAATCCCTCGATTGCTTTTGCTATTGCTACAGTATGGAAGTTATGATAGCTTTGAATGATCTCAAAGTCCCCCTGTAGCGTTCCTGATGTATTTCCTCCCCAGTCTTTAGCCTCGTGTAAAAGGTCTATCATTAGTTGGCTTGCCTCTAACGGGAAGTCTTTTTCTGGGATGGCGTCATCATCAATAAACCAGTTATTGAAGTCGCTGAGATTGTACTCGTTGTTCCCAATGGTTAGTACTAGGTTGTTGTTTTTTCCACCGACCCTTTCGGCATAGTCTTCCGCCACACCTTTCCGCTCTGACACGTAGATCCCCCAGCCGAACGCCTGAGCGCCTTCGCCGGTCCCGATGTACTTCACGTCGAACCGGTCAAAGAATGCTCCTGAGCCGTGGTAGTGGTTCTGCAGCAT
>DAOPZE010000165.1:0-4260 GCA_035353255.1 Candidatus Cloacimonadota bacterium
CCTCCTATCCACCCACCGGTTTTGATCGGACTCCACTATAATTATTTCCGCTGAACAACCACTGAGATTTATTAGTAATGCTTATAATTCATCTCTACTTCCCTATAGATCCCTGCGACACATCTCTAATGATCCCCTAATCATTCCCTAATCATTCCCTAATCGGATTAGGGAATGATTAGGGAATGATTAGAGAATTGTTAGTGATGTTTATAGTGGGTCTTGAGGGGGGAAAAGGTGAAGATCGGGGGATTCCTCTAAAGGGAAAAAGGAGATCAAAAAAAGAAATGACTGCCGGATATGAATCCGGCAGTCACTATTATCAGAGCGGGTTTTAGGGATTTACCCGCAAGGTAGCTTTGGGGTTAGTTCCTGATCGCGGAGACCTTGAAGAAGCGTCTCTCATTCAAGGTAGCGCTCAGCCTCCAGATGTTCGGACTACCCGGATCGAACGTTCCGGAACCGCTCACCTCGCTGTAAACTCCATAGGGGTTCGTCGAGGCGAAGATCCGATAGCTTGCCGCTCCTGTCACAGGCGTGATCGTCAGGCGGATAAGGCTTCCTTCGAGGGCGATCGAGGCGATCCCTTCGACGTGCGCGATGATACTGATCACGGCAGTGGTCAGATTGTTGCTGACAGCGATCTCGGCATCAGCCACCGTCACGCTGAAGCCGGTGACGTTGTTGTCAAAATCAGCGCCTGTGAAAGCCAGAGTGAGGATTGCCGTCGTGGAATTCACATAGCTGACGTTGGAGATGCTCAAGCCCGCAGGAGCGTTATTCAGGCTGAAATTGCCAAGGCTGAGACCGGCATCGGTAAAGGTCGTATTCTGCAGCATCAGGACCAAGGTCGATCCGGCAAGATTGATCTCTTCCAGAGCTTGCGAAGGCGTGATCGTCGCGGTTGCCACGACGGGTTGGGAAAGTGTCACTGCCAGATAGGGCGAATACATGCTATAGCCGTCGATGAAGAATGATCTCAGACGGTAATAGTATGTCGCTCCGGGGGTTAGACCGGTGATGCCATAGCTGGTGACGAGATTGACATCCAGATTGTTATATCCGGCGACAGGGTTGGTGAAGAGGCTGTCAGCGGCGACCTGCAGATAATAATCCGTCGCGGATATCGGGGTACTCCAGTTTCCGGTGAAGCTCGTCGTCGTGATGTTCGTGTTCGATATCGGACAGGGCGTCCAGATCCTTGCGGCATAACCGGGCATATCGATGAAGGGATTGCGGTTACCCTGGCGTTCGGCTATACGGTTGTTGCGGCGAACTTCCCAGGCATCAGGCGGGTCCTGAACATGCCATTGCAGCAGGGTCGAGAGCTTTCCATAATAAGGCTGGTAGGTTCCTGCGTCCGAATAGGTGTAGTCCACCAGCTCCAGATTCGTGGTGAAATTGGAATCATCGCCGTCATAACGGACAGCCATATACATGATCATGCGGGCAACATCGCCTTTATCGGCATCTCTGGGTTCCCAGGTGTTTGCGGTGTCGAAACAGCCTGTCGTGCCTGTATACCCCGAAGGTGGCGAAGCATCGGTGTAAGCAGTGCCACCGGCATCGAAGTCCTTGTTGTTCTTTCGGGAATTGACAGTGGCATCGCAGGGACGGAGGTGATGCAGATCAGTACCGGCAGGAGCGACGTCTCCGAAGTTGCCGTGGCTCTTGCTCCATGTATGTTCTCTGTTCCAGTCTGTGGTTCCGGAGCCGAAATCGGCTTTGGGTATACTCCAGCCTGTGTATATCTCGATGAGGTTGTTGGAATTTGCCGGGTCTTCATCGGTGTAGGGCAGCTGCGTCTTGAGACCGTCATAGGAATACTGGGTGGTGTGAGTGCCCTTGATCAGCGTGTGCAGCAGGGTTTTCAGGGTCGTTCCCGTTCCATAGATCGTGGAATAGTATCCGGAACCAGAGGAAGTGCTGGTCGTGACTGATTTGGGATTATTGGTCGCGGTAGTGGTGAGGAAACGGGTCTCGGTCGCCGTGCCGTTGTAATCGTAGATCCTGAACCAGTAAGTCGTATTGGGTGTGAGGTTTGTCACTGTGCAGCCGTTGAAGGGATCGCCTTCGACGAATTCGGTCGCGCCGTTATAGACGACTTGCTGACCTGAACCGGCATAGACGGTGTTCGCTGTGGGGCTTGTGCCGTCCGTGGGGGCGGTGAAGGTATTGACTGTGTTGATCTTGACTATGCGGTATTCACCGTTTCCGGGAGTCCATTCGAGAGAGATCGAAGTCAATGCGGGATAACCTGTGATTCCGCTTGCCTGAACGGTCGGAGCTGAGATCGGACCTCCGGTGACGGTTCCGCTGACCGTAAGATTGACGGTGATTGCTCCGTCGCTGGTGTGAGCGATGCTCCCGCTGTAGGTTCCGTTCGCGGTTGCCGTGAGTCTCACGAGGACTGTTCCGCTGAAGGAAGCAGGTACGCTGGTCGTGCTGGTGAAATAGCTTGTTCCTCCGTTGGTAGAAACCTCAAATCCGGCGGGGATGATCAGGGTGATGGAGCTCGTGAGGAAAGCTCCGGAAAGAGTATAACTCTGAGTGGCGGAAGGAGTTCCAACCGTGGCAGTGAAGGGGCTAAGGGTTCCTGTGAGGTTGATGACCGGCGCTGTGCTCGATGGAGTCGAGACGTCGATCTCGTTGGAATTGAGGCTCGTGCCGAAGGTATTTACCGCTCTCACGACATAATGATAGTCCGTCACTTCAGCTAATCCGCTGACAGGATAGGATGTGACGTCTCCGACGCTCAGATTCTGATAGCCTGTCACATAGCTGATCGATCGGCTTCCCATGGTGTGAGAACCAAGGTAGGTGGCGGTATCGATCGGGAAGCTGTTCCACTCCGTCGCCAGAGTCGGGAATCCTGCAGTGGGATTGGTCGTGACGCCGCTGATGACCGTGCTCTTGCGGACAAGGGTCTTATTCAGGGTGATAAGGGGATCGGTGCCCCAGGCAGTTGATGGGTCTTCACCAATGCGTCCGAATATATCGACGTAGCTAGTGGTCGAGATCTTGTAAAGCGCTACGGCGTCATTTCCGTTGTAGTTACAAGCCGTACTGTTTGTGGCAGTGACTCCCGCGGGAAGGGTCAGGGTCGCTGAGGAGTTCTTATAGACGACGCAGGTTCCATCCTGTAGTGTGCCGGTCAGTGATACGGTGTTTGTGGCATTTGTTGCTCCGTTGGCGAACAGCTTGAGCTGATAATTGCTCAGATCGACAGCCGCGCCTGTGCCGTTGAAAAGCTCGATATATTTGTTGTTGCTCGATCCTTCCACGTATTCGGAGATGAACAAATCAGTCGCTTCATTGGCTGAACCGGTATAAACATCCAGACGATAGCCTGCGGCATTCTCAGTTGAGTTCCAGTTTGCCGTAAAGCTTGTCGGGGTGAGGTTTGTCGCATCCGTCGCGACAGGCGCTGAGGGTGAAGTCCCGGTCGTGACAGAACCACTGCAGGTCACGGTCATGTCGGAGGCGCCTGTGGAACTCAGGGTAATATTCTCGGTGTTGTAAGTCCCGAGGGGCAGATCTGCCTTCAGCCGGACGTAGATCGTTGTGGTCGGTACGATGTTATCCACAGGGGTAAGCGCCAGTGACGGGGAGAATTCACCTTCTGAAACGGTGGAAACTTCGAAGTGAAGAGGCGCGGTGATGATCAGATCGTTGTAAAGATTGGTTCCGCCGACGGAAAAGCTCTGCTCTCCCGAGGGTCCCATGCTCAGCATGTAGGTGAAGCCGGATAGAGACGTCTGGGAGACGGAGATCACCGGAGTTGTCACGCTTCCGGAGCAGGCAACGGACTGTGAGACGCCGGTGGTAGTGATACTGATGTTCTCCGCTGGATAAGAGCCTGCAGTGAGTAAGGCTTTGAGCCGAACGTTGATATTGGTGGCTGTAAGTGTGCCGGCTGCGGGAACTAAGCTGATGGGATTGGTGGGTACGAACTCCGCTCCGGTCAATTGAGATATCTCATAATCTACCGGTGCTGTGATCACTACGTTAGCACTGAGATTGGTTCCGCTAAGGCTAAAGTATTGTTCGGGTGAGGGTCCGTTCCCCACGATATAAGTAAAGCCTGATAGGTTGCCTGGCGTCACGACAAGTTCAGGAATACTACCGGAGACTCCGGTGACGATGATATCATCGATACGGTTCGTGCCTGTGCTGGCAACGGTATTCCCGTTCACGGATGTATTGGACGTCATTATCCATCTGAGATAAACCAGGGGTTGATTATCACACTCCGTGGGT
>DAOPZE010000166.1:0-4066 GCA_035353255.1 Candidatus Cloacimonadota bacterium
TGAGTATGAAGCAAAACGCAAATCTGGATTAGACGCAGGATTTACGCCCATAGCAACGGCAATTAATGATATGCTAATAAAAGACGAGTACATCGCCTCTCTCGAATCCGAGAACTCCCGCCTTACGAAGGCGGTGGAGAAGGCGATAATTCATATCTGGAATGTGGATGATGATTGTCCGAGAGACATATACCCAGAGTTTCAAAACAACTGCTGTGTCGGCTATCAGAGAGACATAAAAGAGTGCTGGCGACAGTACCTGATGGGGGAGGGACGCTCATGATCCACAAAACACCACAGAAAGAACTTGAGTACGTGCTTGGGGTCGTGAAGCGTGTGCAGAATTGCGTGGATAGCGAGAACCGCTTCAATCACGACGCTATGTGCTATCTCCCCGATCTCATCGAGATCAGCAAGAAATACGCCATCATTCTGCACGAGTCATTGAATCCGCTGGTTACCGTGCCTGTACGAGACTCCGGGAAGTGCCATGAGTGCGGTGCGTATATAGGTCGTGAACGGCATGCGGACAGGTGCGTCAACAATCCCATGCATATGGGGTGCAGACTATGAGCTACAGTTCACACTGGGAAGAGGACTACGCCAAGCATTTGGATGTGCTTCGTGCCTCCGGTCAGATCCGTGAGTTTCACTATGAGCCGTTTCGGATTCTGCTCGCTGACAAGTGTACCTACCTGCCGGACTTCGTGGTCGTCCCTGCGGATCCCGCTGCGCCTGTCGAGGTCCACGAGGTGAAGGGATTCCCCAGGGAAGACGCAATCATCAAGTTCAAGGTCGCCGCCGCCAAGCTGACTTACATGGTCTTTATCATGGTGAAGAAAGAAAAGGGTGGAGGCTGGAAGGAGATCATGCGCTTCAACGACGGTGTTCGCTCTCCGGTTGCCAAGACCGCTCCCGTCCCAAAGGCTAAGAAGGCTGTCCCGATACCTCCCGTGAAAAAGTTGTCCTATGCGGAGATGCAGAGGGATCCCGAACTGGTTAAGGTCATGAAGCTCTCCTGTGCTGCTCTTCGCAAGCTCCGGGGACAGCATGATCTGGAGGTTATGGCTGAGTTGGTGGGAACGTCTCCTCATGCCTGGAAGAATCTGGAGGATGGAGTCACTAAACTGTATCATTATCGCCATGTCCTGGCTGTCAAAAAGCTCATGGACGAGGGGTTTTAGATGCTGCTTGTATTGTTGCTTGTCCCTGCTGCCGTTGTTGGCTATGCCGGTGCTGCGCTCGCTGTGGAGGCATACCATTGGCTTAGGTTGTTGAGATATGATCGAAAATGGAGTATTAGAATATGACGAACGAACAGATACTGGACATGATGAAAGGTGCTGCAGATGAAGCGGCTGCTCTCACACAGGCGATGAGCTTGCACCTGCAGCGCTACCTTTCTATGATCACCGCTATGGCGGTACACTTATCGCAGCCGGTTCCGGCACCGTCCGGTCCGGAGTTCCTGACGTACAAGCAGGCTGCTGAATTACTGCAGGTATCTCGTGGCTCTCTCTATGAGAAAGTCAAGAATCATAAAATACCGTTTCACTACATTGGTGACGGTAAAACGATCCGCTTTAAGCGTTCTGATCTCCTTGCTCTGGCTGAAGAGCGCCGTGTTGCTACCAACAGCGAGATCAGGCACAAGGCAGGTCTTCCCGGCTAAATGTCCATTCCTTGTAAACAGCAAAGAGGCTTCCTTTCGGGAGCCTCTTTTTTGTCATTTGTTGGTCATTTGTTGGTCGGCATTTTCTTCGGTATGCCTGAAAGCCTGGTGGAGCTAAGGGGATTCGAACCCCTGGCCTGATGATTGCGGGAGAATCCCTTTGCCGATATCCACGTGAAGAAGGTCTCTGTGGATCGCCAGTTCTTGACTCAGGACGAGATCCGAAAAATTGAAGCGCTCCCTTCCTCCGAGATTCGTAATGCCTTTCTCTTCTCATGCTATACCGGATTACGCTGGGGCGACGTAAAGGCGCTACAGATGTCCGATATCCGTGAGGGGTATCTGTACTATCAGATGAAGAAGACCGGCTCGTATGAGCGTGTTTTGCTGCCTTCTGCTGTATTTACCCTGCTTAGGTATGATGACGGTCTGGCGTTCAGGCTGCCGGGGCATCGTAGGATGATGAAGCATCTGGACAAATTGATCTCAGACGCCGGTATCGAGAAGCACATCACCTTTCACTGTGCCAGGCATACCTTTGCTACGCTCTGCTTGACTTTGGGAATTGATATCTACACCGTGTCGAAGCTCCTGGGTCATGCTGATGTCCGGGTGACGCAGACGTACGCTCGCCTGGTCGATGCTAAGAAGGACCAGGCGATGCGTATTCTTGATGATGCACTGGATTAGGGCTTGTAGTCTTTCTGGTTGATTAGTTTACCTGCGGCCAGTCTTATGATCAGCGATCCGTCGATTTCCTTTTGGGGGTCCTTGGCGTCGAAGTACTTGAGGAGCTGATCCGGATTCAGTTGGCCTGGATTCTGTTTTGATACTGCCAGTAGCTGTCTGTCCGATCCTGGCGACGTTGCCTGGCGTTGTCCCGCAGCCAGTTGGTAGTAGTGCTCCAGCAACGCCATAGAGAATGGTTCTATAATTGTAATGCTGGAAACACCAAAGCGCAGCGTGACGTTCGCCTGCGCTGCTCCGGTTACGGAGTATGTGGCGGACGTGGCTGCGAATCTCAGAAGATGGTATGGCACGACATATCGTAATCCCGTGATCTGCACCTTCTCAGGGATGAATATTCTCGTCCTGGAGCGGTTCATGGTGCTGGCTATTGCCGTGCGTCCCGTGGCGGATAGCTTCATTATGCCTGGGCGAACGCTATCGTGACAGAAACGTCGCTGTCGCTCGACACAATGTATTGCTGTGTGCTTCCGGTGTACATCGTCACGTTCGCAGTAATCGCCTGGCTTCCGGCAATAGCGAACGCCGGATCCTGGTCGTTGCTGGTGAACGCTACCGTAATCACGTAGCTCCCATCTGTCGGGTAGCTAATGCTGGCAGATAGCGAGACGCTAATCTTGGCCGATCCGTAGTCCGTGGCTGTTCCGGGGTCCGGGGATCCCAGGGTTATGCTGGATGGGGTGTATTCCTTTGTACTACCGTCCGGGCGTAGGACGTAGATCTTCCAATTGCTGATCGTCTGCAGTAGCGCTGCCTGGGCTGCGACCGCTGTAGCATTGGTAATTCCTGCGGTGATCGCCGGAAACCAGAACTTGATGCTCGTGGTGGTCGTGGTATCGGTGGCTGCCGACGTTCCTCCGGCACCAGTAAAGGCGTTGGATGCAAACGATGCTTTCGTCATCATGTAGTGCCATGTCGAGTTCGTCGTGACGACGTCTTCTGTAGTATATACGGTTGTTTCGATGTGGTATCGCAGCAGCGGTGACTTGGTGGCTACAGTGATTCTTCCCAGAGATGCTCCGAAGATTGAATAATGGGTGTCGGCTGCCAGGTATATCTCGAAGTCTGCCCAGTTGATGCTTTGGGTTAGCTCTGTGGGCATATTGATCGGTGTGTTGTTGGTGTATAGGATCGCCTTGGATCCTCCCACACCCAGAGATACTGCAGTTTCTCCGGTGCTGGGTGACACCGCCTGGACGTCTTTCCATGTTCCGGTGCTGACGTCGTACCATTGGACGTCCGATAGTAATACTCGTTTAAGGTTTGCCATGTTTTCTCCTATTTTATTAGGTCAATTCCGTTTGTGTCTATCCACACCCAGTCATTTGTGTCAGTAGGCTGTGTGTCTTGTATGTATATGTTGGCGCCGGTTACTTGTGGTTTAGCTTCCAGAGATGAGATCCTCTGCTCTGCCAGCCTCAGCCGGACGGTGACGAGTCGTAGTTTGCGTTCTTCGGTCATTTTAGAACTTTACCATGTGATCCCAGTTTCGTGTATCAATATGTATCCATGAGACGTTCATCTCAATGCCTCGTATCTCTGGGAACTCTTCGGGATGAGCGATAATGTATTGCCTGACGATCTCTGCGGTCGTGTTCTTGAATACTGCATCAATGGCATTGCCAAGCTGATGCTGATCGTTCTTGA
>DAOPZE010000167.1:0-3988 GCA_035353255.1 Candidatus Cloacimonadota bacterium
CAGCCCTGATCTTCTGCCATTCCGCCACGTCCAGCATCGGAACCAGCTCTTCCGAATGGAACATATTGGGGCGTTCCAGGCAAGCGATGACCTTGAGCCGGTCAGCGATCTCATCGGAGAAACTGTGTCCGGGTTGGTTAAAGAAGCTGAGGATATTCGCAAAGCCGGGGAGATTGACCGCGATCAGATGCCAGTCCTTCTTCTCCTCGCCTTTGAGCATGCTGAGACCCTTCCAGTCAGAGCGGTCAAGCTCCGTCGAATCGATCTTCCATTCGTCCGCTTTAAGCCCGCGCTCTGCCAGTTCCGCTTTAATCTCCAGCAGGGATTTCTGGCGGAATGCCTCATTGTGAGTGAGCTTGGGGATCCAGCTGATATGCGCGACGCCCTTGATCTCGATTCGGGTTCCGCCCGTGATGGAGACGTTGACGTCTTCTCTTGCCGCACCGATCCCGACTCTGACCCTGCCGCTGCTACGGGCGATGAAACGTATGCTCTGCGCCGCTTCCTGCGCTTCCCAGGGGGTAAGCATGTCCGGATAGGTCACAGTCTCGATCAGAGGCATGCCGAGACGATCGGCATAATAGACTCTGGTGTGGCGATAATCGGAGACTTCTCTGCAGCTGTCTTCCTCGATGCTGAATTGGATCACTTTGATCTTCTTGGAGGAAATGGGGAAACTGCCTTCGATACCCAGAATCGTCGTGCGCTGGAAGCCGGTGGGAATGCTCCCGTCCAGATATTGCTTTCTGGTGATATGCAGCTCGCCAACGATGTTCAAATTCAGCAGCAGGGCGATCCGCATCGCGTTATCGAGCGCTTCACGGTTTAGAAGGAACGGCGGAGTGTCATCGACCTCATAGGTGCAGGCGGTGTCATTCTTGATCCGGTAAACGATCTTTTTGCGGGTCTTGAATTCCATGAGCGCCGTACCGTCGTATTCACCCAGTTCAGAGAGAGTGGGGCGCATATGGCGAACGATCTCCGCGTCGTACTTGTCAAAATCGTGGAAGATACCCGCGGAACAACGGCAGAAGAGCTTCTTCGCGGTCTTGAGCTGCTGATGAACTTCCAGTCCGCACATGAAACCCAAGGCTTGCCAGGTCTCAGGAGTCGCATCCTTCAAACTGACCCAGCCGACCCTGTCCCGTGATTGTAACCAGTTGGATTGGTGTGAGTTTTCCATACTTTATCCTGTTTTTTATTATTTTCTTTGTGAGCGAGTCCAGAGTCAGGGGGGTTTTTGTCCAGAAGTTTTCAGCAGAATCGCAAGTTTGGAGGAGTTTTGTTGGTTTTACCCGGAGACTCAGAGGCACAGAGGCACGGAGACTATCCTAAAAAAAGCAAAAGAGCGAAAGAGGAAGGAGGGATAGGGGTACGTCCGGGATGCCGTGACTCTCAGCATCGATTTCCGGCTATCATCTTGCTATCCTCTCTCTATCATCTTACGTCATGACGTAAGATGATAGAGAGAGGATAGGCAGATCTAAGCATGGAGTTCAAAGCGCCGTAAAAGGTCTTGAATTGGTATCGAGGCTTGAAGGGCGATTTGGACTTCATAGCGGCAGTTGCCTTAACTATCTGTAGCTTAGCTATTATCAAATGCTGCTCGTGTTGAAGTCCAAGACGGCGTGGAGATTAGTTACTAATGTGAAGATCAGATAGCCGTCTTGAACTCCACACTTACTATCCTCCCCATTCCCAAAAAGAAAGCCCCGGTCTCCCGGGGCTATCTTTGTATTATTCAGATCGTATCTATTTAAGCAGCATCATCTTACCGGAATGGGTATATCCGGTAGTGATCAGCTTGTAGATGTAGAGACCGGAATTGACCTGCTTGCCATCGCTGTTCCTGCCATCCCAGGGGATGGAGTATTCACCGGCGGTAAGATCCGTGTTCAGGAGGTTCTTGACCAGTTGTCCCTTGTCATTATAGATCTGGAGTTTGACAGGAGCGTCCTGCTTGAGCTGGAAGACGATCCGCGTCTCGGGGTTGAAGGGATTGGGATAGTTGCCGAGCAGCTTGGTGACTTCCGGGATGGGAGGAAGGATCGTTCCCACGTGCAGGATGTTCGAGAAGGCAGGAATGCCTTCTCCGCCCAGCCAGACAGCAGTGACCGCCCAGAGGAAGTTGCCGGTATCCAGTTCGCCATGAACAGGATCGAGCAGTGTAAGCGTGCTGTCCGCGACGCCGGCCAGGGTCCAGGCTGTGGGATTGTCCTGCTCGCCATCGATGAGGAAGAATACATCATAGTAATCTGGTGCCGAAAGGGCTTCCGGAGCTTCCCATTCGATGCGGAAATTGCCTGCGACGAGCTTCGTGGCAACCACGTTTCTTGCAGGCGCTGCCACATGAACCTGACAGGTCACCGTCACTTCTTCAGAAACAGCCTCGCCATAGGCAGCTACGACAGAATAGGTGTAATCGCCATTGGCTACGTCATGATCGATGAAGGTAGTGTCGGGATAGATCTCGCCGATGCTGGATCCATTCCTGCTGATCAGATAGCGGGACAAGTAGGTGTAATCCTGAGGTTGTTCCCAGGTCAGGGTCACATCGCTCGATCCGGCGGTCGTGGTCACGATCAGATTCTGAACCGGATAAGGATAGATCAGAGTGACCGCAAGAGGATCGGGACTCATTATCGAATCAGACTCATAGACCGTCATCAGCCGCAGATCATAAACTCCATTGGGCAGATCCGGGAAGATGATCGATGTCTGCGTCGTGGAACCGAGCAGAACGTCCGTGTTATAAACCCGGTATTCGACCAACCCAAAGGTGTTCTCCGGCGCTTGCCAGTTTACGGTCAGATCGTTTGCGTCGATGCTGTAACCAGTGAATGTGGCGGCTTGAGGCACGATCAGGGTGATCACCACGGTGTTGGAAGGCTGGCTGTCCAGAGTTCCATACGTGGCGACGACCTGATAACTGTATTCGCCATTGATCGGGTTATCCGCGTAATAGTGATCATTTGCGCTCAGGTTCGTGATCAGGACATCATTACGGTAGAGCTTGAACGCCGTCACACCAACGATATCGGTGGGATCCTGCCAGTTCAGGTTGATATAGCCTGTCTCGTGATCGACATCGCCGGCAAGATTCTGAGGCGGATAGGCTACCAGGATGTTTGCCGTGGCATGGTTTGAAGGAGCGGTGATGCCGTTTGTATAGAGGGCACCCACGAAGTAATCCTGCATCCCGTTGCCTACGTTCAGATCGGTGAATGTCAGATTCGAGGTCGTACTTAGCAACAGACCATTGCGGTACACTTTGTATTCGACGAAACCGAGCAGATCGGTGGGCGGGAGCCAGGTCAGAGTGACTGTGCTTCCTTCCCAGGTTGCCGCGAGGTTATTCGGCGAGTAGGCTACGTCAACAGTGCCTGAAGCTGCCGTATTCTGGGCTGATTCACCATTCTGATACATGGCGGAAACGGTGTAGGAATAGGTGCCGTTCGCCAGACCGGTGTCACTATAGTTCAGGGTCGTGGCGGTGCCGATCTGGGTTCCGTTGCGATAGATCCGGTAGTTCTGGAAGAATCCGGCATCCGTGACTGCCGCCCAGGAGAGGTTAACAGTCGAGAGATTCACGTTGGCTTGAGTGGGACCGGGTACATAGTGAACTTCCACGTGAGCCGTTCCCGCGCTGGAAGGATTGGAGATCGCCGGACCATAGACTGAACGAACGGTATAGACATAATCAGCGTTTGCCAGATCCTGATCCAGATAGAACAGCGAGTTATCTTCAAAAATGACCACTCCATCCCGCAAGACTCTGTAACCTGTCAGCAGATTGGTATCAGCCGGAGCGTTCCAGGTGATCATCACATTGTCGTTGGTGACGCTGACCGCTGCATTCTGAGGCTGATAGGGTACCCTAACCGTAGGGGAGTAGGTGTTGGACGGCGTTGAACTGCCTGAGCTGTAATTGGCAACCACATAGTAGCTATAAATGCCATTCAGGAGATTCTGATCCGTATAGGTGGTC
>DAOPZE010000168.1:0-3907 GCA_035353255.1 Candidatus Cloacimonadota bacterium
CCCGATTCGGAAGAGACCTTGTAATAGAAAGTCAGATTCCCGGCGGTGGTCACATTCCTTGTCAGTTCCATGGTGGTGGATTGGCTGGAAGTGATCGTTCCGCTTTTGGCAGAGTAAGCTCCAGCGTAGTATGTCGAGCTGTCTATCGTCCAGGGATAACTTCCCATGACCCAGGGATAGGAGGAGAAGTTTCCGGTTTCGAAGGTCTCAGTGATCAACCCGACCGCTGTGTTTTCCGTCTTGGAGGCGGTATAAGCTCCCGCGGTGGCATTGAAAGCGAGCGCCGCGACCGTTCCGATCGTCATGCTCGATGCCGCAGTTATCGAGAAACTGAGATTGGCTGATCCGGAAGCGGAAATAGCCGTAAACGAAGCAGTTCCGTTATTGACCGTGATTCCCGTAGTACCGCAGGTCAAACTTGCCGAACCGGCGACCGTTGCCGCAGCTCCGGTGTTATTCAGCGGGATGGTCAGCGTCACGGTCTCACCGGGATCGATCCTGCCATTGGCATTGCCCGGTGCGGGATCGGAGATCGTCAAACTACCGAAGGCGAGAGCGGGGGCGTTGAATATCTGGGTGAAAGGATACGTCCAGGTATTGCTGCCGCTGACCATGGTGATGGTAAAGGAAGCGGTGAGCTGGTTGACGATGTTATTGGCAACTGTAAAGCTGAAAGCGTTGGTGACGGAGGATGTCGCTCCTGCGGCAAGAGCCGCGATCGATTCGGTTCCGTCCGTGATGCTAATGCCCGGGGTGGTGCAGGTCAGGGTAGCCGCGATTGCTCCAGATGCGACGGTTCCGGAATTGTAGAAGGTCGTGGAATATCTGCCGGTCTCGTTGTATTCAGCGACGTTGTTGTTGGAGTCGCCGTATGTATTGGCGGAGACTGTGACAAAAGCGCTGTTGTTGGCGATAATGCTGATATCCTGCTGCAGGGTGATCTTGTTCTGAGCGGTGATCACCAGCTTAGCTGTCCCGACCGTGCCAAAGGGTGTGATCGTGAGATTCAGGGTCCCAGTCGAAGGAACGATCGCGGTTCCATAGATCGTGCCGTTCTGGGTCAGCGCGACTCTGGAATAGGGCTGCGCCGTCACAGTGATCGAACTTGCGCCGATCATGATCTGGCTGGGATAAGTCGCGTTATTTGCCGTGGGAACTCCAAAGTAGGTCATCAGGGAAGGATCGCCATCTATGGAATATATCTCCCAATAGTAGTTCTGATACGAGCTAGCGCCTTGAACCACCGCGAGATTTCCCATATAGTTCGCTTCTCCCAGAGAGGTCGCCCAATCCGTGAAGGCTTCATTGTGTGTGTGGAACATCGCATCATAAGCGCCCAATGTGGTGGCGCTGTAAGGATGCGCGGCAGCTTGGATCGGGGTCTTATAACCGATTCCCCACCAGTAATCTTCGCTCCAGTAGGTGCTGTTCGTTCCGCCGATATAAGCGACCGCGCCGGCATTGGCTTTGCGAAGCAGCGCTTCCCCGAAGCAGACGCCGGTGTTGAAAGCGTTCGTCAGGCAGCAGTTTCCGACCATAACCCCATATTTTCCCGTGTTGGTCATGGCATTCGCGTTCGTCACCGTAAAGGCAGGGCTATACCAGCCTGTTTCACTTCCGTGAGCCGTATAGTTCATATATCCGCGTCCGGCGTTGGCATTGGCGAGGATCGCGCTGGAACTGCTTTCCGAGGCGGGATAAAGATAAGTGTTCGAAGTCAGACCATTGGTCGAGTTAAAGTACAGAGTAGTTCCATAGTTGATCTGACCGTTACCATAGGTAGGAGCGTAGGTTGCGTCCGCTCCGGCGATCATCACCACGTTTCCAAGGTAGGAAAGATCGGTCATCGCTGTCTTTTCGAAGGTGACCGTCTTGGTGATGATGTTGGTCAGTTCCGTAGCTGAGGAGCAGGTGAACCTGCCATAGTACATTTCCGGGACGAAGTCTGTCCCGCTCAGACGCGCGTAATAGTTATCCGTGATGTGCGTACTGCTGGGGCTGGTGACCTGAGCGTTGCTGGCGATGATGTTGTCACCGGAGGTGGAAGTATCACCCACTATCAGCAGGTAGGTAGGAGCCGGGTCACTGGCTGTAGCTGCGCTCCATACGCTTGTCATATAGGTCTTGATCGCCGCGCTGGTGTTCGCGACGGTTCCGCCGGTTCCCACGGTGGTGACCACGACGTTGTAGCCCTGCTGCTTTTTCCAGTCCACAAAGGTCTGCATCGTTGAGACGTAGTTCGGGGGGCAGAGGATGAGCATTTTGGTGGGATAACGCACGAGACTGGTGCGTGTATCGTTCTGCCAGTTAAAGATAGTATTGGCATATAGAGAGTCAAATTCGTAAGATCCGGTGCGGGCAAGCATATCCGCGGTCGTGATCAGATCGGGATGATCAAAATTCACCCGAACCGAGAGATCCTCGACCACTCTGAGAGAAGCTTCTCCGGGGTTGTAGCGTACCGGATAGAAATCCAGAGCGAATATCCTGACCCCACGCATGATACCGATCTCTTCGATCTTGATAGGTTCGGGATCGGCAAAGCCACGCAGGCTGTAGGCGGATTCATTGAGCTCGAATTTGATCGAAGCAGGATCCGCGGATTTGGACACCGAAGCCTGAACAGGTACGATCCGGTTCTTTAGCTGGCTGTCTTTGCTGTCAAAGACACGTTCTTTGCTGGCATTGATCGTGAAGCTGACGTCCGCGCCGACAGGTACGGCAATGATCTTGCGCAGCATGGGGAGCTTGGGTTCCCCGATCTTGTTGGTAGAGCCCCAACCCTCGAGGGAAAGTTCATCGAAGGTCCCTCCCCGGGTCTGAATTTCCTCAAGCCGGAGTTCTCCGACCTGATATTGAACCTCGAAGCCAAGGTCGTCGCTGGAACGCAGGATCGCCTGGCTCGGTTCATTTGATACAGATATCTGCCTTGTCTGGGCAAAAAGCCCTGCGAAAACGCTCAGAATAACGAGCATTGTGACCAGCAGGATCAACAACCGTCTGGAATTCATAATCACTCCTGTATCTATATATTGTTATCTTTAAATAAGAAGAGGCAGGTATGCAAATTATGTTCCGTTAACCATGCTTTGATCAATTATATCCGAACATTTCCAGACAAGAGGTTTTTTAGTTCTTACAACAATTGAGCCACTGCAATGATCTTTTTGTAGTTTCTATTGGGAATATACCTGTATATCGGTCATTTTTCCCGCATCCTGATCTGCCTGTTTTCCGGCTATCCTCTCTCTATCATCTTACGTCATGACATAAGATGATAGAGAGAGGATAGCAAGATGATAGCCACAAGTGGTAGCGACATCCTGTCGCTGAATTCCTTCTCCCAGAAATCCTGTCGCCGGATAAGTGGTTGCGACATCTTATCGCTAAACTCTCTTCTCACAGACATCTTGTCAGCATACATCCGAAGATTAAACCGCAATAGATGCGTCGCAGCGACAGGATGTCGCAGCTACAAAAACCGCTCCTCCACGTGGAAGGAGCGGTTCTGTCTATTGTTCAGTGATTTACTTAGGTTATGGCAGATACACCGCCTGGATGTAGTAGAAGGCTTTAGGATTGTCAGACGCATCGGTGAACTGAGCTTCCGTGACGGTTCCCAGCAGTTCATAAGCGCCATTGGGCTCTGCCAGACAGCGATAGACGCGGTAGGCATTGGCGTGGCGGATCGTTTCCCAGGTGAGCGTCACTCCGCCTGCTGTCCTGGTCACGGAACTGATCGTCGGGGTGCCGAGGCTGACCAGATTCACATCTACCGTGACGGTATCGTAGGCATAGGCATAGCCATCAAAGACAGAGAAGGTGATGACCTCGGAGCCGAACCAGTCTTCAGTTGCCGTGAAGGTGACGTTCATGCCGTCGATGACTACACTGATATTGGTGTTCC
>DAOPZE010000169.1:0-3883 GCA_035353255.1 Candidatus Cloacimonadota bacterium
GGATAGCAAGATGAGTGGAGGCGACATCCTGTCGCCTTGTCTGAAGCGGAAGGTTCAGTTTGTCAGATTCAGCTTTTTATTGACAGCATTGGGCAGGGAAATAGTCTTTTCCCATGAGATATATCACGGTTCATCTGCCTCTGGGCATAGATAAGGAATTTGTTTATCGCACTGAGACTTCCCTCGTGGAAGGTCTGCGCGTAGTGGTCGTTTTTAACCGTAAACTGATCCTGGGCGTCACGGGTAAGATGGTGGAAAAGCCGCCCTCCCCGGGCATCAGGTATCAATCCATCGAGGAAGTTCTGGATACGGCTCCGCTGTTTGAACCGAAGCTGCTGGAACTTGCTGTCTGGATGGCGGGTTATTATCTATGCGGGGTCGGCAAGGTTCTTTTTGCCATGCTGCCATCCCTGCTGCAGCCTGATCTGGACACGCAGATACGCTGGCAGGGTGAAGGCGAGGTTCCTGAAGCTCTTTTGCCTCTTTACAACCTGATCTCGGATGGGGATTACCACATCCTTGCGGATCTGCATAAGCAAGGGAAGAAGCTCAGCGTCTATCGTTTGGCGGAACTGGCGGAAGCGGAAGGAAGGCTGGAAGTGCGCAGAAAGCTGTCGCACAAGGATAAGCCAAGAACTGTGAATTACATTCGCCTGATCGATGCCGAAGTGGATAGAACTAAGCTCCCGCCCAAACAACTCGAGGTTTTCGAGATCCTGCTAGCCGGTGGGGGAGAGCTGCCTATGTCCGATCTGGCAAATCAGGTATCCTATTCTCCGATCAAGACTCTCGTAAAAAAGGGGATCATGGAGATCATCTCGCGGAAAATATCTCCCAGTGACTCGATCTCCTTCACCGCTTCTGCCCTCAGAGAGATCAGCCTGACTGAGGAACAGCGGAGTGCCATCACCGCCATCAGTGAGGGATTTGGTGCCTTCAATACCAACCTCCTCTTCGGGATCACGGGGAGCGGGAAGACCGAAGTTTATGTCGAGATCATCAAAAAGTACCTCGCCGTGGGCAAAACGGTGATCTTTCTCATCCCGGAGATCGCGCTCACACCACAGATGGTGGATCGGTTTTCCGGAGCATTTGGCGAGATCCTTGCCATTCAACACAGTCAGCTCACGGAACGTGACCGCCTCGATCAATGGCAACGCATCCGGAGTGGCAAATGCCGGATCGTCATCGGAGCCAGAAGCGCTGTCTTTGCGCCTCTGCCGGGACTCGGACTGATCATCGTGGATGAAGAACATGAGCAATCCTACAAGCAGGATAATCATCCGCGATATCATGGCAGAGATGTTGCGATCATGCGTGCCAACCTCGAAGGCGCGCAGGTCATCCTCGGCAGCGCGACGCCATCTTTGGAATCCTGGAATAATGCCAGGATCGGAAAGTATCGTCAGCAATCTCTCTATCAGCGTCCCCTCAGCTATGAACTGCCTGAGGTGAAGATCCTCAATCTCTGTGAAGAGCAGGACACGGAACTGCTCTCTTCGACTCTCCTGGCGGCGATCAACGATCGTTTGGAAAAACATGAACAGGTCATCCTCTTCCAGAATCGCCGGGGCTTCTCCTCCTATATGCAGTGCCTGAAATGCGGTGAACTGATCACCTGTCCGGCGTGCGAGATCTCCATGTACTACCATCGAGACAGAGAGGAGATGCATTGCCATTATTGCGGTTATCACATCCCCAGTCCCCGAAAGTGTCCCAAGTGCGGAAGTTTCAGCTTCAGCTACGGTTCACCGGGGACTCAGAAAGTGGAACAGAACCTCAGGGTGATCTTTCCTGACGCTAGGATCATGCGGATGGATTCGGATACCGCCAAGGCGCGGGACACCTATAGATCGATGTATGAACGCATGAAGAACCAGGAAGTGGATATCCTGCTCGGGACGCAGATGATCTCCAAGGGGCTGGATTTCCCAGGAGTGACGCTGGTGGGGATCATCAATGCCGACATCAGCTTGAACGTGCCGGATTTCCGTTCAGCGGAGCGAACCTTTCAGCTTGTCACCCAAGTCGCGGGACGTTCGGGACGAGGTGATAAACATGGCGAAGTGATCATCCAGACTCACAACCCGGATCACTACGCGATCACGCATGCCACCCATCAGGATTTTCCCGGATTCGCGGAGGAAGAACTCAGCTATCGAAACAGGCTTCATTATCCACCTTACTACCGTCTGGCAAGGATCCTCTATCAATCTAAGGATCAGGAGCTGATCAAGAGTAATATGGACGCGCTGGAAGCATTGTTGGATCACATCCGGCATGGCTTTAGCGCCGACGAGCTGATCTTCCTGGGACCGACACCCGCGCCATTCAGTAAGATGAACGGTCTTTACCGCTATCACCTGATCCTCAAGGGACTAAACACAGGAGTTATCAGTAAAACGATTAAGACACTGAATACGGCATTTAAGCTAGCGGCAGGGATCAGCTCTTCCGTGGATATTGATCCGGTTTCCCTGATGTAAAGAGGCTACATGGGATGGGTAATCAAATGACAGGAATACTGCACTAATGAATGATTTGAAAAAGTCTTTCATTATGATAGAATTAAAAAGGTATTTCATAATTAGGAGAGTAGAACATGATCTTTAAGCTACACGATCAGATCAATCAATACAAAATCATCGGGCTTTTAGGTACTGGAGGTATGGGAGAAGTATATCTCGTAGAAGAAGAATTTACTCAAAGAAAACTTGCTTTAAAAACCCTGAATCCTAAACTGACTGAAGATCTTCAGTGTCGAGAACGGTTTATAAACGAAGCGAAAATTATGTCAGCTTTCAACCATAGGAATATAGTTCAGATACATGGATTCTTCAGTTTTAATCAGGTCTACTGCATGATAATCGACTACGTTCCGGGGGGAAGCGTCAAGGATCTAATCGATCAGATAGGCCCCATTCCAGAAGAGCGAGCTCTGAAGATATTTATACAGGTAACTGAGGGTTTAGCTTATGCTCACAGTCATGGAGTCATTCACCGAGACATAAAACCAAGCAATATCATGCTCATGCCGGATGATGCAGTAAAAGTCATGGATTTTGGTATTGCGCGGTTAGTAGAAGGAGGTGGGAAAACACTGCCTGGAGCGCTAATTGGGACACTTGTATACATGAGTCCTGAGCAAGTAAGAGACAGTACAAATATCGATTACAAATCAGATGTCTATTCCTTGGGAGTTACCTTCTATGAGATGTTGAGCGGGAACCCACCCTATGACAACAGAACAGAAAGTGATTTTTCCATATCAGAGAAGATCATCTATCAACCCTTGCCGAATCCACGACAACGTTATCCTTTTATAAGCGATCAGTCAATTGAATTACTAAATTGGATGACGAATAAACAACCAGATGGCAGACCAAGTGCTAGTTCGATTCTAATAAATTCACAGAAAGATAAACACGAAGCAATTCCTCTCAGCCCTTTAAATAGAGGTATTGATGACACAGTAGTATCCTTAGAAAACAAGGGGCATCATATCTTGTCACAACTTCCCCCGTCGACAGGTGTAAAATCAAGACATCCACGATCAAGTAAAGCTATGCTAATCACAGGATTGTTAGTCGGATGTTTGTTTTTGTTCGCAATGGTTGGATTAGCAATACAGTTGAATCAAATACAAGAGACCTCAGCTGAAGACTCAACCGCAAAGACTGAAAGTGATCGATCAGAGTCAAGATCATCTGCTCCTGTTGAAGCAAAGGCCGTTGATGTGCCTGATAGGGAGAAAACCAGTCAAACTACCCAAGGATCTAAGCAAATGAACAAAGGAGTTGTTATTGATAGGGTCTGGCTGCAACATAATATTTTCTATAGCGGAACGAATTGTTTATTGATTCATTCTAGTATCAGGTGCTAC
>DAOPZE010000170.1:0-3827 GCA_035353255.1 Candidatus Cloacimonadota bacterium
GATTGGACAACAACAACCGTCCTCTCAGCTCCGGTGTCTATTACTACAGACTCGATACCGGTTCTTACAGCGAAACTAAGAAGTGCGTACTTCTTAAATAACCATAACATGAGTGAGTTCGCCCATATGGGCGAACTCACATTTTTATAAAAGTGAGTATATGAAAACAAGACTACGCGGATTGATATTGATACTGGCTATGATAGCAATATCTGTCAGGGTTCATTCCGTGTCTATAAGCTGCTCACCCAACCCTCAGACCGCGGCACTATCGCAGGCTTTCACACTCGCGGTGAATCTGGATACTCCTACCCAGATCAGAGGATACTCAATCAGGATCCAATATGACCCAACCATCCTTAGCCTGAGCAGTGCCACCCGTGGGACATTATTTAATGGCATGAATATATTCTGGTGGCGCAACATCAACGAGGAACCGGGTATCCAGAGGATCGAATGCATCGTTTCCGGTTACAATATCTATGTAACAGGACCCGGTAATCTGATCAACCTGACTATGACCTCTCTGGCTCAGGGATATTCACCGATCGACTTTCTCACAGTGGAGCTCTACAACCCTCAGGGTCCGATCATTCCCGATGTCACATTTACCCAAGGCGCAGTTCTGATCGGCAGCAACTTCCTTTACGCTAAGGCAAAATACTTTCTCCAGGGTGCTTACAACAACGGTTCCATGAAGACCGAGATCAATACACTCCTACCCTTTAGCTCTCCTTATGGGAACGCCCCATTAACCGTGACAAGCATTCCCGCGGATATAGTTGACTGGCTCCTCATAGAACTGAGAGCTTCGGCATCAGGACCGGTAACCCACTCTCAGGCAGTATTTCTTCACGCGGATGGGAGTATCACCAGCGCAGGGAAACCATTCATTCTCTTCACCGGGATCACGTCTCAACCCTATTTCCTGGTCGTTCGTCACCGCAACCATCTTCCCGTCATGAGCGCAACCGCGATGACCTTCGCAAGCACTGGCAATCCTCCATTATGCAATCTCTCTCTTCAGGCTAACGTCTATGGGCAGGGGGGGATCATAGCCATGGGAGATGGCAACTTCGCCGCTGCCTCGGGAGACGCTAATATGGACGGGAACATCAACAATTCTGACAGAAATCAGCACTGGCGTGTGCAAACCGGACTATCCGGCTACTTGTCCGCTGATTTCGATCTGGATGGTTTTGTCGCGCCTGCCGATCTGATCAGATATTGGCAAGCAAATAACGGTAGCAGCTCAACCATTCCTCTTTCTTCAGGAACTAGGAGCGGATCATGAGAAATGTAATCTGTTTAATACTCGTGATCATGGGACTATGCTCCTCATATCTTGTCTGCTCGACGCTGATCACGGAAAGAGGTGGACTTACATTCAGTTTCGATGAGCCAACTTTGACTATTATCGGGAATTATACCTACTATAGCGTGGATATACTGGTCTCCTCGACCCAGGAAAACCAAAGACTAGGTACAGGCATAGTCATGATCGATTATAATACCGAGGCATTCGGCGATCATATCCACACTAACCAGAACCTTATCCTGACCCCCGGGACAATGATCTCCGGCGGGACATTCCCCAGCCATGGAATGATCATCAATGACAACCAGGCATCGCGTCTTGCGATCACCTTTGAATATGTACTGGGCATAGGCAACGGAAGCCTGCTCACAACCACCCCACAACATCTTTGTAATCTCAAACTGAAAGTTCAGAGTTTTGGTGTTCATGCGGGGCTTAGTTTTAACCAGGTACTGATGTCAGACCAGCAATTTCAGGATGACAATCACACTGGATTCACGCCGGTCGTTTGCAATGATGTGGAAAACAGCCTAATCCCGGCTCGTCCGCTGAATGCGTATATGTCTGTCATAAACGGATCGCCCACTTTATCCTGGCAGCAAGTGACAGGCTGCTCATACATTGTCTATTCGACAACCGATCCAATTGGTAATAACTGGCAAATGGAAGCCGAGGGGCTCACTCAACCGGTTTGGACATGTGAAAACCCAAGCCAAACGCGTTTTTTCAAAGTGACCGCCCAAGGGATTCCCGATGCCGAGTAAAGGAGTAAAAGTTGTGAATACTCGTAGATTATGGAGGCTGATGATCCTGATGTTGTTCCTCAGTATTAGCACGTCGGCCATGTTCGCTTTAGTAAGAGTATACATCGATGAACCGGAAAATCACTTGTTCCTTCGTGAGGAGCTTTCTCTATCTGTCAATATTGAGGGTATGGCAGATGATCTGCGAGGCTACAAAGTCCATGTTTCTTTTGACCCGAACTATTTGGAAATTGCAGATATGTCAGCTTTTCAGGAGGGTCCTTACTTAAGTGATATTGGCAGAACCCAGTTCTATGTGGATGGCTCAAACGGCGAATACAACGTGACCTGTTCTCTGATGGGCATAACAAGTGGCGCGTTGGGTGATGGAAATCTGTTCACGGTCCAGCTCAAGGCAAAGAGTCTTGTCACCGGGGACGCGGGAACGGATGTGATCCTCAGTGATATCGTTATGAGAGACCTGCTCAATAATGAAATTGGAGTGGGCCAGATCGATAACGCGAATGTCGTTATTGAGGCAGCACCCCTTTACAATAAGATAAAAGTCTTCCTGCAGGGACCATACATAAGCGGGGGTAGCATGAACCATGCGCTGACATCTGTGCTGCCTCTGACATCTCCTTATGACAGTTCAGTCACGATCTCAGCTCTTCCTAACGTTAGCCCTCACTATATTGTTGATTGGGTTGACGTCGAACTCAGGACAGGATTGAGTTCCGCTTCTGAGCAGAGAATGAGCGCTTTCGTTCTTGAGAACGGAAGTGTCGTTGATCTGAATGGAGACCCGGTTCTTAAGTGGCAATATCTTACCACAACATCATTCTATGTAGTAGTCAGACACAGGAATCACCTTGGAATAATGTCATCGTCTCAGCGTTCTTTATCTTTAGATCCCCAGTCGGTCTCCATTGTCGACTTGACAATCCCTGGTTCTGTTTATGGTGGTGACGAGATTGGAGTTAGAGTTGTCGAAGCTGGAGTATTAGCTCTTTACACGGGGGATGCCGATATCAATGGTCAAGTTCAGAATATTGATCTATATATTGTAATCCTCCCTCAAATTGGATCAAGTGGTTATCTAGTTGGAGACACTAACCTTGATAGCCAAGTACAAAATACTGATCTTTATCTGAACGCAATGCCAAATGTGGGTAAAGCGTCTCAAATACCATAATATAGGGAGAAATTAGATCATGAAAAAAATCATTATGCTGGCTTTGTTGTTTGTTCCTATCATCATTTTTGCTGATGGAATCAGTTTTACTCTTGAAAACAGCCAAGTTACTCCCGGGGGGACATATGGTTATCTGGAGTTTGACATTGTCGCCGTTTCTGACGTTACTCATTACTTGAGGGCAGTTCAGGTCTATCTGGATTATCCGATTGCTGCTTTTGGACCTGCTATTAAAAACAATGGGACTTTATTAGTAACTATTCCTGTTTTACCTAATAGTTATTATATTACCATTAACGACAATACAACTAGCAGAGTATCCTTAGCAGCAAATCTGGTTGGTTTTGTCCCATACACGTTAAATACCACACCTGTGACGTTGTTTCATGCTAAAATTACTATTGCGAATCCATCGGAACCCCTAACTGTGGCTTTTGAACCAAACCTTATGACTGGACAGCAGTTCTATACAGATGGAATGACCAACACCCAGTACAACGTCATGACTACAGGTGATCCTATCGAAGAGACTCTCCCCGTCGAGCTCTCCTCTTTCACTGCCAATATCACG
>DAOPZE010000171.1:0-3511 GCA_035353255.1 Candidatus Cloacimonadota bacterium
GCGGGTGTATCACGAACCGGACACCATCCGTGCAGTCATCAGTGGTGTCAAGGTCGATCTGCTGCTTCACGCCTATCCCCTTATATCTCAGGTGGAGCTGATCGACGGAATCAGGGTCGCGAGTTTACCTGATCTGGCAGCAATGAAGCTGAACGCGGTATCAGGACGCGGCCTCAGGAAGGACTTTTGGGATATCGCGGCAATGTTACGATCCTACGGACTTAAAGATATGCTGGGATTCTATCGTGAGAAATATCGCTCAGGGGACGTTTGGCACTTGATCAGGGCACTTGACTACTTCGAGGATGCCGAGCAAGACACGACACTGGTCAGAAGCATTTGGCCCTATGAGTGGGGCGAGGTAAAGCGGATCATTAAAGAAGCAATGGAGACTTTTGTAACAGAACGACATATATAATCCTGACACTTCCTCACTTCAGGAAGAACACGGAATAGAGCACATAGCCCGTGACCAGGATCGCTCCTTCCCAACGGTCTATGCGGTGCCGCTTTGGGTTAAACATCATGATAAAGAGCAGGAAGGTCGCTCCGATCATCACGAACTGACTGGGATTGAAGACCTTACTGTATTTCAGAGGGCTCACCAGTGAGGTCACGCCCATGATAAAGAGCAGGTTGAAGATATTGCTGCCGATGACGTTGCCAACCGCTATGTCCGGCTTGTGCTTAAGGGTGGCGATCAATGAGGTGCTCAGTTCCGGCAGGGAAGTGCCTATTGCCACGATCGTCAGCCCGATGACCGATTCGCTGACCCCCACCATCCGCGCTAGCTTCACGGAATAATCCACCACGAGGTTTCCCCCTCCGATCAGCCCACCCAGTCCTCCGAGGATAAAGGCAATACTGATCCACATCGGGTAGAGATGGCTGCTGGATTCACTTTCCGCGCCTTGTTTGCTCAGGCTGTGAGTGTAGACCAGGAATATGGCAAAAAAACCCAGCAATACCAAGCCATCACCCCAGGTGAGGACATCCGGGGAACCGCTCGTAAAGTGAGAATCATTCACCAATACCAGCAGAATAAAGGAAGTCAGCAGGGCAAATGGGATCTCTCGCCAGGTAGTGCCACGTTTGACGTGAAGAGGCTTGACCAGAGCGCAGATACCCAGGATTCCCAGGATGTTGAAGAGATTGCTGCCGATGACGTTACCAAAGGCAATATCCGCGGTTCCCCGGAAGGCGGAAACCAGATTCACCACCATCTCCGGCGTCGAAGTGCCAAACGCCACGACGGTCAGACCGATCACGATGTCCGGGACTTTCAGCTTCAGCGCCAGGGAGCTCGCGCCCCTGACCAGGAAGTCAGCCCCCGCGATCAGCAGGGCAAAGCCAATAACGATAAACAAGATAAATACGATCATAATACCTCAAAATGTCCGGGCTCACAGCCCTTGAGACATCATCCCGCGACGTCCTAAACTAAGTCAAGTCTTTTTAAATGGGGATCCTATCGCTTCAGTTACCCGCTGTTACTTTGTAAAACCTGAAGGGAGTGGACGGCATCAGGTCACAGGAGACTAAACCGTCACCAAGGTTATAATCAAAGACCTTGGCAGGGAGCGCGGTGAAAGCCCCATCCGGGGTTGAGGCGCTGAAGACCGTGTAGTATATCGCGCCGGGCACCTGATGCCAATACAGCCTGACATTCCCGTCTATGAGAAGACTGCTAGGATCCTGAGGTGCGGGCAGGGTTCCCTGCGCGTTGCCAATGATGATATTCTTGCCTTGCAAGCCGTAATACATGGGGTTCCAGACTCCCGATACTGAGGGATCTATAGTTCTGAGATCGGTGAAGCTGCTATCAGTGGCTTGTCCATTGAAATACCAATTCGCGTAGCCGATATTGGAGTATAACCTGAAGCCACCGCTACAGCTGATATTGGAGCCAGTTCCCCGCAGCACGCTTTGATCAGCCAGACCGTAGAGCGTGAACTGGTAATTACCGATCTGTCCATAGTTGATCAGATCGCCATAGAGACTTACATAGAGCCAGTTACCCGAGCTGGCATTAAGGATGCTGCCCTGATTCTCCATACGTTGCCTAACCACCAGAGTATGCGGAAAGTCGCTCCTGCTCCGCAGGGTACCAAGATTGATGAGCCGGTCGATCTCCACTCCGTCACCGATCAGCACCGTGCCGTTAAAGCTGAGATCACCGGCTGTGATCCCGCCTATCCAGGCGTTATTGGAGAGGTTCAGAGTACTGCCCGGCAGGCTTTCGATCTCCACCCCGGCAAGCGTACCTCCGTTCAGGTTCAGAATATATCCACCGCCACCGTTATGCATGATCAGGGCATGGCTGTTCCAACTCACGTTGCTATTCAAGATCGTCAGGTTCGAGAGCATCCGGTAGTCACCCATGACAGTGATATTAGGCGCGGAGATCACCGAGGTACCGGAGCTCTGAAGGATATCGTGAGTGACGTTCTCGGATCCCAGGGTCAGATAATTTGGTGCGATCGTCAGGTAATTGTAGATATCTCCCTGCAGCGTCAGGTTCAGATAATGCCCGGAGGGATTATTGGTGATGGTGCCGTTATTATTCAGCCGTCCTGAGATGCTGAGGGTGCAATCGGCATCGTTGCGGTTATAGATCGTACCGTTGTTATAGAGGTTACCGATGCTGACCGCATTGCTGATCAAAACAGCTCCCATCAGCACGATCTCGGTCGCGGTGACATTGCTCAGATACGCGCCGTTAGAGAGATTCAGGACTGTGCTTCCGCCTCCGGTGATGTTCGTATGCTCGATAAAGCCTCCGGAAAGTGTTACCTGACCGGTGAAGCTCAGATGAGGCAGGCTGATATGCGTTCCGGTGAGAGACACATTGCTGCTAAAGGTCACCTCCGCGGTTTGCATATTCAGGAAATGAGTGGGGCTGAATATCCCATAGCTGCTGAATGTGTGAGGGTTATCTCCGGCAAAATAGACATATTCACAGGTGATGGTCTGGATATTCGTGAGATTTCCCAGGACGACCAGCCGCAGCTCTCCTCCGGGGATGCCGCTATCCACCAACTGACCTTGGTTGAAACAGTTGCCATAAATGGTGATCTGATAGATATCGATCCCGTTTGTGGAAACCCTGCCCATCGGAGTGACAGTCAGGTTATAACAATCCACATTGTTGTTCAGGATCACGTTAGCCTGGATGATTACGTTCGTGGTGCTGGAATTTGGCACGACTCCCCCCATCCAGGTGGAAGGATTCATCCAGTTTCCCCCATACGTGGTAGACATGATATCCGCCCAAAGGACAAAAGACAACAGGCAGAGTAAAGATAACAAGAATAGCTTTTTCACCTTTTTCTTCCTCTCATAGTATGTTTAGTTGATCTTTATAAGATTTTTACTAGGGAATTACGTCAAGATATATTTCCCTCCGGTTTGTACGGGCTGTCGCTTGAACCGCCTATCATCAGATGTTGCTGGATTGATTGCTTACTCTTCGGGATACTCATAGGCTTCGGCCTGCACGTCCTGCGGCAGG
>DAOPZE010000171.1:3521-3796 GCA_035353255.1 Candidatus Cloacimonadota bacterium
AAGCACTAAGGCGAGCACCGGTACGACCTGACTGTAGTGGCGGTCGCCTGAACCGCCCATGGAGGAATTCTCTAAAGCTATAGTCTCAGGAATATCTATGTTGTCGCTACGGCGAGCGACACTACGGTTGGGGTTATTCGATGACTATAAGGGGCTTTTCACCCATTTCCCGCAGAAACGAAGTTCTGCTCTCCCGTCGTAATACCCTCTTTTTATCTTTAACTCTTTTTTAAAACCCCTCTCTGTGTCTCTGTGTCTCTGTGTCTCTGTGTCTC
>DAOPZE010000172.1:0-3791 GCA_035353255.1 Candidatus Cloacimonadota bacterium
ACTGCCATCCGCAGGATAAACAGGGGTGGGAATATCCATTTCGCTGATCACGCTGAATGGATATGTATTGGTGTCAAACTGATTGCTGGTGAGATGTGTGATCTTTATCCGGCAAAGGTCAGAGTCCGTTGCTGTGACGTTCGTCCAAGTATAGCTCCCCGTATTCAGGGTCGAAGGCGTGACCGTCTGCCAGGTCGCTCCGTCATCGGAGGAGAAATCGATGCGGACGCTTCCGGTGGAAGACTTTGCCTTCCAGGTGATGACCTTACTACTGCCGGAGAACCATGTTTCGGAACCGCGGGGATAGGTGATCTGAATGTCAGAGATCTTGATCTTGAAAGTGATCGTATCGCCGATCTGACCGACATCATAGAGATTCAATCCACCGGAAGCGCCATTGCCCAGGAAGGGTGTGGGCGAGGTGGATTCATTCAGCATTGTACGGTTGTTATTGGCTGAGAAAGCCGCCTGAGAAAGCGTGCCGTTGATGAGGTTGTCCGTTCCGCCGGGACGATAAATATAAAGCTCATCCGGAGGTCCGCTGGCATTACCTTCTTCCCTGTTGTCCAGCCGATAAACCAGAAGTCCAGTTCCGGGCAGGGTCTGATCATAATAGCTTCCCGGCTTACGGTATTCGAGCAGGAAACTCTCGTTGTTGCGCCAGGAAGGTACGCGATAGATGTTGTTCGTGGAACTCGTAGCGACCGGACTCAGGCTGTACTCCCCGCTTTGCGTGATCATGGTGGGGGTGGGCAGCCACTGACCGTACCTGAACTTCATCCAGGCGCTCATGTGCTGAGGTGGATTGGAATTGGATGCCATGAGATCCCATCCGCCTATGGGTGTGATCGTGCTGTCATAATAACGATAGAGGTCAGGAGCACCGAGGGAATGGAACATCTCGTGCGAGAGAACACTGGCTCCCTCGGAGGTGAGGAAGGTCTCGAGCTGAAGGTTGAAATCCCAGACCTGCGCGCCGTGCAGAAAAGCAGTCGCGCTGTACAAACTCCAGCGATGGGGCCAGAGCAATTCCGCCCAGCCGTCGGGAGATCCCTGCACGATGAAACAGACGTTATCCACATAGCCATCGTCGTCACCGTCGAAATCGATCGTTTCGGGTATTCCAGAAGCAATAGAGTTGATGCAGTTTGCCAGAAGGGTATGTTCCCGCATCGTTCTCTCATCATCGTCATTGGGGTCATAACCGATCGTATTGCCAGCGGAAAGAGGACGATAGTAATTCCTCGGAAGTGAATCCACGTAGCAAACGATCGTCGTTCCATTGGGAGCAGGATAGAAATGAGACTCGATGGTCAGTTGCTGATATGAAGCGGCCTGGAAATAATTCTTCATGGAGTTGGCATTAGTCACGCTGCTATTGAACATATCCTCGTAGGTGCCGATAGGCTGGGAAAAGGGCGGGTCGTCAGCAAAACGGATGAACGCCACCAGATTGTTTAGCAGCCCGCTGTGCGGAGCGCGTCCATTGCTGTAATCCCTCATACTGTCACGATAGCGGTCATACTTTGCGGCAATTTCCGCCTGAGAGAGATTAAGGCCGGCAACTATTCCGCGGGAAGAAGGAACGTCCCTTCCGGGTAGCAACGATCCGGGGATCAGCTTGTCACCTTGCTTTTCGGCATAGACATACCAGCCGGAACCATTCTTCATCACGGTGAAATTATCGGCGTCGTGCAGCCAGTTATAAAATTCATCTCCCGAAGCATAGAGCCGGAGATGAGTACCATCAGGTTGGGTAAGGTCCAATGCCAGGTTTCTGACCGGAGCTCCATTCAGGAACAGGAGCGCCGAAGCGAAGATCAGGAGCAGGAACAGTTTAGGATATCTCATTTATACCTCTGTTATTACATTTTGTCGAGCAATCGCAGCCGCGAAAATCGTATATGGGTTTGATCAGCAGGCGGGGAGCAAAGAAGAACTGCTCCACATCCAGCTCGAATCCCTGATACACGTCCAGTATGGACTTATCGATCAGGATATTGATCTCACGGTAGTTTATCAGTTCGTCGCCGTCCTTGGCGTGGTCAAAACACATGGCAAACCTCGCCCCCTGACAACTTCTGGCGATCAGTATGATCCGCGGCAAACGGTTTCTGGAGCTATAGAACAATGCCTTCCGCTCCAGAAAGGAATAGGCATTTTCGCTGATAGTGATCATGATTCTGTACCTCACTTACTAACATATACAATTTACATTCCATAACAACAGATTTATCTGAAAGTATAGCCAGCCTTAACGTCATTTCTGCTCCCGTAGCTTTTAGCTTTAGCGAACCACGAATGCTCCGGTAGATATCAATTCATTATCTGTCATTGACTTAATAACCGTAGTGAGAATAATGGTCTCCAGAACTTACAATTTTAAGGATAAAGATGCAGAAAATCAAGAACATAGCCATCATAGCGCACGTTGACCACGGCAAGACCACCCTCGTTGACGCAATGCTCCGTCAAGCCGGTGTATTCAGAGATAATGAACGAATGGTAGAGAGAGTGATGGACTCCAACGATATAGAAAAAGAGCGGGGAATAACGATCTTCTCGAAATGTGCCTCGCTGGTTTATAAAAAGACAAAGATCAATCTGGTGGACACTCCCGGTCACTCAGATTTCGGCGGCGAAGTTCAGCGTATCATGAAGATGGTGGATTCAGTGCTCCTGCTCGTGGATGCCTTTGAAGGTCCCATGCCTCAGACCAAGTATGTGCTCAAGAACGCTCTGGAGCTCGGGCTCAGACCGATAGTGGTGATCAACAAGATCGACAGGCCGAACGCGCGTCCGCACGACGTTCTGGATATGATCTTCGAGCTCTTCCTGGAACTCAATGCCAAATCCGAACAGCTTGACTTTCCCGTGATCTATGCCTCCGGTAAAGATGGCTATGCCGTCGATGAGATCGTCGATGAGCCCAAGAACATCTTTCCCCTGCTGGATCTTATCCTCGCCAAGGTTCCGGATACCAAGGGCGATCTGCATCAGCCTTTCCAGATGCTGATCTCAGCCATTGAATACGACAACTACCTGGGTCGTCTCGGCACAGGAAAGATCCACAACGGCACGATCACTGCCGGTGAGGAAGTTGTTTTGCTCAAGCGTAACGGAGACAAGCTTACCTACAAGATCACCAACATCTTCTCCTATGAAGGATTGCATAAACAAGAGATCAAGAAAGCACACGCCGGGGACATCGTCACGGTCGCCGGACTGGAAAAGATCGATATTGGAGAGACGGTCGCCAACAAAGACAATCCCATCCCCTTGCCCAGTATAAATATCGACGAGCCGACCATAGCCATCGAATTCATCATCAACGATTCACCCTTCATGGGCAGATCAGGTAAATGGGTCACCTCGAACAAGATCTGGGAACGCCTCCAGAACGAGCTTCAGACCAATGTTTCCCTCGTCGTGGAACGCACTGACAGCTCGGACACCTTCACCGTCAAGGGCAGAGGCGAGCTTCAGCTCTCCATTCTCATGGAAAACATGCGCCGTGAGGGTTATGAATTTCAAGTCTCCAAACCCCGCGTCCTCTTCAAAGAAGTCGATGGTAAGGTCACTGAACCTATCGAACTCGTAGTCGTGGACGTGGCTGAGGAATTTGTCGGCGTTGTGATCGACATGATGGGCAGCCGGCGTGGCGAGATCATCAACATGACTCCTGCCGTGGATGGCTATTCCCGCCTCGAATTTAAAGTTCCCTCCCGTGGCTTGATCGGGTGCCGCAACGAGTTTCTCACCCAAACCAGGGGTACCGGCATCATGAGCCA
>DAOPZE010000173.1:0-3774 GCA_035353255.1 Candidatus Cloacimonadota bacterium
AACATCGGATAAAACCTCAATAGGTAGCATATACTGGCCATCAGTAAGCCTTGCACAGATCAGTCTGCTGCCACGCTCATAAATTCCATTGACATGATTTGCCTGTTCTTTAGTCAATATGATATACTTCATTTCGGTGCCGCCATATATGCTGCAAAAGCATCTTGTAGTTTTTGTTGTTTAGTTGCATCCATCTGATCGCCAAAACCAATCAGCCCCATAACCCTGTTAATGGCAGGCAAACTAATAGTGGTTGAATTCTGGTTGTTTGCAAGTGCATATAGATTTGCCGTGGGGATCGATCCAACGTTTAGCGTTTTTCCCTCGACAAAAGATCCCGCTCGGTAGATATCAATGTTCGTGTTAGAGGTGCGGTTAAAACTGAACATCCCCAAACCACTTCCTGCCAATGCACCGCTATCTACATGCCCTGAATTAAAATATAGTCTTGCTGCGTCTCCGGTGATTCTGGAATAAATCACTGTTGCTTGTGATACACTATTATATACGCCTGCGTCAATCACAAAGGCTGCTGCCGTGGTTTCGTATATGTAGAAAAATATGCATCCAGTATTGAGCTTAAATTTTGCTCTACCGCTTAAAGCTTGGCTCAAATCTATTGCGGATGCAGTAACGCCTTTCCATCCTTGATAATGCACGTATGTGGGAGAGCCTATCTTTGCTGCTTTGGTGTCTGCCGGGCTAATCATATTGATGAACGAGGCTGGAACTGCGTCAGTGCTGTCTGCCTTATTGGCGAACAAGTGTAGAGAGTCCAGCGAAGCCCAAACACCATCATCTTTTAGCTTTTGGATAAACGTGTTGATATTGGACTTATAGGTGTCTGTGCCTTGCGTTGTCATTGCAGCAAAATACGCCTGAGCCTCAGCGGAGTAGGTAACACCAGCTCCGCCGCCCGAGTTCCTCCCCCAGCCCACGCGTCCCATCCCGCGTCCAGGTCGTCTCAGCATCTGCTTTACACCATTATAGTAATGGACAGCTTCCCGCCCAACACCGCGATCTTCATTGCCGCGGGGATAACCAGGTATTCGACCGCTCCGGCAGGGAGCAACGTTCCCGTAGCCACAGCCGTAGGCGATGCCGCCACTGCGATTCTCACGTCAGCCGTGCAGGCAAGCCGGCAGATTTTGTTTTCCGTCGCGTGAATGACCGCCGCCGTAGCCGCGCTCGCCGAAGTCCCGTCGATCTCCTGCGCGGTGCCAAGCCCCAACGCCGGGATCACATTTCCATTGATATCGGTGATAAATTTCATCCTTTCCTCCCTGTTCCCTTTCCTGTAGCGCAGGACTCCGTTCCTGCGTCCCCTGTTCCCTGTTCCCTACGTAGCGCAGGACTCCGTTCCTGCGTCCCTGATACCTCATCCCTGTTCCCTGTTCCCTGAAGTCCCTCATCGACCTTCTTCACGATCCCCTCTATCACCTTCGTATAGCTGGGCGCCGTGGCGTATCTCCCGCCCCTCGGCCGCACAAAGTCATGTCGGATCATCATCTCCGGGGTCACGATATTCCCCTCGGCAGGATAGCGATATTCACGGCTCATCAGCCGGAGATACACGTCCATTCCCGCTTCATAACTGGCAAAGAACCGGTTCCCGCCGTCATCGACGTTCCCCACGTTCCAAATGTTCCTGGTCTTTCTGGATCTCCGGGCTTCAGGATTGACCCCAAAATGGCATTCAGCGATCCCCTGAGCAAGGCACAGTCTCGGATCCACGCGATAAATAGCGCACTTCGTCAGCATAGCCTCAGCCAGCTTCTCAAAGTCACAGTCGATCACCGCGTTCTTCCCGAACGCCTTGATGCACAGTTCTTTGATAACGTTTACAATCTGATCTTTGGTCATTATTTACCTCCACAATCGATCTGACCGGCCTTGATCATCCTTAGCTCGAAGGAATCCAACTCGCTCTTGATCACTTCCCTGATCTGTTCCACTGTAATCCTCTGACCCTCCAATGCCTGGATACGCTCTTTCATATTTTTTAGTTGCGCATCTCTGTCATCATCCTTTTTGGCGCGACGGTTGAGCGTGAACAGCACGATTCCATTCCACAGAGACATCACTGATCCAATGACCAGCGTAGCTATCCCGGCTAATTCGATCATGATGCAGTCCCCGTTACGTTTAAAACCGTCTCACCGTTGGCAGATATCGTGAGTAGATATGATGGGGCAAAGCTATATCCGGATTTTGTCACGGTTACGTGATGCTCTCCAATAGGCACTGCCATCAGGTAGTTGCCATCCTTGTCGGTGTTGTCTGTATAATCTACATCAGGAACGTCTAATGAGATGACTACTGCGGCTCCCGCGATCGCCGCGCCGCTCACCGAATCAGTGATCCGTCCGCTCAGGACGCCCATATCGATATCGCCCAGCTCGGTCATCAGGCTTAGGTTCTCCTAGGCTTTCCTGCGGGATCCGGTGATGTTGATCACGATCGTCTCACCGCTCACCGGCATCTGATTCACGCTCAGGCGAAGCCCGTATGCGATAGCCACGATGGTGTTATCCGCGGGATCGTAAAGCATGACGTCGCAGATCTGATTGTCATAAGTCCCGCGCAGATAGTCATATTCAGCCTCATCGACCCGGTGCGTCCCGCCCTCGAAGACGACCTTCTCTTCATCGCAGTAATTGCACCCGTCCCCGCTCTCGAAATTAGCGGGCTCAATGCTCAGTTTGGTCCCCTTTTTGGGAAGATCGAGGCGGTCAAAGGTATCCAGCACATTGCTCGTCAACATTGATGCATCCGTGATCCGCGTACTGGCTAATCTAATATAGGTATCAAAGTATCTTTTCATCTATCTAAATCTCCTCAAAAAAGAGACTTAGGGAGCATGGCTTGCGTAGGCTCAGCGACCGCCGCTTTCATCATCTGCACGCTGTCTGAGCCCGTTTTGGTAGGATTGGTAGGAACGTCATCCTGACGTTCAATTCCCATCTCGCCACACTCCCCAGTCATTATGATACGGTAATAGGCGCAAAGAGGCTCAGCCCCGCGCCGACCTTTCTCTCACCGGAAATGGTGATCATGGGCTCTTCTCCGCCGTTGATATCAGGCTTGGGATAGAGCACGATGCCGTGCGCCACGTAAGCGGTGCCGGGCTGTTCGGAGTCCATCATCAGGACATCGACTTTCACGTTCAGGAAGGCAGATCTGATGCTGGCATGATTGGCTGCCGTGAAGTTCTTCACGATGATCTCGACGGCTTCTTTCTCGCCGGAAGTGTATTCCGTCCCGTCGCCCATGCCATCTTTGCCATCGTCTGCCAGGCCGATCTTCGCCTTATCCGCGATCCCGCCCGGAACGAGCGTCCAGCCGCTGATGGTATAGTTCGGATAGCTGCCGCCCTTGGTTGCGGAGCTGATCACAGCCCCCGCCGCGCGGTAGAATATCAGGTTAAAGTATTTCTTTGCCATTAGTTATTCTCCTTGTTCTCTGTAGCGCAGGACTCTGTAGCGCAGGACTCTGTAGCGCAGGACTCCGTAGCGCAGGACGCCGTTCCTGCGTCTGTACCGGCGGTCGCCTGTACCGCCGTTCCCTGATACCTGATCCCTGTTCCCTGTTCCCTCATCACTTCCCCACCGGATGTGCCAGCGTGGACGTTTGAAACGCCGCTTCCACAGCCGCGGAAACAGATCCGTATTTCTTCTCGAGAGCTTTCACGTCTTTAGGTGCGAATGTAGCATACACCTGGTTCACAATTATGCTCTTTTTCCCAATATTCAGCGCCTTGTTATTCGGATCAAA
>DAOPZE010000174.1:0-3589 GCA_035353255.1 Candidatus Cloacimonadota bacterium
GATCATCTTGCTATCCCCTCTCTATCATCTTACGTCATGACGTAAGATGATAGAGAGGGGATAGGGATATGATGAAGAATTATCTATACTGAGCGAGCGCGGTCGGTTTAATCGAGAGCAGCTCTTATGTCACCACCCCACCATTCCATCAATGGCTATTTCTGAAAGATTTGGATGAGAAAAAGAGCCGGGAAGATAGGTTCTTCCCGGCAGTTCATTATAGATGACAGGGTTTGGTGATTACATGCTGTCCAGTGCGGTGACTCGGAAGAACCTGTAGCCCGAGGATATAGGAAGCTGAATACTGGTATTGGCAGTCGTGACCGAAGTCCAGCCAGTCTCACCGGGAAGGGTGTTGCGATAGACCTTGTAGCCAGCCGCGAAGGAGACCGGTGTCCAGCTGAGAGTGATCATGCCGGACGCTTCATCGAGGCTGATCTGCAAGTTTTGAGGGATGCCCAGAACGCCCAGGGTGAATTCAAAACAACCCAAGTCAGGCTGGATCCGGGGATTGCCTACGATATCGACGGCGTAACCCTCGATAGCGATACCGGCGTTGATCGCGGGGGAATTCTGCGCCAGGACAAAGCTGTTCGGCTCCAGCAGGGGATCGCTGAAGAGGGAACTGCTGTCACCAGTGGTTGCCGTCCAGGCGGGAAGGCCGTTGATCGTCGTTCCACCGAGGTTGACCACGGTCGATCCCGTCGTGTAAAAGAGATTGTGATCCCGGCGGATCAGATCGGACATCTGATTGAAAGAGGCAGCTTTAGCACCGCTTGAACGGCAGATGTTATTCACAAAGCTGAGTCCGGTGCAGCCGCTTCCCTGCCAGAATGCCGCGCCTGATGAGCCCGGGTAAGTATTCACGAGGGTGTTAAAATAGCTGTGAACGTTTGATGCAGAATCCATAGTCAGAGTCCCTGAGGCACCCACGCCAGTGCGGATGTAGTTATTGGTGATGTAGCTATCACCGCTGTTGGTGCCGAGATAGTAAAGGGACAAGCCAGCGTTGCCATCGCCGGTAATGCTGTTATTGGCGATATAGAGCTCCGGCAAGCCGTAGTTTAGCCTGGCACCCCAGTAACGGAAACCTGTGATCTCGTTGCTGGCGATCACGGCGCTGTCGCTATAGCCGAGATAGATGCCCACGGCTGGATTGGCGATGGTATTGCCGGTCAGCTCCAGTCCCGTGTTGAGGCGGTTTGAAACATTCGCGCCGTAGATATGGAACCCGTAGGATAGGTTGGTGATGTGGTTATTGGTCAGGGAGATCCCGTCATAATTATAGCTCGAGAGCAGGACTGCCGTGGAGGAAAGGCTATTGGTCGTATTGGGGTTTACCGAGAAAGTGCAGTTGTCCACGCTCAGATCTTTGGTGTAGCTGCGGAGTTCCAGGTTCAGGGCATGTAGAGTATTTCCGGAGTGGAACGCCAGATTGGAGAGGGTGAGATTGTAAGTATTGTTCAGGCGCAGGATGTAGTTATCCGCGTCACCCGTGGCTGTGTGGGTCAGGATCGGGGCGTTGACCGGGTTGCCGGTGATCGTGACAGGGAAGAGCAAAGAGTTGGGGACGTAGCTCAGGCTGGCATGCACGGGTTGATTTCCCGGGGACAGCTGGAGGGTCACCGCCGCGGAGATACCTCTGCGGATAAGAGCGGTCAGGGCAGTGGGCAGATCAGGGAAGGTTCCGCTGGAGCCGACGTTGACCGTTCCTGCCAGAGGGGCACCATAGTTCGGGATGAGGGTAGCTCCCGGATCGGGCGGATTGGAATGGGGATTGCCGTCAATATCAGTGGTGACTGCCGTGAGCGTGCCTTCCCCTCTCAGGAAGGAACACTGGCTGTAGCCATTGGAATCGGGGATGGGATTGGCGTAGATCCCGGCAGCGTCATTCAGGTACAGCGCGATCAGCGTGCCCGGGTCATAAACGGTGTTGGAGACTGAGCCCAGGAACTTGGCAGAGGAATAATAGACGTTGTGCGACCAGAGGAGGTCGGTTCCGGTAACGTTCACAGCGTAGCCATTCACCGGTGAGGAGAAGATGTTGTTATAGGAGCTGATCTGGCTGACACTGCTCAGGTTGAGCGCGCTGCCGTAGTCATTGGCGTTCACGTTTTCCACATATATGCTGTTGTGATCCAGATTCAGATAGGACGAGTAGCCGATGATCAGGCCGATGAGTCCCTGGCACTGGCTGTTGTCAGCATAGATGATGTTGTTTAGGATCTGCCCTCTGGCGTTGGCGCTGCCATTGACGTTGCTGAGGTTCATGCAGATACCGCCGCTGAAGCTGCCGTAGTAACCGCCGGAACGCAGACGGTTGCCGCTGATGAGGATGTCTCCGGTCGAATAGTTCAGATTCACGCCGGTGATGAAGTCGGTGAAGCTGTTGCCGGTGATGCTGACACCGATCAGCTTGTTCAGGGAGAGCGGATAGTTCGTGCCCGTAAATGTGCAGTCTGTGACTTCCACGCCGGTATAGCTCAAGGTTCCGTAGTAGCTGCCGCTTGTGGATAGTCCGGTCGCTCCGCCCTGGATAGTGCAGTTTACCAGCCGGAGACCGGTGCCGACGCTAGTGCCGCCGTTGATGGCGGTGTCGCTGACGTTACAAAGGACGAAGCTGGAATTGGCGATAATCAGGTCGTCACATCTTCCCGTGAGCAGGATCGCTGAGCCTGAGTAGCTGCCGCTGAGCAGATTGCAGGTGATTCCGTTGAAGGTGACCTTGTCCGCGCCATTGAGTTTGATGATGTAGTTCTGGCTGTAGTCTCCCGATACATTGAGGTGGTTTATACTGCTGCCGGCAGTACCGAGAATGCTGATCCCATAGGCTGGGGAAGTGCGGTAATAGCTTTCCAGATGGTTGTTTCCCGCATAGACTCCGGGAGTGAGGGTGACAATCACATCGCCGTTGATCCCGTAAAGGGATATGGCATCGAAAAAGGATTGGAGGTCGGTGAAGTTGCAGCCCGAAGCACCAATGGTATAGAGCCCGGACATCACAGGATTAACGAGCGGACCTGTCTGCTGGTCAGCGCCGATGTCATAGCCACCTGTACGTGGCTCGAGATCCATGTCGTCGCTGAACTCGGAGCGCGTGGCACCCACATGACGCAGCCAGTAGCTCTGGGTGTGCATATCTGTGCTAAAGTGAGGATTGAGGCTGAGAGAGTGCTGATTGCTGGTGGGATAGGCAGCCTGCAGACCGGCGAGGCTGGTGAATGACCCTCCCAGGGTGAGAAGCTCAGTGCCGGTGGAAAAGTAGCAGTTGTGGTCGATCAGCTTGTTCGCCGCGGGACTGTAGTAATTGACCTCCAGAGCGAGTCCGTCGGTCACGGAGAAGATGTTGTTCACGAGATCGACATTGGCAGGAAACTCATAGCAATATAGACCTTTGGCATAGGTGCCACTGACCTGAACGGAGTTGTTCAGGACGTCATAGCCACTGCCACCGAGGCTGATCCCGGTCTGGCTATTGCCGCCGGTAAGCCGCATAGTGTTGTTCGCCACGAGGCTACGGTTGACTGGATCGCATGTGCCACTGAGGTTTATCCCGCTGCCGGTGCCGGAGATGGTGTTCCTGAATATT
>DAOPZE010000175.1:0-3514 GCA_035353255.1 Candidatus Cloacimonadota bacterium
CATTCGCCTGAGCCACGACGGGGTTGAACTCATAAACTGTTCCCTGAGCCGGGAATGCGCTGATGGAGGTGTTTTCAACCGTGGTTGAATAGGTAGCGGGGCTTCCGGGAGTGATGCTGTAGAACCAGCCGGCACCGCCGGGAAGCATGTTGATACCGATGGAACCGGAAGCGCTGTTCGGAGTACCGGTGGCAGAACCGTAAATGAAATCGATCTTGCCGGTCTCATACAGACGAACCTGGAAGTTGAACTGGTTGGTTCCGCTCCAGTTCCACTTCACGTCAGCGTACTGAATAGTGAAAATACGATTGGGCGCAGTGCCTGATAACAAGTACTGGACTGTGCCGCTTGCCATACTAAGATCGTCCCACAGAGGGCCGATGACCGGAACGATAGTCGTTGAGGCTAACGCATTTGACAGGTTGCTGCCGGTCTGGGCAGAACCCAAGCCGATCCAACCGTTTGAGGATAACTTGATCTCTGTATAGGCATTATCCCCATAGGCAAATGTGAATCCCAACGGTACAGTTGCCGATATCGCGTCGTCTGACAGGATATCAGTGACTGGCGTTCCTGTGATGGGCGTATATGTCCCGGTCGTTGCATTGAACGAATAATATTCGTCAATGGTAGCCCAAGACATACATACGATGAATATCATCACGAGGAGTAATGATAATCTCTTCATAGGTATCTCCTTTTCCCATATTGATTTTTTGGGTTAGTTAAATCCTTTACACGTCACCGGACACGGCTAACAGCCACGCTTTACACCGGCGACACCTTATAACACACGCAAAAAACATACCGTATTTCGAAAAAACAAAGGACTGGCTCACGCTATTCACTTCGATAGAATTTAATCCATTAAAGCACTATCGGAGACAGTCCCAATTTCTGTCAAGCAAGATTTATCTGTTGTTAAGAATAATTCTTCCCTGAGCCTGATCATAGCCGATCGTGACCGGTGCGTTACGCTGGATCTCGCTACCGAGGATGGCGATTGCCAATCTATCCTCCAGCTCTTTCTGGATAAGCCTTTTAATCGGTCTCGCGCCAAAAGCTGGATCAAATCCTTCCTCGGCAATATGCGCCACGAGAGTGTCGTCCCAACTCAGTTCGATCCCCTGACCTTTAAGCCTCTCTGCCAGATAGCCAAGTTGCAGTTCCACGATCTTGCGGATATGCTTCGGCTCCAATCTGTGGAAAGTAATGATCTCATCCACACGGTTGAGGAATTCAGGACGGAAGTATTCCTGCAGTATCCTCATCAATTCCGGTTTCAGCGCTTCCGTATCGGTGCCTTCTGCTTCAAAGATGAACTGGCTGCCGATGTTCGAGGTCATGATGATCACCGTATTGCGGAAATCAACCGTTCTGCCCTTACCATCGGTCAATCTACCTTCATCCAGGATCTGGAGCAGAATATTGAACACATCCGGATGCGCCTTTTCGATCTCGTCGAAGAGGATCACGCTGTAAGGTCGCCTGCGCACCGCTTCAGTGAGGTAGCCCCCTTCATCGTAACCCACGTATCCGGGAGGTGCTCCGATCATTCTGGATACGCTGTGTTTCTCCATGAATTCGCTCATGTCCAGCCGAATGATCGCCTTTTCGGAATCGAATAGAAGCGTTGCCAGGGTCTTTGCCAGTTCCGTCTTGCCGACTCCTGTCGGACCCAAAAAGATAAAGGAACCGATAGGGCGATTGCCGGTCGAGATACCGCTTCTGCTACGCCGGATGGCATTCGCCAAAGCTTTGATCCCTTCTTCCTGACCGATGACCCGAGTGCTCATCACCTCTTCCAACTTCAGGAGCTTCTCAAGTTCACTCTGCATCAGGCGTGAAACGGGAATATTCGTCCATTTGGAGACTACCTCCGCGATCATCTCTTCATCGACCTGTTCCTTGAGCAATTGGTTATTCCCGGCTGTTTCTTTCAGTTGCGCGGAAAGCTCGCTCAGTTGTCTTTCTTTCTCAACAAGCTGCCCATAGCGGATCTTCGCGGTCGTTTCATAATCACCGCTGCGTTCGGCTTTATCGGCCTCGGATTTGAGCCTGCCGATCTCCTCTTTGAGTGACCTGACGCCGTCCAGAAGCTTCTTCTCGTTTTCCCAGCGCGCCTTGAGGCTGACCCTCTCTTCATTGAGCTGAGCGATCTCCTCCACGATCTTGTCCAGGCGTTCCCGGGATTTCTGATCCGTTTCTTTCTGCAAAGAGAGCTTCTCGATCTCGAGCTGACGCAGCTTACGCTCCGCCTCATCCAATTCAGAGGGAAGCGAGTCCAATTCCATAGCGAGTCTGGCGCAGGCTTCATCGATCAGGTCTATCGCCTTGTCCGGCAGGAATCTATCCGCGATGTAACGTTCGCTGAGCACCGCGGAGGCGACCAAAGCATTATCCGTGATTCTGACTCCGTGATGCAATTCATACTTGTCTCTGATCCCTCGCAGGATGGAGATCGTGTCCTCGACAGAGGGTTCGGTCACGAGGATGGGCTGGAATCTGCGTTCCAACGCCGGGTCTTTTTCGATGTACTTGCGGTACTCATCGATGGTTGTGGCGCCGATGCAATGCAGGGTTCCCCTCGCCAGTGCCGGCTTGAGCATGTTGGAGGCATCGACGCTGCCCTCTGCAGCCCCGGCACCTACGACCGTATGGATCTCATCGATGAAGAGCACGATCCGTCCTTCGGACTTTTCGACCTCGGCGAGTGTCGCTTTCAAACGCTCCTCAAATTCACCGCGGAACTTCGCTCCGGCGACCAATGCCGCCATATCCAGCTCGAGCAGATCCTTGTCCATGAGGTTGTTGGGAACATCCCTAGCGATGATCCTGAGCGCGAGTCCTTCGACGATGGCGGTCTTGCCCACTCCGGGATCCCCAATCAGGATGGGATTGTTCTTTCTACGGCGAGAGAGAATCTGGATCGTGCGTCTGATCTCCTCGTCCCTGCCGATCACGGGGTCAAGCTTGTCCTGACGCGCCAGGCGGGTTAGATTCCGAGTATATTTTTCCAATGCCTGATACTTGGCTTCAGGATTCTGGTCTGTCACCCGTTGATTCCCGCGAATTTCCTTGAGCGCCCGGAGCACGTTATCATGCTTGATGCCCATGCCTTTCAGCAAGGCTGAGGCTGCCTTGCCCTTTTCCAGCAACGCCAGAAACAGGTGCTCCAAACTGATGTATTCGTCAGCCATCTGGTCGGCTTCTTTCTCTGCTTGATGGAAAATATCCAGCATCTCACGGGATAGATAGATCTCCCCTCCACTAACCTTGGGTAACTTGTTCAAGGACGATTCTACCGCTTCAGTCAGACGCGGCAGAGGAATCTCCAACTTCTGCAGCACGGGAACCACCAAACCATCTTCCATCTGCAACATAGCCAGAAGCAAATGCAGGTCAGTGATCTCCTGATTGCCATAAGTCATCGCCAGGGACTGGGTGCTGTTGACCAGCTCCTGCGACTTGAGCGTAAAACGTTGTGTATTCATAAGTACACCTCCATGTTCAA
>DAOPZE010000176.1:0-3514 GCA_035353255.1 Candidatus Cloacimonadota bacterium
CAAGCGGCGATCGTCTCGAAATCAACTGAGATAGAATTCGTAGAGTTCGCCGGCAAAGCCCAGACGCAAAATTTATACAGCGCGCTATGTCAATTCATGATCGACCGGATCACGACCAGGATCCTGGGTCAAACCATGACCACGCAGCATACTACCACCGGCGCCTTCGCGATGGCCGAGGTACAGGAGAACGTCCAATCCGACATTGAAGAGGGTGATCTCGTAGATTTCGGAGTATTCATCAGTACTATAGCTAGTTACGTTGACGCTATCAACTTCGGCGGGAAGGGCGTAGAGATCGAATTTGTCCCATTTCGCGCGATCGATCTGGGAAAGAGGATCGAGATCGACAGTAAGGCTCAGCAGATGGGCCTGCCGATCAGCCAGGAGTATGTGCAAAGGACTTACAATATTCCCGCTCCGGCTAAGGGGGAAACCATTCTGGAACGAGTTGCTCCCACAATGCCAACTTTTAATAACAGGGATCAGGGACGCAGGAACGCAGGAACGGAGTCCTACGCTACGGATCGGGGAATAGGGATCAGGGATCAGGGATCAGGGATCAGGGACGGCGCATGGGTGAATGCAGAGACGAAGGGAATTGCCAAATTTTTGTCAATGATGCGGGATAAGATCCGAAACTGCGGAAGTGTTGAAGATCTAAAAGCCATTGACCAGGGCGAAATCATCGCAGCGATCGCCGGTGATCTTGCCGGAAAGCTGGCCAAGAGCTATACTCAGGGGCGTAAGCAAAAACGTGCGAATAGCGAGATGCCGGAGCTGGTATTCGAATTTGACGAGAGGTCGATCCAAGCGATAAACGCTTTCAGAAACCAGGCTTACATCATTAGTAAGGTAAGAATTGGCGAGGCTTTTCAGGCATTATGGGATCAAGCTGCCAGGGTTGTCCAAGAAGGCGGGAGCTTTACGGACTTTATTCAGGCGGCGGACATAGCGGGGTTCTCCCCTGACAATCCATATCATTTGAAGACTGAATATGATACAGCTCTCGCGGCAACAAGCATGGCCGGGAGATGGGCAGAGATCGAAGATCTGGCTGACATTTATCCTTACTTGCGCTACGTGACGGTTGGCGATGATCATGTTCGGGAAGAGCACGCAGTTCTGGATGGCTATATCGCCGGGATCAATGATCCATTCTGGGACGAGAACTACCCTCCCAATGGGTATAATTGCCGATGTGACGTCGAGCAAGTGACCGCCGGAGAAGCAAAGGATGATCCGGGCTTTGGCAGGGTTGCGCCGAAGGCAGCACTGGGCGGGGATTTCAAGGTCAATACGGGGAAGACGGATATGCTTCCCAGCGACGCGATCGGGAAGCTGGGGGAGAATAGAGAAGAAACGGCTGGAGGCCGTTCCCACGGAAAGCCAAGTATCAATAACGAAATGGGCGGAAGCCGGTCATATACAAAAGATAAGAATAACTATCCGGTGCTCGTGGGGGATGATGAGTATGTGAATCTGGATGTGCTAACAAAGCCAGACAGCATCATACATACGGCGCTATTTATCACTGAATATGCTTTGAGCGAAGGGGATTGGACAGAGATCATCAAGACCTATAAAGGGCGGGTGATCGGGACATCAAAGATATCCAGCCAAGAATACTCAGCACCTGAGGGGGTGGTCGAATGGGCTACAGTAAAGAAATAAAAGAGACTGCCCGAAAGCTATACACGATAGAAGGTAAGCTGATGACCGAGATCAGCAATATGCTGAACATCTCGCAAGAGACGCTTTATCGCTGGATGCGAAAGGGAGAATGGCAGAAGGATATTCAGAGCGGAGGACAGGTCTCGCTCTGGCTGAATATGCAATCAGAATTCATGGATGCCGTGCGCGTAGCCGTCCAAGAGAAGAAGCTCACGGATCCCTCAACGGCTGACTCACTATGGAAAACTGCTAAACTGATGGATAGGTTGATGCCTGAGAAGGTGCTGCTTTCGAATATCTACCGGTTCATGGAAGATATGACTAAGTTCATCGCTTCCGTGGTAGATGACCAGGGATTTCTGGAGACGTTCCAGACGATACTGCCTCAGCTGGGTGAGCATTTGAGGGAGAAGTATAGCAGGGAGCAGGGATGAGGGATGATGGATTAGAACGTCAGGATGGCGTTCCCACAGGGATGGTGAGATGAACGAAAAGAAGATGACCAGGAAGGAATTCGAAGAGAAGGTTCGGGATCTTGCCAAACTGATCCAGGAGAAGACGGTTGCCTTCGCGGATGATAATCCCATCAAGGAGGCGGAGCGCAAGAGGCACGCTAAGGATAACGTCCTCTTTTTCGCCCAGACCTACTTCCCTCATTATATTACCGCAGAATTCGCAGATTGGCACGTAGAAGAGATCCAAAAGCTTGAGACGGCTCTGGACACTAATCAGACACAGATCGTTTCAGAAATATGGTTTAGAGGCTCAGGGAAGAGCTCTCTTCTGATCATCGCCTTTTTTATCTGGGCGGGGGTGACGAAACGGAGCTATTTCAATATTATCTCCGGCGCCGACAAGGAGCTTTCCAAAGAGCGCACAGTGGCGATCAGGCTGGAATTCCAGTATAACGCCAGGCTTCGCAACGATTACCCGGACGCGGGCATGGATCCGGGCACCGGCGAGGAGTATGATTTTGAGACACCGACCGGGGTTCGCTATCTTGCACTGGGATATAAACAAGCGATCCGAGGCAAGATCCACGGACGGCACAGGCCGAGGCTGATCGGCATCGACGATCTGGAAAGCCACAAAGATACGAATCCCCAACTTTCGAAAAAGAAATATGAATACGTGACGGAAGAGGCGTTTGGCGCTTTTGGTCTAAACGGAGGATTACTGCTTTGGCTGGGTAACCTGACCAACAGCACCGGAGCTCTTAACCGCTTCGTCGAAAAGTGCGATACGGAACCGAACGAATTTGAATCTTACAGGATCATAAAGGCTTTGGACGACAACGGAGAGAGCAACTGGCCGAGCGCATACTCGACCGAGAACCTGCTCGCCAAGCAGAAAGTCATGGGTAAGATCGGTTTTGACCGGCACTACATGATGAAGCCCACGATCGACGGAGAGGTATTCAAAGAAGAGTGGATCAGGTTTTACAACCCCTTTGGGCGTCAGAGCGAAGAGCTGCTTAAATCCCTGGCACCCGGTTCAGGGCTGGGGTTTGAACTTCCGACAAGACAGGATCTGATGGAAGCTCCTAAGGTGACCTTTACGGATCCATCTATGGGAGCAGGTGAGACCAACGATTATAAGGCGATCTGGACGGTCGCATTATGGCGCGGGATTTACTGGCTGCTGAACGTGGAGATGATGAAGTGCACAATCATCGAGATGATCGAGGCGATGTATGACGTTGATCAGCGATACCTTACACGGATGTACATGGAAGACATATTCTGGCAGAAGTTGATCCGCGACTATCTGCCGCAAGTAGCGCTGAAGCGCGGCTACGTTTTGCCGCTCCGGGGCTTTTCTCCGAGGCTTAAAAAGGAAG
>DAOPZE010000177.1:0-3485 GCA_035353255.1 Candidatus Cloacimonadota bacterium
TGGCTCCGCTACTTAGTTCTGTCCCTCGCTCATAGCCCAGATCTTCTGGTAGAATCCCGGGTTTTCGGCAAAGTTCTCCACCAACCGGTAGATACCGTTCTGGCGCGCCAGAACTCCTTCGTCGATGAGTTCGCGACGAACCAGGCAGTAATCTTCATAGACTGCGCTGATCAGCTCGTTGATCTCTCTTTCCGTGTAGGTCTGACCCGGAGCGAACAGCCTGATGATCTCCAGATAGACGATCCAGCGTTTCTTGTTTTGGGTAGGCAGACGGGTCACCTTGCCATCCTGGAAGTAAGTCTTCAGCACTTTCTGACGCAGGGTCTCGGTGGAATTTGGCTGTGCGGTGTATTGGCGGGGCAGGACGTCGGCTATTCTCTGTTCCAGAAGCTCGGTCTTGAGATGGTATACGCTATAATATTGGACCTTTACGGCATAAACGAGTCCGGCTTCCTGAAGTTTCTTCAGATGTACGGAGACGGTGGAAACGGCGAGCTTGAGGCTCTCCGCGATGTCTTCCACGCAGTAAGGTTTTTCTTTCAGTAGTCCGATGATCTGCAGTCTGGACTCATCGGCAAGTCCCTTAAATAGTTTCAGGGCATTCATATACACGATCCATATAGTTATTTGGCGAAATAATTGCTCAGACGCCAAAACCGTCAAGGTATTTCTATGAATAGCGATATAATTCTACGTTCAGCTAATCAATATCCTGTTTATTCTGCTTCTCAATGGATCAGGACAGGGTTGGCGGATCTTACTCCTCTTCGGGAAGCAGCGGACCCTTTCCATAGCTGATCTTGCCGGTGAAATAGCGGCGCCGCATCTCAGGAAGTTTTGCCAGATAAGCTTCAGCTCCAAAGCGCGCGATATAGCATTGGGCAAACATCTTCAGGTTGTGAGGCAGGCTGGTGGAACGATCTGCCGCGGGATGCAGTCGGTTGCAGGGAAACACGTCGCACTCATGGCAATATTTGATCCCCTTTTCTTTGGCGCAGAGGAACTGCTCGCACTGACCATCGAGGTGTTTACACATACCATCTACGGCTCTGCAACCGGGGCAGGGGATGTCCTCTTCCTTGACTCCGTGCTGAAGGAGCATTGCTTTGAGCTCCGGTTTTTCCTTCACCAGAAACAGGCTGCAACCACCGCACCAGATGGCGCAAGGGGCGATCAATTCGATCCGTTCGGATTCATTCATGGACAAATACCTCGCTTTTTGACTGAATGCCCACATTTTATAGGTACAGGGATCCCGTCAAGGGTGATGAATCGTAGTCGCCTCCTGAAAAAAAGTGCTTGACGAGTTCAGACTTATTCGGAATCCTTGCAGAACAAAGAATAAAGCCGATATGGAGGTATAAAGATGTTTTTAACAGGACAGCAACTCGCCGAAGTATTCCGTAAAGCCAAGCGTGAACGCTTTGGGATCATCGCTTCCAATGTTGTTTTTGATACACAGATCCGTGCAATTGTCCAGGGCTATAACGCCGTTGGTTCCGATGGTCTGATGCAGATGAGCTCCGGCGCTTGCAAGTTTGCCGCGGGAGCCTCTCAGGATATGAACTATGGCGCGAAGCTGATCTCCACCATGATCAAGACCTTCGCTTCCCAGTTTCCCCACAGCGGGATCGGTCTGCACATCGACCACGCTACGCCTAATTACTTTGATTTCATCGTGTTCTGTATCGAGAACGAGCTTGTCACCTCGGTGATGATCGACGCCTCCAAGGAGTCTTTGGAGGAGAACATCCGCATCACCAAAGAGGTCGTGAACGTTGCGCATAAGCATGGTATCGTGGTTGAGGGCGAGATCGGACACATCAAAGGCACCGAGGATGAGATCGTTTCGGACACGGAGCTTTACACTAAGCCGGAAGAAGCGCTGGAATTCGTCCAGAAGACGAATGTCGATCTCTTCGCCGCCTCAGTCGGCACGAATCACGGCGTGACCAAAGGCGCGAACGTCGTTCTGCATCTCGATCTGATCAAGGAGATCGACGACCTGCTGATCAAACATGGTTGCGAACGTGGACTCGTTCTGCACGGAGCTTCCGGACTGACCGACCAGCAGCAGATCACTGCGGTCGCCAACGGAGTCGTCAAGATCAACAAAGACACGCATTATCAGATGGATATGGCGCGTGAGGTTCAGGCGTACTGGGAAAAAGAAAAGTACTCGATCGTCTGCCCTGCGGACGTCAATCCTGACGATTACGTTCCCAACAAGAGCAAGTTTGATCCCCGCAAGTGGCTCGCTAAGGGCGAAGAAGCCATGCAGAACACCGTTATGGGCTTCTGCAAGGTCACCGGCAGCGCGGGCAAGAGCATATTACTGTAAAAGGAGCATAGAATGGTAAATGTAGCAATAAATGGTTTTGGACGCATCGGGCGTCTCGTGCTGAGAGCTTTTCTCAAGGATCATCCGGACGTGAACGTCGTCGCCATCAACGATCTGACCGACGCCAAGACTCTCGCCTACCTCTTCAAATATGACAGCATTCACAAGATCTTCCCCGGCGAAGTCAGCCACACGGAAGACAGCATCATCGTCAACGGCAAGAAGATCAGGATCTATGCCGAAAAAGACCCGGAAGTGCTTCCCTGGGAAGCTTTGGGCGTCGAGATCGTCATCGAATCGACCGGTATATTCACTTCCAAAGAGAAGGCTTCCAAGCACCTCAAAGCGGGCGCCAAGAAGGTCGTACTCACCGCTCCCGCCAAGGACGCCATCGATGCCACGATCGTCATGGGCGTAAATCACCTGACTCTCAAAGCCACAGATCAGATAGTTTCCAACGCTTCCTGCACCACGAACTGCCTGGCACCGGTCGCAAAAGTTCTCCACGATACCTTTGGGATCAAGGAAGGTTTGATGACCACGATCCATTCCTATACGAACGATCAGCGCATTCTGGACCTGCCGCACAGCGACCTTCGCCGTGCCAGGGCTGCCGCGATGAGTATGATCCCGACCTCGACGGGCGCCGCGAAAGCCATTGGCATGGTGATCCCCGAACTTGCGGGAAAGCTGGATGGCGTGGCGATCCGCGTTCCGACTCCGGACGGTTCGCTGGTCGATCTGGCGATCAATACCGAACGTCCCGCCACCAAGGAAGCGGTCAATGCGGCGTTGAAGGAAGCTTCGCAGACCTATCTGAAAGGATTCCTGATGTATTCGGACGAACCGATCGTCTCTATCGACATCGTGGGTAATTCCCACTCCTCGATCTTCGATTCCCTGATCACCTACGCCAAAGGCAATATGGTCAAGGTCTTCAGCTGGTATGACAACGAGTGGGGCTATTCATGCCGTGTCACCGACCTCGTGGAGTATATGAGCAAACTCTGAAATCTATAGATAGTTAGTAATAAACACCGGCTGCGTCAACCCGATGCGGCCGGTGTTGTTTTGCTCTGTAGCAGCGATATCCTGTCGCTACAAATCCGGGATAGTTCAGAACTGCTTGACAAATTGTGCAGCC
>DAOPZE010000178.1:0-3295 GCA_035353255.1 Candidatus Cloacimonadota bacterium
TGCCGACCGTATAGCTGCCGGCGAGGGGAGTCAGCCCTGCCGCGGGGGTAAATTCATGAGCCCCGATATCAGGAGTGGTGAGGCTGCGGGGCAGGTCATTAAAGTCTGTGCTGACTCCTGCCGTTCCCACCGAGTTATTCAGCCAGGGTGAGGGACTGCGCAGGAACTCATCGCTGTAAAGAGGGTCCAGATCGAGGTTGGTGCTGTTGCCGATCAATGTGTTGATCTCGCTCAGAGCTGTGATATTCTGATTTACATGCCGCATCAGATACAGCCCGTTGGTGTAGATCACGTTGTACTCCAGCTTGTTACGGGTGGAGGAACTGCTCTCGCAGTTGTTGCCGTAGATCACTCTGCCGGGACCATTACTCACAAAACTATTCAGTTTGAGGAGGTTATTACTGCCGGAGACCGATGCAGCGTAAGAATCAGCACTGCCGGAGTCGTTACGGATGCTGTTATGCGCAGCGATCACTGCCCCGCAATTCTCCAGGATGAGGGTCTGAGAAGCGACGGGATAGGAGGAGCCATACCAGCTCTGCCCAGTGGTCTTCAGGATGTTGTTCCTGATCTGAGGTGAGACGGAATTGTCAGGAGAGCAATAGTTTAGATAAACGCTCTGGCTCCAGGATCTGATCTGATTTTTCTCCATGTTCAGGCTGCCGTTACACTGGCTGAGGTAGATGCCCGTGTTGACATTCTCGACGATAAGCCCGGCAAAGACCAGGTCAGAAGCGTGGATGAGGCTGACCGCGCCATAGCCACCGGTATGCCCATTGGAGATAAAGCTCCAGTCATTGAACTCGTCCGCTGAGGAACTGGAGCTGATAAGAATATGTACTCCGCCTGAGTAAAAGGAATTAGCAAAAAAGTGTACGTCGTCCGCGTCACCCTCAGCTGAAGGATAGATCAGGATGCCTTCGTTGTTCGAGGTAGACATGCTCTGCGCGTTGTAAAAGACATTGCTGACGAAGTTCAGATCGTCGCAATCGCCCTGGACCTCCACTGCCCGGGAATAGCTCCCCGAGGTCGAGGTATTAAAGGTCAGGTCTTCGATCCTGACGTGTCTGGATTCGCTGATCCTGAGGACGTAGTTCGTCGTGGAAGTGGAGTTGGGATTGGTGAGGATCACCTGATCCGCGGCAAAGGTGCCGGAACTTATTGTGAGCGTAAAACCGCTGTCCGGGAAGCTCAGCAGGAAGGGTCCCGCATAGGTGCCGGGATTGAGGTTCAGGCTGACGTTGCCGGACATTCCCTGGCTGTTCAGGGCGTCGATCGCCAGATTCAAAGTGGAGAAATCTGCTCCCGTACCGCCAACGCTGTAGGGACCGGACAATGGCAGCGCCATCAGCGCCACGCAGGATAACAACAGAGCAATAATCAGACTTACTTTCATACAAGTTCCTTTTTCTATCATACAATTTTTACGATCTACACACTACTATTCTACCAAGTGTATCATTGTGGAGAGAGCCCTGATCCCTATTGCAGGAATGATGAGCCTCCAAATCGATGCTACAATCTGCGGGCTGATACACTGTCAAGCGCTAAACTGTGCGGATCAGACGAAACAACGTCGATTGTTGTTGATTCTTTGCAATAGGGGTGGATCGTTATGCCGCAGATACGTCTCGATATCAACGGGATTGGGGTCGCATCTGTCAGGTAAATACTCAGTTGCCCGGCTTATGCTCCTGTCGGCATCTTCCCGGTATCATCCCGGTATCATATCATGTCAGGACAAGGGATGATACCGGGATGATACCCGGAACTTATTGCTATGATGATGTTTATCTGTATTGCGAGAAATCAGTTAAGGGGGCGGCACGGGTATTGGGTAGGTAAAAGAGATAGGTTGTACCATAAGCTTTTAGCTTGTTGTTCCCGGGGGATTTCTATCCCCGGGGAGTGTTGGTCGATCTCAATAATGGTAGGTAATGTAGCTGTCTCCGGGATAAATATATAAGCTCTTGGAAAGATTGATGTGGTATTCAGTTAGTGGGCTAAAAGCCACACTAACACAACAACCTGAAAGGTTATGATACAAGGGAGCCAAACTACTTCAGCAGCAGCATCTTCCCCGTATGGGAATAGTCCCCGGCAAGGAAGCGGTAATAGTAGATCCCGTTTGTCACGGGTCTGCCATGATCATCCCTGCAGTTCCATTCCGCGCTTTGCAAACCGGCGTCTTTGGTCCCGGAGACGAGCTTCCGCACCTGCTGTCCCCGGCAGTTGTAGATGATCAGCTTCACCGGCAGTTTACGCTCCAGACTGTAGCTGATCGTAGTGCCGGCGGAGAAGGGATTGGGGTGGTTTCCGCGCAGTTCGGTGGGGTAGATCACAGCCCCAGGATCGTTCGAGTCAGAGCCGGTCAGATAGAAATTTACCGTCACGATCTGATCCGTGGGAACCGTCACATTGGCGATAGTGAGGTCTTGAAAACCATCAGCTTGAGCGGTGACATCATAGGTCCCGGATGGTAGGGTCAGGAGATAGGCGCCGCTGAGATTGGCGACCGTGGAATGTGTTCCGGCGGTGATCTGTGCGTTCGGCACAGGCTGACTATTGCCAAACCGCACCACTCCGCTGATCGACCCCATCGGCACTATCTTGATCAGGCTATTGGAGAAGACAGGTTCCGCCAAAACTCCTGAGGTATAGACCGCGCGCACCGCCCAGCGGTAGGTCCCCATGCTGAGGCTGTCCCAGGCGGCATCCACACAGGAGAGCTCAGAGAGAACACCGTCCTGCAAGGCTGTCCAGAGCTGTGGCTCTCCCTCTTCCCCGGCTAAAAGTCGGTAGGTTCGATAGCCCGTCAGTGCGCGTGACGATCTGTCTCTGTGAGTGGCTAAGCTATTGCAGACCCGGACGTTGTCAATGAACCAGGAATGCCAGAGTCCGTCCCCGGTAGGAGGATCGAGCGCCTGCCAGGCAAGGCTGATCAGTTGACCGCCAAAGTCGCTCAGATCCACGCTGATAGGGATGGTATAGGCATTGAGTCCCTCGGTGGCGGCTGAGCCGTCCCAGAGGATCTGCCAGGTGCTGCCCTGATCGGCGGAAAGCTTTACGTAGTAATGATCTCCCGCGGGAGAGCCCTGGAAGAGATAGCTGTCAAAACTGAGGAAGGACTCCGCGGGACAGTTGAATTGCGGACTCAGCAGCCATTCATCCTGATGCCAGAGACTCCAGCCCAATCCTGCCTGCCAGTCGCCTTCCGTGGGTACGGCAGGAGTGTCCGAGGGATTGACGGTTCCGATCCTGCACCAGGTTGGATAGAGACCCTCCGCGCTGGGTG
>DAOPZE010000179.1:0-3184 GCA_035353255.1 Candidatus Cloacimonadota bacterium
AGGAGATACAATGGCTGATAAACTTTCACCCTGTGGGATCGCCTGCTCGAGCTGTGACGCCTATATCGCCACCCAGGCGAATGACACAGCGCTTTTCACCAAGCTGGCGGAGCAGTATAAACAGAACTTTGGGATGGAGATCGAAGCGGACAAGCTGCATTGTGACGGATGTCTCAGTGATGGCGCCCATATCGGTTTCTGCCTGGAATGCGAGATACGCAAGTGCGCCTTGGAAAAAGGCTTCCAAACCTGTGCCGAATGCGGTGAATTCCCTTGTGCCAAAGGGCAGTTTATCTGGAAGGAAGAATCAGTTTCCAGGAAGAGGTTGGAGAGCCTGCGGGCAGAGAAATAGTTTGACAGAATAAGGACAATTCTGAGCTTATCACTTAAAGAAAAAATATCGATATAAGGAGAAGCTCCATGCCTAAAATGACAGTGGATCCAAATTTCTGCAAGGGATGCGGGCTGTGTATCGCAGCTTGCCCCAAGAAGATCATCCGGTTTTCGGAAAACATCAATTCCAAAGGGTATCATTATGCTGAGTGCTTCGAGCAGGATTCCTGCATAGCCTGCAAAATGTGTTACCAAACCTGCCCTGACGTGGCAATCACGGTCGAGAAGTGAGGTTGGAATGGCAAAAGTATTAATGAAAGGTAATGAAGCCGTCGCTGAAGCCGCTATCCGTAGCGGTTGCAGGCTGTATTTCGCCTATCCGATCACTCCCCAAAGCGAACTTATTGAATACATGGCAAAGAAGATGCCTACCGTGAATGGCACCTTCCTCCAGGCTGAAAGCGAAGTCGCCGCGATCAATATGGTCTATGGCGCTGCCGGAGCCGGTAAAAGAGTCATGACCTCCTCTTCCTCACCCGGTATCTCCCTCAAGATGGAAGGTATCTCCTATATCGCCGGAGCAGAACTGCCTTCGGTGATCGTGAACGTCCAGCGTGGCGGTCCCGGCCTGGGTGATATTCAGCCCGGTCAGAGCGACTATTTTCAGGCAACCAAGGGTGGCGGTCATGGAGATTATCATCTCATCGTCCTGGCTCCCAGCTCTGTGCAGGAATTCGCGGATATGGCATCTGAAGCTTTCGACCTTGCTGATAAATACCGCAATCCCGTCATGATCCTTGCTGATGGTATGCTGGGTCAGATGATGGAACCTGTCGAATTCAAACCTGCCAGAACCGATGCCGAGATCGAAGAGCTGGGCAAACAGCATCATGACTGGTGCATTTGCCCGAATAAAGACGGCGCGGAAAAGCATCATCACGAGATCAACTCCCTGGAGATCGATCCTTCCGTGCTCGAAGCTCACGTCATCAAGCTCTATGAAAAGTACGCCGTTATTGAAAAGAACGAGACCCGTTATGAAAGCTACAACATTCAGGATGACAACGAGATACTCGTAGTTGCCTGGGGAACGGCTTCCCGTATCGTCAAATCCGCCATCAACGAGATGAAAGCGGAAGGCAAGAGCATCGGACTTGTCCGTCCTATCACCTGCTGGCCTTTCCCCTACGAAGCGGTTCAAGCCGCTATCGGCAAGAACGTCAAGAAGGTCTATGTCTTCGAACTGAATACAGGCCAGATGCTTGACGATGTGAAGATCGCCGTTAATGGCAAAGTTCCGGTTGATTTCTGGGGCAAAGTCGGCGGTATCGTCTTTACTCCTGCTGAAGTTCAGGATAAGCTCGAAGCATGCTTCACGGGGAGGAAATAATGGAAATCATCGCAACAAGACCTGAAACCCTTACGCAGACTCCTTTCACCTATTGCCCCGGTTGCCTTCATGGCGTGGCGCACAGATTGATCGCGGAATCTGTCCAGGAACTTGGATTGATCAACAAAATGACGGGTGTGGCTCCTGTGGGTTGCTCCGTCTTCGCCTATAAATTCTTCAATTTTGACATGGCTCAGGCAGCGCATGGACGCGCTCCGGCTGTTGCCACAGGTATCAAACGCGCCAGACCGGATATGCATGTCTTCACCTATCAGGGTGATGGTGACCTTGCAGCGATCGGAACCGCGGAGATCATTCACGCCGCAAACCGGGGTGAGCATCTGAGCGTTTTCTTCGTCAACAATGCCATCTATGGCATGACCGGCGGACAGATGGCTCCGACCTCTCTTCCCGGCATGAAGACAACGACCTCTCCCTATGGCAGGAACGTCGATGATATCGGCTATCCGATCCGGGTAAGCGAATTGCTTGCCACTCTCATCGCGCCATACTATATCGAGAGAGTCTCTCTGCTCAGTCCCGCTGATATTATCAAAGCCAAGAAAGCCGTGCTCAAAGCCCTGACCTATAACAAAGAAGGACGTGGCTTCACCTTTGTGGAATTGATCTCGACCTGTCCCACGAACTGGGGTATCGATCCCCTCAAATCCCGCGAGTGGGCAAAGGAAAACATGATCCCATTCTTCAAACCGGGCTGTTTCCGTGATAAAGGCGAAGGAGTCGAATAATGAAATGCGAGATCATTTGTGCCGGATTCGGTGGACAGGGTGTCCTGACCATCGGTAAATTCATCGCCAAAGCCGGAATGGCAGAAGGCAAAAACGTTTCCTGGCTGCCTTCCTATGGTCCTGAAATGCGTGGTGGAACTGCCAACGTTGCAACGGTCGTCGCTGACGAACCGATCGCGTCTCCAATCGTGAGCTATCCGGATGTGCTGGTTGCGCTCAATCAGCCTTCTCTGGATAAGTTCGGCCCTACCGTCAGAGCCGGGGGTGTTGTAATCGTCAACACCAATGCCTGTCCTCACGCATTGAAACGTGACGACGTCGTGATCATTGCCGCTCCCATGAGCGATATTGCTCTGGAGATCGGCTCTATGATGGTGCTGAACATGCTGGCGATCGGAATGATAATCGGCAAAACCAACGTCATCAAATACGAAACCATGGAAGAAGACCTGACAGCCTTCCTCAAAGCCAAGAATCCTGATCTTCTGCAACAGAACCTCCAAGCGATCAAGCGCGGTATGGAACTGGGCAGGATTTAGTTCAGCCTGATACAGATAATACGAAGGAGCTTCAGCAATGGAGCTCCTTTTTCTATTTGGGATGAGTTGATCTCACGCTTTCCTGAATAGTCATTACAATACATCATACACTCATCAGCTTGCTATCCTCTCTCTATCATCTTATGTCATGACGTAAGATGATAGAGAGAGGA
>DAOPZE010000180.1:0-3160 GCA_035353255.1 Candidatus Cloacimonadota bacterium
GGCATCATAGCAGTTGTTTAACAATTGGGTAAAGCTGATCCCATCCTCAGGCAGAAGCAGATCGCCAGCCAGAGAGATCTTTTGAAACAGTGCCTGCTGGACATCATTGGTATAGTCCAGCATCACATAGGCTATTTCAGAGCCATAGACCACATCAGAGATACCCGCGTGATAGGCAGTGCTATTCAGCGGCAATCCTCCATCCTTCCACATTCTGAGACCGTCGCTGCCCAGTTTCTGTGCCCGAACCGGATAAGAACCTCCTCTGGACAAGCGCACAAAGGAGATCAATTCATCATTCACAATACCGGAATTCAGATACTCCTGTTCATAATAATCATTATCGATAATGACAATTGATCCACTAGCCAGCCATCCAGTCGCTGGATCGCCATTGGCATCGACCTTGAGAGCCTTGCAAAAAGACCTGTCATGCTCAGCAGTATCAATCTCCCAGAGATAATAGGAGCCTTCCACACCTCTGACCTGGATATTGAAGATCACTGGCGCGCTGGCGATGACCTTGCCATTCTCGCCCCACATCTTCTGTCCGTTGACAATGCGCTGACCCATGATCTGATGAACGGGACCCTGGGAATATGCCATCCAGCCCAAATAGATATCGCTACCAGTAAAACCCATGTAAACTCTATTATTGTAGTAGTCCTCAGGCGGGAGCAACATTCCGCTACCGGAATACAGCCTGTTGCCATAGCGGTCGATCAATTGCAGATACACGTGCCAGACGTTATTCTCTGCTTCTTCATACATAGAGCTGTAAAGCACGGCAAGATAACCATCAGGTGTCCCTTTTGCAGAGATCACGTATTCATCAACCCCCGGATAAGGATTTAGCAAGACACCGTTCTCCGCCAGGAGAGGCTGCATAAACTGATCACTGATCTGATAATAGATCTGATTTCTGTAACGGTAATCCATCCAAACTGTGGCAAAACGGTCATTCAAGGCAACATTCTCGACCAGATATGCCTGACCATCCAGACGCTGGATCAGCGAGAATCCTTCCGGAGGATAGAGCATCGCGCCATTGACGCCGATCGCCTGGATCTGCACACTTTTCACAGCCGTATAGTTAGTGCCCCAAACGAACAAACCACGTTCCGCGAAAGCCAGGGACATAACCGAGCAATTCGAGACAGTGAGGGTCTTTCCACCTGCTTCCCAGATCGGAACTCCATCCGGGCTGATCAATTGCGCCTTGCAGTAAGAGGATTCGTAAGGATTGCTCCAGCTCATCCAGATATTGCCATTGGCACTTACAGCCAGGGAGAGCCGGTTATACTCTACATCCGAGGGAGCGATATCGAGCCCCGCAGCAGTCCACATCGGCTCAAAAGACGCGTTCAACCTCTGTAATCTAATGGTGGAGGGATAATCCCAACAGGTATTTGTCCAGCCCACGACTACTCCTCCGTCCTGACTGACTTCCAGTTCCGGATAAGCCATGTAATCCATATTAGACGGTAGATAGCTCACAGCTTGCGGTATGAACAGATTGCCCTGATTGTCTATCTTGAGCAGACGTATTCCGGGACTACTATCCTGGCTAAGATCGTAGAGAATGAACTGTCCATTGACCCCGCGCATGATCTGATAACGATCTCCGGGGAAGACACCAGCAGGAACAAGGGGATAAGCTCCCGTCTGAGTACCCTGCGGTGAAAAGCGGACCAGACGGTTATGAACAGGAGAAGACTGATTTTCGTTGATATTGATGATCATCCCGCCTTCTCCGTCACTGACGGCATTGGCAAGACTGTAATAGGGTGTTTGACTGATCAGTTGCAGCCCTTCCATTGGCCAAAGCAGATTGCCAAAATTATCCACATTCTGTCCCAGGATATAGTCAGCGTAGATATTCTTGTAAAGCACAAAGGCTCCGCCGATACCGTTGGGAACCAGAGCGGTATGTGAATAGCTAAGGGTAGTACCGTTGATCAGCACCCCTGTCTCAGGCCAGAGACGCTGTCCCTGAGTAGTGATCTTCTGCACCCGGTATTCCAGTGGCGTGTCGATCTCGTATTCTTCCCAGAGCAGGATGATGTTGTTATCAGAGCTGAGTACCACGCTGAGGAGATTCTGATCTCCCTCATGCGAGACTACCGGGATCGCTTCATTCCAGACAGTCTGTCCGTTGGAATTCAGCTTCTGACAGTAGATATTCCTGTCTCCCGTGGTAATGGTAGACCAGAAGATTATCTCACAATTATCCACAGTGCGGATGTGAATTGGCTCCAGCCGGAGATCGTCAGCCTGACGCAGAGTAAATTCCTCCGCGCTCAGGCACATGATCCAAACAAAGAGAGTACATAAGGTAAAAATCAGCTTTTTCATTATATCCTCCAGGGATAGAATTTAACGTTGCTTATCCTTATGCATAAATCATGCCATATTTGACAGATAGATAATTATAATCCATGAGCATAATCTCTTTTCTCTCTTCTCTCTTCTCTCTTCTCTTAAACAGAACCCGGCGGTCAGGATCGCTCCCAACCGCCAGGCCTGACCTGCCTCAGACTATTCGCCTGAGATCTCGTTTGTCATCGCAGCATAGCCGGTCACCTTCTTGAGGTAGCCCGCATCAACCGCTTTGCTAACTGCCCGAGCCGGAGAATCCAGCAGAGTGATGTCTGCCAGCGTCACTGTCTTCAGATCGATGTGCTCGGGATCGCTGAGATGCCATTGCCACATGATCCGCACAAAGATCGACTTTGAGGACGGCATCTGATGCAGGAACTTCTTTGCCCTGGGCAGGTTTTCCCGGGTATTGAGTTTGGCGTATGCCTTGAGATCAGCGATATAAGCGCTGTCCGCTGCCAGATAGAGGCTATTCAGGTTCACCCCGATCTGCCTCATGTTTTCATGTACCAATCCCAAAGCGGGATAGGCGTACTTGCGGGCATAGCACAGGCGGTTATTGAACCACGTGCTATACACGACTTCGTCGTATTTCCCGGAGTATGACGACACTCCGTTTTCAAAACTTACTTTCATAAGTTTGTTCCTTTTCCCAGGGGTTTTTAGATTTGATCTCGTACCACTTCAAGTTTGAGAGTTCTGAGTTTCGGTAAGCACTAAGTATCGGCGTACCGAATAAAGTATCTCGAATTCCTTCATTAGAAGCAGAAATGAAATCATC
>DAOPZE010000181.1:0-309 GCA_035353255.1 Candidatus Cloacimonadota bacterium
AAACCCTTTGGGGGATCCATTAATTGTTAATGAATTCTTTTGTGATGTTGCCAAACTTAATAAACGCTTGTTTCTTGAATGGAAAAAGAATCAAACAAATTTTCAAAATAGTCCATAGAGTAAATAAAACAAGACATAATGTATTAATCGACACTATTACTACTAAGCCTCAAGGAATTGATAATAAAATTATCTACCCCTATAACAGAAAGTCACTGTCAGACGTCTAATAATTCGTAACCGAAGATCCTCAGGTTTTTTCAGAAGACCGACTATCAAACTGTACTACTCCGTAGAATTTGAGTGAAA
>DAOPZE010000181.1:319-3092 GCA_035353255.1 Candidatus Cloacimonadota bacterium
AGTTGAAAAATCGGATGAAATTTATCTCTCTTTGGAAAGCAGCGCAAAAATTAGAAGCTAAATTGTTCTTGGTCAACTATACAAAGAAAGGCACTACTCATGAGGATAAGGTACTAATGCAGATTTCGGGAACACTTGAACACCTTAAACGGAAACATCTGAACACTAATTACGGAAACACTTGAACGCATTAAACGGTTCGACTTGAACACCAAATACGGTTTCATTTGAACGGTTTAAACGGAAGTATTTGAACATCTCATGCCGAAAATCCAGGTATCCTTTAATAATGAGGAGGATGCCGTCATGAGGAGAACAGATATGGCACAAATCAAGGAAATACTACGGCTACACTATGAAGTGGGGCTAAGCCAGCGAGACATTGCGAAATCCGTGCAGTGTTCACTGGGAACGGTATCAAACGTGCTGCAAAGAGCACGGGAAGCCGGAATCGAGTATCCAACCGAATTGTCGGCAAAAGAACTTGGCTCAAAGATCTATCCGCCGGTAGAGAAAAAGCCAGGGGAGCACAAACCAGAGCCCGACATGGAATATATTCATCGAGAGATGAGCCGGAAGGGAATCACTCTTCAACTGCTTTGGGAAGAGTACAAGGCGGGAAATCCCGATGGGATCATGTACACTCAGTTTTGTGAAAGATACCGAGTCTATCGCAAGCAGAATAAGATATACATGCGGAGAGAGCACAAGGCTGGTGAACATGGCGAAGTTGACTGGGCTGGCTTAGCTGCATCCTATTATGTGGACGGAGAAGAACGGAAAGCATATTACTTTGTGCTAACTCTTTCTGCTTCATCCTATATTTATGCTGAGCCATTCAGAGACATGACTATGAGCTCATGGATCGAAGCTCACTGTCGGGCTTTTGAATACTTTGGCGGAACACCCAAAATACTGATCCCAGACAATACGAAAACGGCTGTTATAAAACCATTCTCAAAAACTGAAAAAGAGCCAGTCCTCAATCAGACGTATAAAGATCTGGCATCTTTTTATGGAGCGGCAATCATCCCTGCCAGACCGCTAAAACCCCAGGATAAAGCATTAGCTGAGAAAGGTGTCCAGATCGTTGAGAATCGCATCATCTCAAAGCTGCGCAACAGAACATTCTTATCCTTTGAGGATTTACATACGGCTTCAATGGAAGAACTCGAAATCGTAAACACAAGCAATTTCAAAAGTCGACCAACAAACAGGAGAGCATTGTTTCTTGAAATAGAGAAAAATGAATTGCTGCCATTACCAAAAAGCCGTTTCGAATATGCAGACTGGAAAACCTGTAAAGTTGCCTTTGATTACCATATAAAATATGACGAACACTTTTATAGCGTTCCCTATATTTACGTTGGGAAACAAGTCGATGTTAGAGGAACCACCAGAATGGTAGAGATATTCTATGAGCATGAAAGGGTCGCCAGTCATAAACGATCCTATGAAAAACACCAGCGCTATGTCACTCTTACCGAACATATGCCTGAAAATCATCGCGTTGTTTCTGAATGGAGCTATGATCGCTTCATTTCCTGGGCTTCAAGTTTTGGGGAACAAACGGAAGCATATATCCGTTTCATCATGTCAAAACGAGAACATCCAGAGCAAGCATATAAGACTTGTGCAGGTATCCTCAACATAGGAAAGAAAATACCGAAAGAGTCTATGGAACAAATCTGTAAAATGGCTCTTGATACGAATCTCTACAGCTTTAAATACTTTGATGCAATATTCAAAAAATACGTTGGCGTTGATCATCCATCTGCCAAACCAATTGACAACCCAAATGTTCGGGGAGCTGAATACTATGGAGGAGGAAAATAGAATGCTTGAGAAAACTACCCTCAACAAACTATATGACCTTCGCCTTCCGACTATAGCATCGAAACTCTCTGAACAGCAGGATCAGCCTGAAATACTTTCTCTCTCCTTTGAAGAAAGACTTGGTTTGCTGGTTGATGCTGAATGGATGGCAAAGAAGGAAAAGAAGATCGATCGTTTCGTCCGACAAGCCAACTTCCGTTTCCCTGCTGTCATCGAAGATATCGAGTATTCCGGGAAACATGGGATCACGAAGAAAGATGTGCTGAAATTCAGTCAATGCAGTTATATCTACAAAAAGCAGAACATTCTCGTTTCAGGATTAACTGGAATCGGGAAGACTTATCTAATCTGCGCTCTTGGTCGCTCTGCCTGCTACCAATGCCTCGCTGTCCGCTATTTCCGCACTGCTGATCTGTTTCTGGAGCTTTCTTGTGCTCAATTAGATGGTAAATACTTATCGTTCAGAAAACAGCTTTCGAAATTACCTCTTTTGATTCTTGATGATTGGGGGTTGAAACCCTTTTCTGAAGAGGAAAGCTATGAGATTCTGGAACTTATGGAACTTCGTTACCAAAATGGCTCAACGATTATCGCAAGTCAGCTTCCATGGACAAGTTGGCATGAGCTTTTTCCCGATCCGACAATCGCGGATGCTGTCCTGGATCGAGTTGTTCACAACTCTTACAGATTCGATCTTTCTGGTGAATCGATGCGAAAGATCCTTGCGGAGAAAGAATTTGAAAGGGAAAGCTGACGCTTTCCATCAGTGCCGAGGGCACTTTCCTGCCTTCGGCATTAAACGTGCTTGCGCAACTGGCTCATCACGTTTATACTCGTTTTGAAAACGGCATGACAAAGTGTTCAAATAATGCCGTATTAGGTGTTCAAGTAATTCCGGATTCACTGTTCAAGTATTTCCGGTCTGTATGTTCAAGTA
>DAOPZE010000182.1:0-2947 GCA_035353255.1 Candidatus Cloacimonadota bacterium
AAAGAAATAGAGCTTTTTTTGCGAAGGGCAAATTATTTCACCTGAGTGTGGAAAATCCACCACTATCCCATCAGATAAAAAAGAACCCCTGACCTAAGCCAGGGGTTCTATTATCAGTTTTCTGATTGAGGTTCAGTACCTCAGCCAGCAAACACAGGTTATTGTTTTGGTTTGGGCATGATACTGACGTTACGGACTTGTGCAGCTCTCAGAGCCGGACGGGTGGATGATGATTTCCTGCTGCTAGAAACAAACGCGTTTCTGGTGGGAGAATCACTAGTCGCCAGGACTTTGAAGAACTTCACGTTGTCGACGCCGGTATAGGTGTATGTGGTACCGGTGATGAAGGCAAGCTCAGTCCAAGGATCAGCAGTATAAGGATCTGAAGAAGCAAGAACTTTGTAGCCATTGGCGCCGGTTATGGCGTTCCAGCTCAGTTCAACACCAGTGGGAACTGAACTTGTAGATACTGCGGGGGTTTCCAGGGTAGTGACGCCAGCCTGGACTTCAGCTCTGATCAACCAAGAACCAGCGAAGCCTGAACCTTCAACGGTTCCAAGATTTGCAAGATCATATCCGGAACCGAAGAAAATGAAATGGGTTCCAGGATAGTAGGGTTGAGTTTGATCGAAGGAGAAGTAATTCGGGGCAACTACATCAGTAAAGGCAACGTAGAAATACCCGGCAGTTGTAACGCAATTGGTGAGAGGGATATTCAGATACACTCCGGCGGCAAACGCTTGGGAGAATGAGGGAATGACATCTACCAGAACATCATTCACGCTATCGTAAGTGAAGACGTGAACATTTGCGGTTCCGGCATTATTCATACCGGCGCTGACGGAGTTGATCTGGATCGGGTTGCCTGCTCCATAAGGATTGGTAAATCCGGTCATCACACCCAAAGTTCCGGTTGCGAGACCTAATCCGGTTGTTGAAGTACCTGAGTCATACTGGAGGGTAACAGGTACATCAACTACGAAATCCCAAGTGGCTGTGGTTGTTGTATTAGGTGTGGGAGCAGCGTCAACAGCTACGATGTAATATGCTACAGTCGTACCAGCGGGCTGTCCAGGAATCGCCGCAGTGTAATTTGCACCACTAAGTGTCATCGGGATGGAAGTCTCTGCACCAGCGTTAATCGTGTAATACAGAGTTACGGAAGCTATACCCGATGTCATTACTGGATTATCAGTCACATTAGCAGTAATATCGATAGGTGTATTTAGCAGTGGCCAACCGATAGTGGGATAATGATCTACAACAGGAGCATAGATATCCACAGTGGAGTAGATCAAGGCTACATTATCGATTGCCCAGCCGGAGGCCCATGAACCATTATCATCGGAATGGAAACGTACATAAACGGGATTCATTCCATTATAATCAACCAATGATACTGTCTGAGCTACCCAATCTGTCCCAGTCGGGACATCATAGATATTGGTCCAGGTAGAGCCATCAGTACTTGCTTCCACATAGGCTAATTGGCTGTATGAGCCATCATAATAGGAATCAAAGGTCAGGACAGGCGCTCCGGGATTAGCTCCAGAGAGGTTAATGGGGGGCATAGTAAGAATATCCATGCTTCCATCACCTGAACTACCGGCAGCGTCATCATTAGCTGCGGCGTACACAGTGTGGGTGGGGATATCCCAGTATGAGCTGCTCAAATCAGAACCGAATTCCCAGCCGGTGGCAAGAGATGATCTTGTCCAGCCGGAAGGAAGGGTATTATCAGCATGAGTTTCGAAGCTCTCCTGATAGGGGAAGGCACTGATTGTGGGGTCGCTTTCGATAACGAAGCTGCGAGCAGGCTCGACAACTGCGCTGCCACTGGCGTTGATAGCTTCGATCGTGAAATAATAGCGATCGAGGAAGTTATAGACAACAGCGCCTTCAGTGACGGGATTGAAGTGGGTGTTTGTGGTTTCCCAATAGAGGTCGTCATATATGGTTGTTTCGTCCATGGACATATACACCGCGTAATAAGTGGGGGTACCACCGGTGGCGGCAGGTGTCCAGGTGATGTCGAAACCGGTTTTCGGGAGACCGGTAGCTTCGTTGGCAGGATTGGTGATAACGACAGGATCGGGCATGCCCGCAGGGATGTCACCAAGCTGCAGCATCACGTTCGGATAGGCCAATACCAGAGTTCCGGCCACAGGAGCGGCAGGATCAGGGTTGGTGCTGTCACTATAATAACGCAGGCTGCGATTGGTGGCTGCAGCGGTGCTATAGAAGAACTCAGAGGAGCCATCATAGCTGGGGGCATTTTCGTCCACTGCGATCACCAGGTTGTCGGTGTTGTTATAGATGAAGGGAGCGGTAAGCGGGATTTCGATCCAGCCGGCAGTAGCAGGAAGAGCGATTGTGCCGGAGAACACCTGGCTCAGATTGGCCAGAGGCATCCAGTCTGTAGTGGAAGCGAATTCCGTAGCAGCAGTGTGGCCCATATAGATGGTCCAGTCATTGCTATCGACTGCTTCGGCAACACCATTCCAGTAGTAATATACGCTCTCGATGCGCTGATCGGGAACGTTGATCTCACTCTGCAGGAAGATGCTCTGGCTATAGGTATAGCCATAGAAGGGATTGATGGGCAGGTTGTTATTCGCGGTGCCATTACCGATCACCACTATACCCGCGGGAAGTCCGGTGGCGCTGAGGGCGACATCGTAATTCACGGAGTTGTAGTTAATGGTCAGAGTAGCAGTCTTAGCGCCTTCGGAAGTGACAGTCACGGTGACGGGGATGGTAACGGACTGTCCACCGGCAAGAGCGGCAGGAAGGTTCGCGGCAACATAGGAGAACATGGCAGCGTCAGTACCGGTGATACTGATGTTGGCAGTTGTCAGGTTGATGGTGCCACCACCTGTATTGGTAACCGTTACGTTCTGTGCGGTTGCGGCCACGTTCTGCATCACAGTCCCAAAGTCAATCGCTG
>DAOPZE010000183.1:0-2921 GCA_035353255.1 Candidatus Cloacimonadota bacterium
ATAAATACGATTCCGCAGATTTTATGTCCATCGATCCTCATTTCGGAACTCTGGAGGAGATGCAGTCGCTAGTCAAAGAAGCTCACTCAAGAGCCATGAAGATCATTGTGGATGTCGCTTTTAACCACACAGGCGAGACTTTCTGGGCGTTTAGAGATTGCAAGGAAAAGGGCGAAAACTCCGCCTGGTGGAACTGGTATGACTGGAAGAAATGGCCCTTACCCGAACCGCTTCCATCTGATTTCAAGCCCAAGGATTATTATCAGTGCTGGTGGGGCATCAAAGACATGCCAGATCTGAACTATGACCTGTCCCGTCCTCACCCGGATGAGAACGCGGTCACGGATATTGAACAAGCTGAACCCAATGCTACCCTGATCGCTCATCTCATGGAAGTCGTCCGCTGGTGGCTTCATGAAGTAAACATAGACGGCTTCAGGCTCGATGTTCCCGACGAGGTACCCTATTGGTTCTGGGAACTCTTCCGCAAGGAAGTAAAAGCTATCAAACCAGATGCCTGGCTCGTTGGTGAGATCTGGAACGACGCTTCTTTCTGGATCAGTCCCAGATATTTCGATTCAGTCATGAACTATGCCTATTTCAAAGCTCCGGCTCATGATCTCTTCCTGCACAAGAACATCTCGATAGCCGAATTCATCAATCGAGTCAGTGAAGGCTTGGAAAGCTACCCACCCTCAGCCGTGAAAGCCATGATGAATCTCATCGGGAGCCATGACACCTGGCGGGTCAGAGAGCTGTGCCGCAACGATCTGCGTCGCTTGAAACAGCTACTGCTATTCCAGTTCACCTTCATCGGAACGCCTCATATCTATTATGGTGACGAGATCGGCATGCGGGGTAAAGGCGATCCAGATAACCGCCGTCCCTTCGATTGGGACTGGGAAACTGATGAAGAGGCTGTTGATCTGCGGGATTATTACCGTGAGCTTATCTGTTTACGCGGTAGCTACCCCGCACTCATCGATGGTGGGATCAGCTTTACCCAAGCTGAGGAGAACATCCTTCACTACACCAGAGAATCAGCATCACACAAAGCAGAAGTGATCTTCAATCTCGATGAATCTGATGAGCATCTCGTCTTCAGCGAAGCAAAGCCGCTATTCACCAGTTCAGGAGACATCATCATCAACTCAGGCAGGATAATGCTTCCGCCCTTGACCGCGATCGTTCTGGCAGACTGATCAGAGTTCGATCTGACAGCCTACATTGAAGTTTATCCCTGCTTCCGGAAATCCCCATTCTGACTGATAGTCCGTATCAAAGATGTTTTCCAGCCCGAAATAGACCCGATAAGCCTTCCACTTTCGGCTAAGCTGGAGATTGTGAACCCAATAGGCATCCAGAACCCTGTATCTGCCCGCGCTGTCCTGACTATACCGGATGTCTTTGTAAGAAGCGGAATAATAAAGTACGAGCTGTAACGGAAGCTGATAGTTTACCTTGAACTCAGCGCTGTTCTGCGGACTTTCCGTCAGCCGGTAATCAGAATCTTGCCTGTAAGACAAATAGGCATAGCTTGCTTCTGCTTCGAGCCGGGGAAGTGGCTTCAACATCAGATTCAGCTCCCCGCCATAGCTATCCACCCGATAGATATTCTGATACAGATTCTGATACTCATCGATCAGATCACGTGTGCGGTTGTAATAGAGCGATCCACCGAGCGAGACATCCTTTCCAAGCAGAATCACCTGCCGGGAAACGCCGAATTCGCTCTTGATCGCCGTTTGTGGCTTCAGATCAGGATTGCCATGCTCATAGCTGAATTGCTGACGCATGGTCGGATAGGCTGTGCTGTAGCCGCAGGAAAGCGAGAGAGTTGACTGCCGGTTTGGTTCATAATAGATCCCGACCGCAGGCTCGAAATGCCAATCAGGCTTCGGCACAAGATCACTGGTGGAGGAGACTATCCCCAAACTTCCGGTGGTCTTCAGCTTACTCCCAAAGGAATGTTCCATCTGCCCGAATAGCTGATGCAGCATCATTTGATGCCCCGTCCAGGTAAGATAATTGCCGTTATCCTTGCGGTTGGAAGTGAATATCTCACCACGATAACCAAAGCTGAATTTGGTGGCGTCGCTACTCTGCCAATCCAGCCGGGGATTGAACCCCAGCGTATAGTTCTTCATCATTGAGTCTACGCTCAGATACTGGTAATGAGGATCGTTATATTCAAAGTAATGATCCGAGGCGTTATCATAGTAAAACATGGTATTCAGCGAAGTGACAGGATCAAGCCTGAAGACACCCATCGCGGTTGCCTGGCTCTTCTGCCAATCACGGTAGAGACGGTATTTACTCTCGAAGATCGAGCTCGGGATCTCCTTCCTGCCGATGTAGGTCACACCCGCCGTGAAGCCCAGTTCATGATAATCCAGGAAATCAAAATTCACCCCACCATTGAGCGTGTAAGCCGTCTTATGAGAATTATTCCTGACCCCGCCATTTTCATAACCCGTCGGTTCAAAACTACCGGAAACGACAATACCGTCCGTGTTCTCCCTCGAGGCATAGAGATGATAGTTCCAGGCATCGAAGCTGTGAGCCGAACCCAGCTCGAACAGATTGGTATTATTACGTTTAGCAGTAACTCCCAGCTTGATCCAGGTATCCCGCGAAGGATCTCTGGTGATGAGATTCACGACTCCGCCCATTGTCCCCGTACCATACAGTGATGATGCCGGCCCCTTTATCACCACGACGTCCTTGATATCCGCTAAGGAAATGTTATTCAGGTCAACATTGCCAAAATACCCGCTATTCAGGGGTCTGCCATCCACCATGATCTTCACTTCATTCTTGCGAAATCCTCTCAGACGCAGGTTGCTTTCATCCTTGCTTCCATAAGTACTGCTGATTCCCGGTATATTCTCAAAGACCTCGCGCAGATTCATGGAACTATC
>DAOPZE010000184.1:0-2920 GCA_035353255.1 Candidatus Cloacimonadota bacterium
GCCCGCTCGAAAACTCCCTGCACCTTGGAGATCGTCAGCCCATAATTCGTCACCGCCACGCCTCTGCGCTGAGCCTCGATGATGCGCCGGCTCATCTCCATCTGATTGAGCATGCACGCCCCGCAATGGATCACCAGGGCATAGTCCTCCAGGTTTTCGGGATAATCGTGTCCCGTGGACGTCTCAAATCGCAGATCTTTCCCGGTGTATTGGCTCAGCCAGCGCGGGATCTTGACCCTGCCGATATCGTCTGCTTGCACGTGATGCGAGCAAGCTTCGGCGATGAGGATCCTGTCCCCGTCCCGGAGTTTATCGATCTGTCTCACGCCTTCGGCAAGGATCTCCAGATCACCTTTGTAGCGGGCAAAGAGAATGGAAAAGGTTGTGAGCTTGACGCTTTCCGGCAGGTCTCCCACGACTTTCAGGATAACCTGAGAATCCGTGATCACCAGATCCGGATCACGCTTAAAGGTTTCCAGCGCGTATTCCAGCTCACGTTCTTTCACTACCGTGACCACCGTATCGTGATCGAGCAGTTCGCGGATCACCTGCACCTGAGGCAGGATCAGGCGTCCCTTGGGAGCCGCGAGATCGATCGGGGTGACCAGCACCACGTGATCGCCTCCTGAAACCAGGTCGCCGACCAGCTGGCGTTCTTCCAGCAGGTATTGCGGAGCCATGGAGATAAGCTTCTCCTTCGCCGCGTCGATATTCTCCTGTTTCAAAGCTGAAACCGCAATATATGGCAGATCATGCTCCTGGCAATAGCTGAGGTTGGCAGGATCGGGTTGACGTGCGTCTGCTTTGTTAAACACGATCAATAGCGGTATCTTCATCTCCCGGATACGGGTCAGGGCGGAAAGCTCCGCTTCGTTGAAGCGAGTGCCATCATTGACAAAAACACCGATGTCCGTGCGGAAGAGGATCCGATAGGTGGCTTTGACCCGCTTTTCGCCCAATTCGCCGACGTCATCCAGCCCGGCTGTGTCGAAGAAGGTCACCGGCCCCAGCGGCAGCAATTCATAACGCTTGTCCACCGGATCCGTGGTCGTTCCGGCGATCTCTGAAACTATGGCGATCTCCTGCCCGGCAAGAGCATTGATCAGGGATGATTTCCCCGCGTTCCGGTTTCCCAGCAGGGTGATGTTTATCCTTTCTCCGCGTGGAGTTCCGTTCACTTGCCACCTCCTTGATAATCTTCAGGGGAATATCCCAGTTTATACATCCGTTTCGGTTCCATGAGCGAGTCAAACTGCGCCTGATCCATCAAGCCATTACGAATCACCATTTCACGCAGACTGATCCCTTCCGCAGCGGAACATTTGACCAGTTCTTCCACTTTGGCATAGCCGAGCACCGGCAGAAGGAATGTGGCAAGAGCTTGAGAGCGCAGAACGCCATCCCGGCAATTTACCCGATTTGCCGTGATCCCGCTGACGCATTTATCCGCGAAAAGCCTGCAGGCATTGGTCAAACGCTGCAGACTTCCCAGCATGGTGTGCGCGATAAGTGGCAGATAGGCGTTCAGTTCGAGCTGTCCATGCGCGGAGGCAAGAGCGATCAGATTGTCATCATTGATGGCTTTCAGGGCGATCTGGCAGACCGCTTCCGGCATCACGGGATTGACCTTCCCGGGCATGATGCTGGAACCTTTCTGCAATTCAGGCAGATCGATCTCATTCAGTCCCGTATCCGGCCCGCTGCTCAGAAGCTTCAGGTCATTGGCGATCTTGAGCAGATTCACCGCCAGAGCTTTGGTCATGGCGGAGACCTCCACGAGTGAATCCAGATTCTGAGTTTGGTCGACCAGATTTTCCGCCCGGGAGATGGACAGACCGCTGATGCGTTTCAGCTCTTCTGTCACGCCGAAGATATAGTCACTTGGCGCGCCCAACCCGGTACCGATGGCAGTTCCCCCAAGATTGAGGGTCTTGATCCTTTCGCGGGATTTGAAGATACGCCAGCGATCACGGGAGATGGCTTCGGCGTAGGCTCCGAATTCCATCCCCAGAGTCATGGGCACTGCATCCTGCAGTTCCGTGCGTCCCGGCTTGATGATCTCCGCGAACTCGCGTTCCTTTGCCTGCAAGGCTTCCTGAAGCACGGCGATAGCGGCTTCCAAATGCTTAAGTTTGAAGAGAATAGCGACCTTAACCGCCGAGGGAAAGGTGTCGTTCGTCGATTGATTCAGATTCACATCCCCCAGAGGATCGACTTTCAGGGTATCGGCATGAGCCTGATCTTCAGAAACAAACTTCCTTTCTGCCAGCCAGGCAAGCGCTTCGTTCATGTTCATATTGAGCGAAGTTCCCGCGCCACCCTGGTAGGGATCGCATTTGATCAATTCCTGTGCCTTCCCTGAGATCATTTCCTGACATGCGGATTCGAGCGCGTCTCCAATCCTGGGTTCCAGATAGCCCAGCTTCCTGTTCACCCTGGCACAAGCCAGCTTGACCATCGCCATCGCCCGGATGAGATCACCATCTATCCGTTCCTCAGAGAAGGCGAAATTCTCTATCGCCTTGGCGGTTTCGCTTCCAACAAAATCCATATCGTCCTTATTTTCCATCATTTATTCCTATCATTCGCCTATCTGTATCCCAAAAGGCGGTATTACTTCTTTTTGGATATAATAGCTGATTCTGTCAAGCGCAATCGGAAAACTTAGGTTATGAGACACTTTCCGGGCTGGTTTTCTGCTTTTACCTCCCCTGTGTCTTGCCGGTATCATCCTGCTATCCCCTCTCTATCATCTTACGTCATGACATAAGATGATAGAGAGGGGATAGAGAGATGATGCTCAGAATGCAGTATCTGGAGATGGTCTAAGCAATGGAGTTCAAAGCGCCGTAGATAGTCAAAGCAATGGAGTTCAAAGCGCCGTAGATAGTCCTGAATAGACTTCGTATCTTGAAGGGCG
>DAOPZE010000185.1:0-2873 GCA_035353255.1 Candidatus Cloacimonadota bacterium
TCAGGGGCTGGAGATCGACATCGCTGACCAGAGTGGAGAAGTCAGAGACGAGGCTACCGTTCATGTCGAAGGCGTAGCTTACCGGCAGATTGATGACCGGAGCGGTGTTGTAGACGACCATTCCCACAGAGACCAGCATTTGAGGCATATCTGGGTCATTGGAGCTTATCACCAGTTGGGTCTGATAGGTGCCGGGGGTCAAGCCATCCGCCGTGAAGGAGCCCGTGATCCTCTGTTCTCCGCCGGCATTGATCGAACCGCTGAGAGGCAGAGCACTGAACCAAGCAACCGTAGGTGATTCGGCTATGGTATAGGTAAGTGTCTGACTGCCTGAATTGCTTATCTTGAAGCTGTCCGTTCCTTCCGCGTTGATGAGCAGTTCCGCGTTCAGCGCATTGTCATCAATACTGATCGTAGGAGGAATATAACCGCTTCCGCTAACTTCGATCAGGATCGTCGAGCTTGTCGTATCGTTATTTGTGACATAGACACTCCCGCCGTAGGTTCCGACAGCGGTAGGCGCGAAGGTCAGATTATATGTCTTGCTTGCTCCGGGGGAGATCGTATAGGCAAGGGAATTACGATCCGAATTGCTCAAAGCGAGGGTTTGGCTATTCCTTCCTGAGGCGAGAGCGACGCTGAAGCCCGTGGGGGTCACGATGCTTCCGAGCAGATTCCTGTCTCCGGGGTTGCTGATCGTAAACTGCTGAACTCCGGTGAGACCGGTTTCAACAGCTCCAAAGGCAAGAGTTAGGGGTGTCACGCTGATGCGGGGACCAATACTCGTCACTGCATTTATCGCCAGAGGCGTGGGACTTCCCAGGACCTGACCGAAGCTGAGTGCCTGAGTTGCCAGCACTGTATAGACGCTATTGGCGCTATAATCGTAGATCTTGAAGCAGACCGTCTCTCCGTCTGTCGCCAGATTCACCAGCAGGGTGACGTAGGCTGTTCCCGCGTTGGTCGTGACTTCCGCCATTCCACGGCATTCCGTTCCCACGAAGGCTCCGACCACGTCGTTGAGAGCACAGGCGGTCAGATCGATCGTTGCTGTGCCATAGACGGTGGCAGAATTATTGGGATAGGTGACCGGTGTCCAGGCAGGAGTAGTGACAGGATTGACCGTGATCGGGACAGAATCGACCGCTGAGGCTGAACCGTCGCTGACCGTGAAGGTCAGGGTCTCGGTTCCTGTCCAGTTCTGCAACGCGCTGATAGTCACGCTCATTCCTGTGATCGTTGAACAGACATGTGTTCCGCAGGATCCGCTGATCGTGAGAGGATCGTTATCAGCGTCACTGACGTAAGCGCTAAAGTCCACCGTCAGGCTGCCGTTCTTATCGAAGCTGAAGCTTGCGGGAAGATCTATGGTCGGGGTGTGATTCGGATCATAGCCATTGCCCGTGACCGCGAGATTCACCGAGGCGCCGTTGGAAGCGTTACTTGCGATCACGACGTTTCCGTTGTAAGCCGCGTTCAGTGACGGGGTGAAGGTCAGAATATATGTCTTGGTCGCTCCCGCGTTGACGCTGAAGCTAAGATTATTCCGGATGTCCTTATTGCCTCTTGAACCGAATTCAGTGCTACGCGCAGCGGCAAGGGCAACTGAGTATCCGGACGGTGTAGTGATCGTTCCGGAGAGAGTAGCATCACCTGTGTTCTGAATGGTGAACTGCATATTAGCGCTGGAACCCATCGCAACGTCTCCAAAAGCCAGAGTGGTGGGGTTGACCGTGATCAACGCGCCGACAGACTGAGCGGGGAAGACGAATTTTACGTTGGGCCGCAATGTCGAGGTAGAGCCCCCGGTGAAGACTGTCGTCTCATCGACAGTATCGCTGCGAAGGTAGTTATATCCGTTGGTGACTGTAGTATACTGCGTGGTTCCCGTCTGAGTATAAGACGACATCAGACCGAAAGCAGTATCGATAACGATGTTACTGGTTCCGTTCCAGGCAAAGGGAGTGCTCAGGGTCAGCATATTCCAGCCCGTTGCCGTAGGCAGATAAGAAGCCGAAGAATAGACCGTGGTCAATCCCGTGGAGACCATGCTCGTGGCGTCAGTCGCGGTTGTGGTTCCCATCCGCACGACAAAATTCGGCATTGCCTGGCCGGGAAGCCCCGTGATATTAAAGCCTATCTGAGTTATGCTGACCGCTCCTGTCACTCCTGCCATGTTCAGTTCGGAAGCAAGATAGACCGACTGACCGTGCAAGCTCTTGTAATAGAGATTGATTGGGCAGGCGATCGTGACTCCGTTGCTCGTGGTTCCGGCGCCAATGATCACGGAGCTGATGGCATTGGGCGTAGCGGTCATAGTGGTCGTAGGATCTGATTCGCCACCGTTGTAGACGGCTTTCAAATAGTAACTATAGGTCACCCCGTTGGTGACCGCTGTGTCATTGTAGGTCAATCCGGTGACGGTCGTCAGGAGGGTGCTGTTCTTAAATATCTTATATCCGGTGGGAGTTCCGAAGGCAGGTGCCTGCCAGGCGAGGTTAACGAACGAATTACCCGCGTTTGCAGTGGGGTTCTGAGGAGGGTAATAGGTGTAGAGATTCGTCGAGGCGGGGAAGACGATATTGTCGATCCAGGCGCAGTCCGAGTTGCTGTCGACGCTGCTGTCCTTCATATATTCCCATTTGAGGACGTGGTTTCCTGTAGTAAGGGCATAGCTTGCCTGAGTCCAATCCACCGTTCCGGAGGATCCTGAACCGTTCTGGATCGTACCGTCGATATAGAACTTCATATAGTCATAACCGGACTCGGATGAGACCTTATAATAGAAGGTCAGATTCCCAGCGGAGGTCACGTTCCTGGTCAGTTCCATGGTGGTGGATTGGCTGGAAGTGATCGTTCCGCTTTTGGCAGAG
>DAOPZE010000186.1:0-2858 GCA_035353255.1 Candidatus Cloacimonadota bacterium
ACTTCCGAGGGCACCGCGGGAGCAAGTTACCACTGGGCTACCACAACTACGGCTTCGCATGGTCCTGCTGCTGCAGCAAGTTTATCCAACTACGCTTGGCTCTATTGTTATCTGGCGAGCACCACATATAATCCTTACAACTTGATTACTCCACCCCTGGTGTTAGACGCGACTCCCAAGAGATTTATGTACAAGTATTGGATCGGAACCGACAGTTACACGAATCCCCTGTTTGTGGATATCTCTACGGATCTAACGACCTGGACGACTCTCTACACTCACGTCAATACTATGAACACCCTGGCTTGGTTCGATAACACGATTGACCTGACTGCCTACGCATCACAGACTGTGTTTGTGCGGTTCAGGGGAGTCAGCAACTATGGGAACAATATGACCGACTTCGGTATCGACGACGTTGTCGTCTCTGATTTTCCCGCCGGAGCCCCTGTCGCTCCCACGCTTACCTACCCCCTGGCTCAGTCAAATCTGCCGGTGACAGGATTTAACCTGACCTGGTCGCCCGATCCCACGAGCGGTCCTATCGACTATTTTAATGTATATCTCTGGGAAGATGGCCAATCCATTGGTGATGGACCGATCTGGAGTACTACGGGGACTTCACTTAATCCCACGAATCCTCCTCTTGATCCCGATGGTAATCCCCAGACGCCGTTGGCTTTCGGTTATCTTGATCGTTACAATTGGACGGTGGAAGCATATTCATCCGCCTATCCGCTCCAAATGGCATGGCCCACGGAAAGCTGGTTCGAGATCATGGCAGACCCCACGATCACGACTTTCCCTTATATCCAGAATTTCGAAACCTGGCCACCCGCAGGTTGGGATCTCACCGGAGGAACCTATAGCTTCGTCCAGTACACGGATGCCACACCCAATAACTGGGCAAGAGCGAACTTCTGGGGTCAGACTTCAGGCAATACTGATATCATGACCACCCCACCCTTCCTATCTTCGCAGAACATGCAGGTCAGCTTCCTTTGGTCACATATGTACCACGCCACCTATCCTAACGATGCGCTGACGGTTCAGATATCTTCCAATGGGACGACCTGGGCTGATCTCTGGTACAAGTCCCTGACCGATCTGGAATCAGCTGATGGAGCCGGTAGCACCACCCCCGGAACAGGCATGAACACGACTATACAGATCCCGCCTTCCTACAACGGTGCCCCCTTCTATCTGAGATTCTACGGCTACTCAGGCTATGGTCCCGATCTCTTCATCGATAACGTGACGGTCTCTGAAGCCCTGGCTCACGATGTCGGAGCCTCTTCCGTCACAGTCAACAAAGTCTATGCTCCCGGCGTCGCCGCTGCTCCTCAGGCTTTGGTAGTGAATAATGGTATCAATACCGAAACCTTCCAGGTCAATCTGGCGACAACCGGTTATTCCAATACTCAAACCGTCACTGCCCTCGCTCCCGGAGCCTCCGCCACAGTGACCTTCGCGGATATCCCTGTCGCCCAGAATATGTACTATGTCGCCACAGTCACGACTCTGCTGGGTACAGATATGTATGCCGGGAATAACACAGCGACAGCGGATTTCGTCTGCTTGAACCTGAATACTCAGGCTTATGCCTATGTTGCCTATGATCCGGCAGCCGTTCTGAATGGTCCCGCCACCTTCAACCTCGCCACACCCGGCACGATCACTGATCTCCCCGGTGCCACAAGCTCCACCAATTTCCTCTCCGGAGGTGATTGGATGGACGATCATTGGTATGGCACTGAGTACGACGATGGCACCCTGGCAACCGACAACTACTGGAAAATCAACCATACTACCGGCGGCATGACCAATCTCGGTGCCTCTGGCGTTGCCCTGCACAGCATGGCGTTCAATGCCGGAACGAACACCCTCTTTGCCGGTAGCGATGCCAATCTCTACACCCTGGATCCAGCGACCGGTGTAGCCACCCTCGTTGGCGCTTTCGGAACCGGTGGAACGATGATCGGTCTCGCTTGCGACCATGCCAACAACATCCTCTACGGCGTGGACCTCGGCACGGATAATCTCTACACAATCAACCAGACAACCGGTGCCGCCACCCTGGTCGGTCCCTTTGGCATTGACCTGAACTACGCTCAGGATATGGCCTTCGACCAGTTGCACGGCTATATCTTCCTCGCCGGTTACACGACCTTTGGCGCGTTGTATTGGGTCAATCCTTCCAACGGCGCCGCCTGGGAGATCGGACCCTTCCAGAGTAATGCCGAAATTGACGCATTTGCCATCCCTTATCTCTCCGATGTGCCTCAGGTCACGATCGGAGCTGATGGAACGATCTCCTGGACCGCCATCGCCGGAGCCGCCTATTACACTATCTCCAGCTCGGACGATCCTTATGGCACCTTCAATTTCGTGACCAACGTAGGTTCCGAATACACTTCTTTCCTCGATCCGACTTTCGGAGCAGCGAAGAAGTTCTATAAAGTAACGTCCAATAACGGTATCACCCGCCGCAATCTGGACTTCACTCACATTCCGGCTAAACGCGCCGTGAATGATCTGAGGGAAGCCAAGACCGGTATCTACCGTCCCGAAAAGTAACACTCTAGCTCCTTCTAAGAGCCTCCCGAAAGGGGGGCTCTTTTTTTTCTCATGGCCTATAGGTTTTTTTGAGTGGTGGGGTGGTGAAGTGGTGGAGTGGGTGGATTGGTGGGAGAGCAGAACTTCACCACTCCTCTTTCCCTCTTTGACTCTTTTTTGAAATTCCTTTTTCTCCCCCTCTGCGTCTCTGTGTCTCCGTTTCTCTGTGTTAAATAAACGCTATGGCGCTTCGGCGAGCGCCACTACGGCACCACTTCACCACCACATCACCCCTCTGTATC
>DAOPZE010000187.1:0-2803 GCA_035353255.1 Candidatus Cloacimonadota bacterium
GGGAACCCTGGGGGGATCAGGGAACAGGGAACAGGGAACAGGCAGCGACGGTTTGCAGACCGCCGGTACTGCGATGGCTCCGGCTGATGAGACTAATGGTCATGATGTAGCCGTGGGCTGCTGAGGTCAAGGAGAAAGTGATGGGTGATAGAACCGAAGAGCTGAAGAAACTTCCCTATAAAGAGCTGCTTGAGGAACTGGATAAGATGTGCGAACATGAGATCCTTGATATCGAGCTGGATGAACGAAGCGCCTTAGAGATCAAGAGAGCGCTTCAGAAAATCATGATGATCCTGATGCCGATCAATAACAGACAAGGCCTTCCCAGGGCAAGAGGTAGGAGTATTATGCGTTTTCCTGAATATCATGCCAAACTTGTCATGAACTGGGGATTCGCCTGGAACCTATTGCCTGAGGACTGGAAGCTGTCTGAGTTGGTGGACGAGATAGCCGCAATGGAACAGGGAACGGCGGGACAGTCGACTGCCGGGATAGACGCAGGAACGGCGTCCTGCGCTACGGCGTCCTGCGCTACGGAGTCCTGCGCTACGGAGAACGGCTCACGTCAGGATGACGTGGCTACGGGTGAAGATGACCAATAAAGAACTGTGGTCAAAGCTGGATGAACTGCTGGGCGGTGAGGAAGCCGCCCGGCGGTTCCGGGTGTGGGCGACGAGCGTGATCAAGAAAGAGCTCCTGAAGCGGTCAGAATCGACGCCTGACGAGTTCTTTCTTCATCAGGCTACATCCATACTTGATGATCTGAATGAGCGCACGGGGGCGCGTTATCGGCTGTCTGACGCGACAAAGGCGCTGATCCGGGGACGACTGGCAGAGGGCTTTCAGCTTGAGGACTTCTTCAAAGTGCATGAAGTGAAGTGCGCGAAGTGGCTGGGGAAGGAATCGTATGAGGACAATTTGAGACCTTCGACGCTGTATCGTCCGAGCCACTTCAGTGAGTATCATGCGGAATGGTATGCGTGGGATCGGAAGAGGACGGAAAAGAGAGGGAACAGGATCGCAGGAACGGCGTCCTGCGCTACGAAGGAACAGGAATCTGAAGAGATGGTGATCGAATTGCCGGAGCTGAGCCATGAGGATCTGAAGAATTTTGTGGAGTCGATCAGTGATAATGTGCCTTTGATGGCGCTGTGGCGAAGGAACAGGATGGAGAGTACGGTGATAAGATATGCTGTGAAGAAGTGGATCGAGGGAACAGGGATGAGGGATGAGGGATCAGGGTCGCAGGAACGGAGTCCTGCGCTACAGCGTCCTGCGCTACAGAATAGGGAGGGAGAATGAGTAAGAATAGCGGGCTGTTTGATCTGGGGGGTATGAATAGCAGTTATGGGGAGATATGGACAGAGACCTGGTGCCGAAACTGCTACAGGAATATGAATACATGCCGGATCCTGGCCTGCGCGCTGGGAGTCGGGGCACAGCCGGAGCTGATCTATGATGAGAACGGAGATCCTGTCTGCACAAAGTATAAGCATAAAGACGAGCATGTGGTGGTGCATCGGGTGGATAAGAATCAGATGGAGATAGAGATATGAGGGTGGATCCATGGATACAAGAACGTAATGCAGAGGTCGCGCGCAAATACCAGCTATTGCGTGAAAGCGGAGCAGGATATACCGAAGCCATTGAGATCCTGGGGCGTGAATATCACCGGAGCATTTCAACGATCAAGAACCTGATCACAGGCCTCTCTCCGAAGGGGGTTGGTCGATGAACCCGTGGCGTGAAAGTTTGGGATGTGAAGTGAACCTGTGCTCAGCGAGACTCTGCTCCCGTGAATTTATGAAACGCTGTTCACTGAGGAGGGAGTATCAAAAGCGGATCGAATGGCTGAAGCTGAAGGCGAAGAGGATGCGGCACAACAGCAAGGCATATATTTCAATCATTGAAGAAATAAAAAGACTCCAGGGGGATAAATGAAAGAGCGCCGGGAGAAGCGTAATCTACGGATAAAGAGGGAGATGACCAGTTTGCTGCGAAGCGGATACTTGCTCTATGAGGCAGCGACGGTGGTGGCGGAGAAGTACTTTCTATCTGAACGGCAATGCTACCGTATATACTATGAGACGAGGATCGAGCAGGGATAAGCCCCATGCGCTGTTTAGAGAAGAAAGCCCCGGTGATGAGCCGGGGCTTTTGGTATTAGGAAGATCAGGTATCAGGGAACAGGTATCGGGGAAATGTCCAAAAAGGTAATATATGTGGATGGAATGCGGGTAAGAGAGGACAATCAGCCCAGAGGTGATTATGATAAACCCTTTTAAGAGAAATAAAAGCCAGGCACAGGGGGCGGTCTCGAATGCCGCAAAAAGCGCGGGCAAGATCCTGAGCGATCACATGCCTAAATACAATGATCTATTTGTGGAGGACACGTTACGTCCCGGCAATATCAAAAACGCGATAGATGATTGGCGTCAACGAGGCAAGCTTCAGAATCTCAATGCGGTGATGGATCTACTTCTGGACTCCGACGACAACCTGCAAAGCAAATTAAGCGTCCGGGTCGCGAGCATCAAGAAGGCTAACTGGACTTACAAGACGGAGCTACCTGAGAAGCAGATTGAATTCTATGACGTACTAATTACGCGAATGATGACGAACTGGAGCGAGATCTTCATTGAAGGGAAGTTAAAAGGCTTTCAGTTCCAGCAGATCAACTATTCGCTGACTGATGGCTTATACCTGCCTACGGAACTGAAGACATATCAAAACGTTGATCTGCGCAAGGTGAACGGGAAGCTTGGCGTTTTCGAACGCGATCGGGCAATGGATCTTCCGCAGT
>DAOPZE010000188.1:0-2656 GCA_035353255.1 Candidatus Cloacimonadota bacterium
CCCTCTTTGTGGAAAGATTCTTCACGAATGAAGCGGCAGAGACGTCAAGCTGAGCTTTGACCGGAAGATCTTCAGGAGCGTATTGCCAGGCTCCTCCGACTTCATACTGCTTGTTGGCAGAGGTATAGGAGATCTTGGCTTCCGTGCCAAAGAGAATGTGCTGGCGATAGCCGACGTAAGCGTTTGCCCCGCTGCTCGAACCAAAGAAAGTGTCCAAGGTGTTATGATTCACCTGACCATAAAAACGATGCCCGAGGTTGATCTCCCCCTGGGCGTTTTCAAGACTGGAAGGAGTGATGAGCCCGATCGAATTGGCTTGGTAAGCTCCGAGGAATGATATCCCCACCAAGATCATAACGACAAACAGTAACTGTTTTTTCATTTTCTGAGTTCTCCTTTACTTTGTATTTCCTTGATCGATATCTGCTTCATGGGCATTCGCGTCCACTGAGACATGCCATGATAATAATAATGCATTTATGCTTATCAGTCAAGAAATATCTGCCTTGTGCCAATATTACCCGGATCGCGCAGGCCTAGTGTGTCCGGATATTCTCATAACTCCACTCTGCCCTCATGCCGTGTCATAGTGAAAGCCTGAGGCGTGGAAACACAGAAAGCCTAAGAAAAAGATTGTCTATTTTCTTGACAGGATTCGGCTGTGCGGATATCCATAAAATTGTAGACTTCTTTACAGGAGGAAGAGATGAAACATCTTGTGGCAATGGTTTTTATCTATTTGTTGGTGGCGACTGTTTACGCGCAGTTGGTCCCGATCGAGATTGTCAACAACGCCGAAGATTTAAACGGTAAGGCTCTGGTCACCATGTTCCGCGATCTGATCCGGCGTTCTGAGGCTTACGAACTCACTTATGCTAAAAATGAGGCTCATTTTGTGGTGCACATCAACACCATGGATCGCTACAAGGGAGACTCCGCTTCAGAAGGGATCTCCACGATCTATAACTATATGATCCTGCTGAATACAGGGGATGGCACCCAGATCTATTGCTACAACCAGCTGGGTTATGTGGGAAAGGATGTTCTCAGCGATGTAGCCTACCAGATCTACACCGATCTGGATGAATTTGTGGAGAGTTTCAAGAGCTACATGAGCAACTATTCAGGGGAATAAAAAAATGGCTCTCCCCGAAGGATGAGCCATTGATTGTAGATTAAGTTCTGGTTATTCGATCACGATCTCTTTCTTGGGGCTTGGCTCCTTCTTGGGGACGCTGAGCCTCAGGACGCCATCTTCCATCTTTGCGGAGATCTTGCTGAGATCGGCATTCTCGGGAAGCATAAGGTTACGTCTGTAGCTGCCGCTGTAACGCTCGCAGCGATAGACTGTGCCCTTCTGCTCTTCCTGTTTGGCCGTGGTATTCGCCTCGATCATAAGTTGATTCTCGTGAAGCGAGATCTTGATATCATCCTTTTTATATCCCGGCAGATTTGCCAGTATCTCAAATTCCTTCTCATGCTCCACGATATCCATTGCCATCGCCCGATAATTCTCATCGGATGAATCGTCTTCATAAACGCGATTGAAGAAGTCGTCGAACAGACTGAGCATATTGCTCATGGGTCTGTATTCTCCTGTCTTTCTGTAAGGTACGAGTTTCATTTTTGAACCTCCATAGGTTTTAGTGTGTTTCTACAGGAGATAATAATCGGGTCATCCTGAAAAGCAAGAAAAAAATAAGCAGTCTATCGAATAGACTGCTTATTTTTTAGTTGTCGATTGGTTAGTTATTTCAATAACAGCATCTTACGCGTTGAGGTAAAATCTCCCTGTCGCAAACGATAGAGGTAGATCCCGCTGTTGACGATTCTGCCCCTGTCATCTTTCCCGTCCCAGTTTACACTTCCTCGATTACCGGGGATCAGACCGTTGACCAGGGTTCTGACCAACTGACCTTTTTGGTTGTAGATCGCCAGGATTACGGGAGCTTTGGTATCTTTAAGCTCGTAGCTGATGGAGGTATTAGGGTTGAAGGGATTGGGGCTGTTCTGGTTCAGCCGGTTAGTGAAGATCGTTCCGACGACGTCCTCATTATCGACGGTTGAGCCGGTCGTGAACTTGCGGTTGGAAGTAAAATTGCTGTAGCCCATGACGTTATGCGCCCTCACTCTCCAGTAGTAGGAGGTATTGGCGCTAAGAGCCGGGCATTGATAGCTTGTCGCAGTGATCCCATCCTGTTCATGAACCAGGGTAGCGAAATAGGGACTGGTGGATATCTGCAGGTGGTAGTCGCTTGCGAGGTATGCGCTTGACCAGCTAAGTATGGGATTCATGGGGATAGCATTGGCATTGTTCGCCGGGCTGACCAAAGTCGGAACCGCGGGATATTCGCTGAGCTGTCCCGTCGTGAAAGAATCTACGTCCGAATATAAGCCTTCCCCCAGTTCGGAATTGGCACAAACCTGCCAGTAATATGTGGTGAAGGGCGTTAGTCCGGAAAATTGGTATGAATTACTGTCGTGTTCGAGCAGATTGATAACGTAGGATAAGAAGCCGGGATCGGTTGAAACTTGGATATTGTAGGACGTCGCGCCGGGAACCAGCGTCCAGCTGAAGGTCGGATTGGTTGGCACGTTGGAACTGCCATCCGCAGGATAAACAGGGGTGGGAATATCCATTTCGCTGATCACGCTG
>DAOPZE010000189.1:0-2593 GCA_035353255.1 Candidatus Cloacimonadota bacterium
TGCCGGGTTATTGACGGCAGACATCGTATCTACCACAGCGGGTGGAAATTGGGCAAATCCCTCGACCTGGATCGGTGGGGTCGTTCCCAATTCTTCGACCAATGTGCAGATCCAGGGAAACGTCCTGATCGACATCACCGGCGAATGTCTGAATCTGACTGTCACGCCCTCGGGCAGGATCGCCAATCCGGGCTATTATGTGGGGCAGGTCACCGTCTATGGAAACTGCTACAACTACGGCCAGTTGGTCGATAGCGGCATACCCGGAGGTGAACTGCGGATGGTCGTCCTGGGCAATATTGTCAATACCCAGCTAATGACCTGCGAGTATGTCTATTTTGCCGGAGAATCCGACCACACAATGACGAGCAGCGGCACTTTCAGTCCCACTCACTTTCTGAACATGGATTATGCCATGGTCACCCTGCTCAGCGATCTCTCGCTCACAGGGACGCATGTCTATCTTCCGAATCTCAATCTGAACGGAGGCTTCACCAGTCATATTTCGCTATCCGGCGGGTTCTTTGAACACACGAATATTCAGGGTGGGAACGGTGCTTCCCTGAATCTCTCCAACGACGCCTACCTGTATTACCTGACGGCGACGGAGATCGTGTTCAGCGGAACGGTTCTGATCGGATCCGGGGTCACCATCGGCAATCTTAATAACAACGGAACGATCTACAACAGGGTCGGAGCCGATCAAACTCTCATCGTCAGCGGCAGGCTCGACAATCACGGCACGATCGGCAGCAATCCCGGCGGAGATTATTTGAACCTTGAGCTGCAGGGAGATATCTATGACTATCAGACGATCATCCCTCACTATCTGAGCATCGGTTCGGCAGGCATTCACGACATCTGGCAAAGCCCCGTGGCCAGCCCGATTTCCGCGCCTGTTATAAATTCAAATGGCGATCACCGGCTGCTTTCAGACCTGAGAATTGTGAATAGCGAAGTAAGCTGGAACAGCAATTATCTGGCTCTGCATAATGGCGACAGCGGCTATATCCTGAGCCTCAGCGGTGGATCACTGGTGGGTGTTTACCTCGAAGGAGTGAACGGAAGCACGCTTGCTCTCTCCAATAATGCCTGGATAGCGGGTTTGAGCGCGAATATGCTAAGCTTCAGCGGGACCGTGCTGGTGGGCGATAATGTCGAGCTGGGAAATCTGATCAATAATGGAACTATGCGCGGGTTGGGCGACAATCAACACACACTCATGGTTTGGCAGCGTCTGGAGAACTATGGCAGCATCGCTGATGCCAGCTCGGGCAATTTCTTCTATGTAAATCTCTATGGCGATCTGATCAATTATGGCCAGATCACCAACTACCAGTTCACCCTCTACGGCGCGGAGGATCAGAACGTTCTGCGTTCAGCAGGATCAGGCATCCTCTGTTCAGGAGGTTTCAGGCTCTATAACCATACCGGCTACGCGCAGTGGTATTTCAACGGGCAGCCGACGGATGGTGTCTATGACGATTTCAGAACGATAGATCCGGCGATATCCGGTGTCTGGACTCCCCGCATCGGAAGCATGCAAGGGAAAAACACCATAATCGGAAGTGCCGGCGTACCTTGCCAGACGCCTCAGAATCTGCACGCACAGGTCATTGGCGGTAATCTGCGTCTGAGCTGGGATCAGGTGCCGGGAGCTTTGTATTACACGGTTTACGGGACGAACGATCCCGCTACAGAGTTTACGGCATATAAGGCGAAGATATTTGATTACTTCCTGGGAGACGGAAGCGTGACCTGCGAATTCGAACCCTCTGATGTATTCAGGTTCTACCGTGTAAGCGCGGGGAACTGAGCCTGCCTTGCCTTAGCTTAGAATTTATCAGCCGAAGATATAGCCCGTCATGGAGAGTGAACCGAGGACTCGATCCGCGTTGATCACCCGGAGCTGATCTTGGGGATCGCTCGCGCCGAGGACATAGAGCAGAGGGAGATAGTGATCCGGGGTGGGAACCGCAAGAGATGCGTCTTTGTTCCAGGATCTGTATCCTGTCACAACCTCGAAATCCCGCTCGACGATCTTGTCCCTGATCTGCTCATCAAAACGATCCGCCCAGTCGAAGCCACCCCGCATGTGCCAATTCACCATCGCCAGATTGTGCACGACGTTGCCACTGCCAAGGATGAGGATCCCTTCATTCCGCAAGGGTTTGAGGGCTGCTCCAAGCCGGTAATGCAGTTCCGGGGGAGCGTTGCGATCCAGACTCAGCTGAACGACAGGAATATCCGCGGTAGGGAAAAGATGCGTCAGGACAGACCAGGCGCCGTGATCGATACCCCAGCTCGAATCGGCTTCCACTTTGGCGGGAAGAAGCTCCGGAACCCTATTTGCCAGTTCCGGAGAACCCGGAACGGGATAGACCAGACGGTATAATTCCTCAGGAAAACCATACATGTCGTAGAACTGTTTGGGCTGAGCTTCGCCTGTGACCTTTGTGCCCCGGATGAACCAGTGCGCCGATACGCAGAGGATCGCCTCCGGACGAGGGATCGAAGCACCCAGACGACGCCACTCCCTGGTGTGGGCATTGTCTTCGATAGCATTCATGGGCGAGCCATGCCCCAGGAAAAT
>DAOPZE010000190.1:0-2567 GCA_035353255.1 Candidatus Cloacimonadota bacterium
TTGGTGGTAAAGATGAATCGTCTTATGCGCTGATTCAAGGGATTACCCTATCCGGTGTGCTGCTGGACGAGGTTGCACTCATGCCGAAATCGTTCGTTGACCAGGCACTGGCAAGGACGTTGTCTGTTGAAAATGCGAAAATATGGTTTACCTGCAATCCTGAATCTCCAGAACACTGGTTTCACACGGATTATATTTTGGGTGAACAACCCGGGATAAAGCGCCTCCATTTCCTGATGGAAGACAACCCGATCATGACGCCGGAAAAGATCAAGCGCGCTGAGCAGATGTTCTCCGGCGTGTTCTACCAGCGATATGTTTTGGGCTTATGGGTGCGGGCTGAAGGAGTCATTTTCAGACAGTTTGCTGACGATCCTTCAAGGTGGGTGATTGACACGCTGAGCAATGACGATTTGCGAAGTATTCAATACATTACTTTTGGGATTGATTTTGGAGACGGAACCAGCCACACGATATTCGTGGCAACCGGAATCAAACATGCTGCTCGTGGTATCATTGCCTTAGACGAGTATAAGATACCGAGCAAAGGCGTCAGTCCGGATCGGATCGAGAATGAATTTGTAACTTTTGTGCAACGAGTGATGAATGAATATCCTGGTGTTCGCTTGACTTATGCTTTTTGTGATCGACCGGAGACAATCGTCAACGGGATCCGAAATGCGGTTGAAAAAGCAAGACTTCCGCTGAAAGTCGTTATGGCACAGAAAGAAGAGATCAACACCAGAATTTATGCGCAAGAAAAAATGTTGAATCTTGGATTGATAAAAATCATGAGCAAATGTCAAATGTTGATATTCTCACTGAAAAATCAGGTTTGGGACGAGACGAAAAAAGGCGAAGACGTCCGGCTGGATAACAATCCGGATATTGCCGATGTTGCTGACGCCTGGGAATATTCTTTTGAGGCGTTTATTGACGAGATAGGAGTGCGACAATTATGAAACAATCTGTAGTAGTTGACTATATAAATAAAACTTACGGTAAGCAGGTGAAAGTAAGCCCGATGTATCCGCTTATCGAGAATTGGCGGGCATGGCTTGAAGGCAACGTAAAAGGCTTTCATAGCTATTATCAGAAAATCAACTTGGCGTCGAATACGAAGAAGAAACTGTATCGGCACAAAACGAACATGCTGTTGAAAGGGTCTGAAGACTGGGCATCGATCCTACTGAACGAAAAGACCCAAATCATTATTGAGGATGAACCTTCGCAACGGTTTGTCATGGGTGATGACCAGATCAGCGGCGTTTTTGGTGAGAATGATTTCTGGCGTTGTGCCAACGAGAACATCGCAACATCGCGGTGGTCCGGGACGGCAGCTTTTGAAGTCTACGTAAAGGAGATGCAGGTAACGACAGAAGAATCCGGCATTTCCGGCAGGCTGATCGGCGGCTCTGGCATAGGGATCAATTACCTGTCTGCAGATCAGATCATCCCGATTACGTTTGACAATGGGATCCTGCGAGAAGTCGCTTTTGTCAGCGATCGCAATATAGGAGGTGAAGAGCTACAGCTCGTTTCGGTGCACCTGATCGTAGACGGCGCATATGAAATCACCTCATTTTATCTGGATGAATCCGGCAAAGTAAAAAATATCGATGGCTACGGTATCACTGTTCGGACAGGATCACCGATCCCATGGTTCAGCCTGATCCGCAAATCCGGCGTTAATATCTTCGACTACGATTCTCCTTTTGGGGTCTCTATAATCAGCGGGAACGAAGACGTTCTCAAAGGTTTGGATTACTGTTTCGATAATTTCATCACGGATTTCAAGCTCGGCAGAAAAATGGTATTGATGGCAAAGTCGATGTTTGACACGGATGATGAAGGCAATAGTATTTCTCCGCAGGAAGGGGACGCACAGCTTTTCATCAATGCGGGAGATAAACTGCTGAACGGAGAATTGTATCAAGAATACAATCCATCTTTACGCGTTCAGGAGAACTCCGAAGCGCTTCAAAAAATGCTGGATTTATTTTCATTCAAGATTGGATTCGGGACAAAGCACTATCAGTTTCAAGGTGGCACGATTCAAACCGCAACAGAATACACTGGAGAAAAACAAGACCTTGTCCAGAATGCGGCAAAGGAAATGATCTGCGTCGAAAAAGCATTGAAGGAAGTCACTCGTGCTATTCTATGGATTGGTAGAAACGTACTTGGTGCGAATTGTAATCCGGACGCAAAGATAACGATCATCGCAGACGACAGCTACATCATCGATCAGGACAGCGAGCGAAAACGCTGGCAGGAGGAGATCAAAGCGGGAATCCGGCAGCGATATGAATATCGGATGAAATTCTACGGTGAAACGGAAGAGGAAGCAAAGCGAAACGTGAAACCGACGATTGCTGAACTTCTTGAAGGGAAAGCGCAGGGTGTTGTATCCGATCGGGAGCTGCGTCAATACCTGTTTCCGCTTGAAAGCGATGAAGAGGCTGAGCGAGCACTTGCTGAAATAAAGGCAAACGAACCGACGACTGAACAATTATTAGGTGAGTGATGCTATCCGAAAATGCATTCGAGCAGCTACCGGCGAAAAT
>DAOPZE010000191.1:0-2553 GCA_035353255.1 Candidatus Cloacimonadota bacterium
GCACTTGTATAGGTGGAAGTGCATACGTCAGCCCATGGATAATATCTTATCCAAGTCTGTCCTGCAAGCAGACTAACAGATAGTAACAGCAACGAAAACAACAAGTGTTTTTTCATCAATCCTCCTGATACATACGGGGCGTTGTTTGTGTTTTCCATCTATGAACCCAAACTGGACTTGTTTATTAAAAGCCTTATGATCAATCATAATCAGTCCATATTATCTAACTACATCTTAGATATTGCTCTTTCTTATGTCAAGAACAATCTCTCATATTATTGTCTCATCCTTGCTCATCCTGATTTGTCAGCATACAGGGTAGTGCTTTCCTGGCTCCGGATCAATGATCACATCTGGAACAAGGAGAAAGCATGACCGAAGCGTTGATGAACCGAATCAAAGCTCAGTTAGTCAGATATGAAGGTCTGCGGCTGAAACCTTACCGCTATACTGCAGGTAAACTGACCATCTGCATCGGCCGCAATCTCGATGATTGGGGTATCTCCCAGACCGAAGCTATGTGCTCTTGGAGAATGATATCCAGAACTGCGAGAAGCAGCTGCTGGATGAGATTCCGGAGATTTATAATCCACTGGATTAAGTCCGCAGGTGCTGCTGTTAAACATGCGTTTCAACCTCATATTGGTGGGCTCCTGAGCTTCAACAACACCCTGGCTTTCATTGCTGCCGGAGACTGGGAACGAGCTGCTACCGAACTGCTCACGAGGGGCGAAATCACCGTAACTTACCCGCATCATCCTGGTATCATCCCGGTATCATATTATGTCATGACAGGAGATGATACCGGGATGATGCCGTTAAGATACAGCCCTGATTGAGATTAGACTATAATGCAGACAGCTATACCCTTTCGAGTGAGAGGTTATTCCAGAAATCGGTGCTATCCTGATATTCGCTCAGCAGGCAAAGATTTATTCTGACTTGCCAAATCCTTTGACAAAATCTGCGCTTATACAATCATGACCCGGAGGTGAGAAATCAAGCCTCAAAAAACTAAATCCTTAGATTATCCAAGATTATCACAAAAGTGGAGAATAATGCGTACATTTGACAAGGTTCTTCCCTATCTGAAGAAGAGCTACAAACAGATCGCCGGCGGTATGATCATGTTGATCCTGGTGGATATTGCCCAATTGATCATGCCCAAAGTGATGCAATACGCGATAGATAATATCCAGAACCGCACGATCGATCGTATGGGACTGGTCTGGATCGGGCTGATCATCTTTGGTCTGGCTATCGCGGTGATGGTGCTCAGGTATTTCTGGCGCACCCTGATCATAGGCAATTCGCACCGCATCGAGAAATATATGCGGCAGGATTTTTATGACCACCTGCTGAGTCTGAGCCAGAACTTCTTCAATCGTTCCAAGACGGGTGATCTGATGGCTTATGCCACCAATGATCTGAATGCCGTGCGTATGCTTTTCGGAATGGGTCTGATAGCGGCGATGGACATTATCTTTATGACGATCGCCTCGTTCTCCTTCATGCTTTCCATCGACTGGAAACTGACGGCTTTGGCGATCATTCCCATGCCCTTCCTCTCCTTCACTATCTCCTACTTCGGCAAGAAAATGCACAAGAGTTTCGCCAAAGTTCAGGAGTCCTTCGCCACGATGACCGGAAAGATTCAGGAGAGCATCTCCGGGATCAGGATCATAAAAGCTTTCGTGCAAGAGAAAAGTGAGCTTGAGAAAGTTGATGAGGTCTCATTGGAATTTGTCAATACGAATATCAAGATGGCGAAGATCGCCGGTATATTCCACCCCTTCATGAGCTTCGTTATCAGTTCCTCAATGATCATCACCCTCTATTTCGGCGGACGTGCCGCCATTCGTGGCGAGATCACGATCGGCGGATTCATTGCCTTCTTCCAGTATCTCGGAATGCTGGTCTGGCCCATGATCGCCATTGGCATGATCGTTGATATGTATCAGCGCGGAACGGCATCTCTCAAACGCTTGAATGATATCTTTGAAGTCAAACCGGAGATCGACGATGCTACCGCGAATCTTTCCATCAAGAAACTCGAGGGCGCTGTCGAAATACGCGATCTCAGCTTCCGCTACACTCCTGAATTGCCTTACGTTTTTGATGATATCTCCACCGGTATCGAAGCCGGAAAGACCCTCGCCATTGTCGGCCCCACCGGCTGTGGAAAAACCACTCTGATCGAGCTGCTGGTGCGTATATATAACCCTCCCAGGGGAAGCATTCTCATCGATGGTCACGACCTCTACAGCGTCCCCCTGAAAGTTCTTCGCAGGGATATGGTTCTGGTTCCTCAGGACATCTTCCTGTTCTCCGATACCATCGCCAATAATATCCGGCTGGGCAATCCTGATACGCCTGATGAGGCGGTTTTCAACGCTGCGAGAGCCGCGAATGTCTATGACGAGATCAAGGAATTCGAGAATGGATTCGATACTATTGTCGGCGAACGCGGTATCACTCTCTCCGGCGGTCAGAAACAAAGGGTGGCAATTGCCCGCGCCTTGCTGACCGATCCTCAGATCCTGGTGCTGGATG
>DAOPZE010000192.1:0-2499 GCA_035353255.1 Candidatus Cloacimonadota bacterium
GCGGTCTGTTGTAATAAAGCCTGTATTCGCATCTTTCGAGTGAAAGAAAGCTCTATCGTTGCGGATCGAATTAGCCGGAATACCCAAATTCTCGGGTAATGACCACACGGTCCAATCACCACTTAATTTGACGGCTTTGAACAGATCATATCCCCCTAAACCGGGATGTGTGTCTGAGGCAAAGAACAGGGTTCTGCCATCATAATCCATGAAGGGTGTCTGTTCGTTTCCGCTGGTGTTGATCGTGGGTCCGAGATTAACCGGAAGAGACCACATCCCATCGCGAAATTCGCTTACCCAGATATCCATGCCGCCAAAACCTCCATTCCGTGAGGAGGAGAAGAACATCCATTTATCGTTATAGACGGCGGGATGCACGTCAACCTGGCTCGAATTTACCTGGCTGAGGTTGACGGGTTCAGCCCACTTCTTGCCGTCGAAGCGCGAAGTGTAGATGTCGCCGTCGAGTTTACCCTTCTCGAAATTACCGAAGAGGTATGCGGTTTTCCCATCCTGGGAGAATGATCCCAAAGCTTCGTTCTTGTCAGATGAGAGGCTCTCCACCAGATAGGGCTTACCCCACCCGGAATCAAACTTCTCAGCACGCCAGATATTCTCTTTCTCAAACTTAGCGGGACTCAGAGAGGTATAATATACGTAGTTCTGATCGGGGCTGAGGATCGCGCCGTAATCTGAATTCCAGCTATAGATGTACTTCGGCATGTTTTTAACATCCATCTGGCTGAAGATCTTCTTCTGACGGCTGAGAATATCGAGATAGTTCTGTACCTGTGTACTATGCTGTTTTTCACCGCTTTGAAGGTATTTATCAAGCCAAAGCTTCGCGTTGGTCGTGTCTCCAACCGCTATGTTCAATCTGCCAAGCCAGTAGTGGTAGTTCGGGACGCTGCCGTTAGCCGATTTATCTGCAAGCAGATATTGCTCAATGGCGTTCTTGTATTCTCCCCGTTGGTAGTATTCCATACCTTCAAGGGCATAACGTTCACCCTGTAACGCCAGCAAGGGAGACAAGACTGTGAGCAATACCAGCAGTGCCAAACCCGGCAGGATTTCTGACCTATTAATATGTTTCATACGCTACCTCAGCTTAGAACTTGAGGATCAGTGAAATGATATGATCATCACTGAAGATATCGTGGTTACCGAAACGATAGACATAATCAAGCTGAACGCTGCGGAATCTGAGACCTGTACCGATCGAGAATCTTCCTTCATTGAAGCCGAGTCTGAGACCGGTTTGGGAATAGGACAGCAGTTGATCCCAGGAGCTCTGCTCGCTCATTTCCACTACGGAGACCTTGGAATCGGCTTCCGGGTCTTTACCGATAGCTGTCCAGTACTCCGCACCGAAGTTCAGGGTAGGATTCTCAGGACTTTCCCAAACGAGATCACCGGCAAGAGTCACACCCAGGAACGGCTGAGCAGCCACACCCAAAGAAAGCTGGGTGGGGATGCGGTCTCCGGCCAGGGTACCAACAGCGTCACGTGCCATAAGACCGACCTGGATATATTGGTTCATGTCGTATTTGACGCCCATATCCAGCCCAAAGCCTGATTCAGTTTCACCATCCATGGAAGAAAGGTAAAGCTTGGGCGTGACACCGAAGCTGAATTTCTTGTATTTATTGGCGTAGCTGATGGCAATGTTGTGTTCGTTGTTATCGAAAAAGCCGGTTGGCTGATCCAGATCATCATAACCATCGATATCAGTGACGCCGGCATTGACCCAGTTTAAAGCCAACACTCCAAAACCAAAGCGCTTGGCAAAGGCGGCATACTTGTAGCTGCGATCATGATTCATGGAAAGGTTGTACATCGAAGAGAACTCAATATCCTTCATTTCCATCAATCCGGCTGGATTCCAATAGGCGGAGGTCACGTCTTTGGTCGTGGCAGTTCCGGCTTCACCCATGGCAATGATCCGCGCGCCTATACCCATACGGATATAGGCGGCTGCGGAATTATTTGTATCCTCGGCTGACAAGCTGATAAAAATCAGGGTCAGGAGCGACATTAGGACTGCTTTCTTCATTATAGTCATAAGGTTTGTTTGTTTCATTTCATCCTCCCTTATCTGACAGCGATCTTGATTGACTTTTCAATCTTGTTAACGCCATCGGATGCGACAATACGGGCAAAGTATGATCCTCTGGCAACCTTTGTACCACTGGTGGTCTTGAGATCCCAGGGAATCTCGATCATATTGGTATTGGTCGTCGGGACGATCAGCGTCCGTATCTTCTTACCGGCAAAATCAAAGATCGAGACAGAAACCTGAACGTTGTCATTACGACTGAGGACAAGCTTGATTTTGCATGAATTGACTGCTGGGTTAGGGTAGACGTGTGTGCTGGAATTGATCTCCAGATCCTGAGACTGGTATTCGATGGAGGTAGTTTCGCTGCCCATGCTTTCCATCCCATTGTAAATAGCGGTGACGTAATACTGATAGGTCGCGTTGGTCTGAACGACGTAATC
>DAOPZE010000193.1:0-2459 GCA_035353255.1 Candidatus Cloacimonadota bacterium
GCCAACGGGGGTGGCAGCTCTGATTGCCAATACCGATTTCGGAGACACATCAGCGTTGCTGATCACTCTCTCCTCCGATACCAAAAGTTATAAGGATCTTGAGGAACAGTTGAAGAAGCTTGAGAGCGAATGCCGCAAGATCCCTGCCACATCGAAAATAAAACACTATGGTCTTCAGAAGGAGAAGATATTTGTAAACGTGAAGCCTGAGTTGCTTAACGAGTATAATATCAAATCCCTTTCACTGCTTGGGACATATCAGTCTAACGGGATGGTAAGCTATGCCGGTAAGCTTGACGATGAACAGACTGTGTTGCCTGTTCACTTTCCTCCAAACTTTGAATCGGAGAAGGATCTTGCTGAACAGATTGTCTATTCAGATCCTAACGGGAATGTAGTAAGGCTTAAAAATATCGCAACCATTGAACGTCGTTACGACGAACCTGACAGCTATATCCGCCAGAATGGGAAGAAGACGATCCTGCTTTCCCTTGAAATGCAGACCGGGAATAATATTGTAGAATATGGCAGGCAGGTTGACAAGGCACTTGAAAGTTTCAAAAGCCAATGTCCGCCGGATATTGAGGTGGCTAAGATCTCAGAACTGCCTAAATATGTGAGTGACTCGGTAAATAACTTCATGCGGGAGTTTCTGATTGCAATAGTCGCTGTCATTCTGGTTACAATGGTTCTTCTTCCTCTGCGTGTAGCTTCAGTGGCAGGCATCACGGTCCCAATATCGGTGATGATAACGATGGTTATCCTGTATATTACCGGTGTTGAATTACATACTGTGTCGTTGGCATCATTGATTCTTGTTTTAGGAATGATTGTAGATAACTCCATCGTGGTAATAGATAACCATGTTGATAAGATAGATCATGGCATTTCGCCATGGCATGCTGCAATCTCAAGTGCCCGTGAGCTTATTGCTCCTATTATAGTTGCAACACTTGCTATAATGGCTGCATACATTCCATTGGGCTTTATGGTGCCAGGTACAGCTGGTGAGTTCATGCGGGAAATTCCTATTGTGGTAAGTTCAGCACTGATAGTATCTGTTGTGGTGGCATTACTACTGGTTCCTTATCTGAATTTTGTCTTTATCAAAACTGGTCTGAAAAATTCAGGGGAAAGCAATAAAAAGAGTTTCCTTAACAGACTGCAGGGATGGTTTGATCGTTCACTCGAGAAGGCGTTTAATCATCCGAAATTGGTTATAGGTATAGGTGTAGCTTCAATTGCACTTGCAATAATAATGTTCAGCAATACCGATCAGCAGCTTTTCCCCGAGCTTGAACGCAACCAGTTTGCTGTGGAGGTTACTCTTCCAACAGGTTCCTCTCTGAAGCAGACAGAGGTCATAGTAGACAGCCTTGAGTCGATGTTACTGAAAGACAAAAGAGTTACCAATGTCACAAGCTTCATTGGCACCAGTTCCCCGCGTTTTCATACTGTTTATGCTCCCCAGATGCCGGCAAGTAATATCGGACAGCTTCTGATAAACACCATCTCAGATAAGGCGACACGTGAGATAGTAAACGAATATGAACCGGAGTATTCCGACAATTTTGCCAATGCGCATGTCAAGTGGAAAATACTTGCTATGCAGGCAGGAAAATCGCCGATAGAGATCAGGATCAGTTCTGATTCAATAAAGGATATCCGCAGCACAGAGGCTATGATTAATAAACTGATTGCCAATACAAATGGAACAGGTTGGGTACGGACAGACTGGGATCAGCCACTGCAGGGCGTACAGGTTAATCTTGACAGTGATAAAGCGACCAGGATGGGCTACTACAAGGGTCTGGTTGCTACATCAATGATGATAGGTCTTGATGGCATACCACTTACCACAGTCTGGGAGAAAGATTATCCTGTAGATGTAATTCTTACACAGGAATCATCATCACATAAAGACATCTCAACCTTGAAGGATCAGTATGTTACATCACCCATGAGCTTTTCTGCCATTCCTATTCGGTCCATTGCCACATTGACTCCTGACTGGACCGAGGGTACTATTGTCCACCGTAACGGTGTACCGACGTTAACAATTCTTATCGATAACGCTTCAGGAGCTGTTGCCTCTGCCATCCAGAGCGGTCTTCAGGAGCAGATAGCATCTCTTCAGCTGCCTCAGGGCACCTCAGTCAGTTATGGAGGTGACTATGAAGCTCAGCAGGAGGTGTTTGTTCCTATGGGGGTAGCCCTTGGTGTAAGCATTGTGCTGATATTCTTTATTCTGCTTGTACAATTCAGGAAACAAAAGATAGCCCTGCTTATCATGTCGTCTATGCTGATGACTCTGCCTGGTGCTGTAATTGGTCTTACCATAATGCAATATCCTTTCAGCATAACAGCCTTTATTGGCATCACGAGTCTTTGCGGTATGGTAGTCAGGAATGGAATTATCCTTATTGATTATGCCCGCGAATTAAGGGAGAAGGAGAAGA
>DAOPZE010000194.1:0-2436 GCA_035353255.1 Candidatus Cloacimonadota bacterium
CATCCGACCAACGGTTTAGGAAACCGTTGCTCTATCCCCTGAGCTACTGGGGCACGTTGGTCAAGGATTCAGTGAGCCGCGATTCTGTCAATAGCAATCGTGGAGACTGGCATCCCTCGTGGGGCTTATCGATCGATTCAAAGCCGGGCTTGACAATAATCCGAGGAACAAGCATAAGGTATCAGGATTCGAGGTAGCGGGCAAAGTCCCTGAATTACTGAGAATAGTCTCCATGAAAAAGAGATAACAGCAAAGGAAGAAACCATGAAAATTGCAATAGTAGGCGCCACCGGTGAGGTGGGCAGAATGATGATAAAGTGTTTGGAGGAGTTTGCCATCCCCGTCACCGAACTGGAGCTTTTTGCGTCCGAACGATCCGCGGGAACTCAGCTTTATTTCAATGATAAACCACTTGTAGTGCAGGCATTGAGCGACGCAGCGATGCTCAAGCATCGGGATTATGTTCTCTTTTCCGCGGGAGCCGGAGTTGCCAAATCCACCGCTCCGATTGCCGCTGAGGCATCTGAATTGGTCATCGACAACTCGTCAGGTTTCCGTAAGGATGAAGATATCCCTTTAGTCGTGCCCGAAGTCAATGGCGATCTGCTTGCCGGGTATTCAGGAATTGTGGCAAATCCGAACTGCTCCACGATCCAGATCATAATCCCTCTGGCGATCCTGGACAAGCTCTTTGGCTTGAAGAAAGTCGTGGCATCGACATATCAATCGGTCTCCGGAAGTGGCAATTCGGGGATCCAGGTGTTACAAGCTCAACGCAAGGGAGAACTGGACAAAGGCATTTATCCTGAGATCATCGACCTGAATGTGATACCTCAGATCGGGGGATTCCTGGATAGCGGTTATACGCAAGAAGAGGAGAAGATGCATCATGAAGCCCGTAAGATCCTCAGACATCCTGAGATAGCCATATCCTGCACTTGTGTTCGCGTTCCTGTGATCTATGGGCACTCGGTTTCGGTTTACGCTGAGTTTGAGGAAGAGATCGATCTGGATCGGGCTGAACTCGCTCTCAGAGAGGCTGAATCGGTCATATATACTCCCAATACCTATATGACCCCCCGGGAACTGGGCTCCTCCAATGATACTCATGTTTCACGCCTTAGATCCGGCACGGATGATCACTCCCTTAGCTTCTGGAACGTCGGACACAATGTCCGCATCGGGGCTGCAGCGAACGCAGTCAGGATCCTGAAGACTCACGCAAAGATGACAGGAAAGATCTGATATGAGCTGGGATATCAGGCAGATCCGTCGTGAACTACATCAGATCCCAGAGCTCGCCTTCGAAGAGGATAAAACCCATGAGTACGTGAGGGATCTGCTCCAGCGACTGGATGGGATCACGCTGAAATACTTTCAGAACAGTAAGGGCATCCTGGTCGAATACAGCCATGGAGAGGGCGATTATCAGCTCTTCAGGGCGGATATGGATGCCTTACCGATCACAGAGAATACCGGCGTGGACTATTCTTCGCGTCAATGCGGGATGATGCATGCTTGTGGTCATGATATCCATATGTCTGTGTTGTTAGGTTTGATCGAAAGGGTCTGCGAGAAAAAGCCCAAGGCAAATCTCCTGTTCCTCTTTCAGCCCGCGGAAGAAGGTAAAGGTGGTGCGGAATCCATCCTGTCCGAGGGAATAATCCAGAGATATCCGATCCATAGTGTCTATGCTTTACACGTTGCCAGCGGTTTACCGGTAGGCACGATTTCCAGCCGGGAAGGGATCTTCTTTGGCATACCTCAGGAATTTGATGTTGTGTTCACCGGCAGGTCAGCGCACGCAGCGTATCCGGAACAGGGGAGAAACGCACTCCTGATGGGGCTTACCTTTATCACGCTGATGAATACGGACATCGAAGACCTGCAGCGGGAACACAGAGCCATTTTCCACATCGGTAAGATGGTCTCTGGTACGATCAGAAATATTGTCCCCGATAAATGTGTCATCGAAGGTACCCACCGGAGTCTGGAAAAAGATGCTCGTGACGCAATGAACCGATACATCGCAGAGAATGCCAGAAATGCCGCGGAACAGCTGGATGGTGAGTATCAGGTTGACTTGTTATGTAGTTATGATCCCGTGGTGAATGATGGTTCTCTCGAACGGAAGCTTCGGGAACATTGCGCATCGTTGAACTACACGTATATAACGGCAGATGCCGCCATGACTGGTGAGGATTTTGGCTTTTTTACCAGCATGTATCCCGGACTTCTTTTCTGGCTTGGAAGCGGTTCGGACTCGCCACTTCATTCAGACAAATTCCTCCCAGACGAAGATTGTCTGGAGATAGGAATCAACACTTTCTACAGCCTGATTCAGGAGTAGTAAGTTCCTATCCGGTGAATATATGACCCTGATCTTGATCGAGCCTGAGTTTTAAGCTGCTTTTAGTCTCACCGGAAGGGAGTCAA
>DAOPZE010000195.1:0-2406 GCA_035353255.1 Candidatus Cloacimonadota bacterium
CGACCGGCAAAGCCTGGAGTATCTTCAAAGAGCAACTGATAGGCTTTCCGAATGCCAATTACGATGATGGACCAGACGCACTAGCCAGCGCAATCGAGATGTTCAAATACATCAGCGCAAGCAACGTTTACGAGACTGTGGAACGCAGTTCCAAGACAATGATATATTAGGAGTTATGATGTACGGTGACGCAGACAAGCTGAAAGCGGCGATTGGATTTCAATGCACTGCTATGCAGGGGACTGTTGAGGATGATGACTTTGTCGCGATTCTCGAGGGGATACTGGACGATGAAGCAGCGCTTATCGATGAGATGATCCAGACCAGGGTCGATCTGACCACGGTTTCATCCTCCGCAGTCTTGCAACAGATAGCGCTTCAGCTCGCAGTATACGCGGTTTGGAAAAAGTATGCCAGGAATCAGATGCCGGAGCACGTCAGTGCAGATAAGCGTGAAGCAATGAAGATGCTGACCGATATCCAGCAAGGAAGGATACGGCTCACCACGGTCACCGATGACGAGGGTGAGGACGTGATGGTCGAGAGCGAATTTGAAGAAGGGCAGACCCAGGTTTTCAGTACGATGCTGTTATGAACAAGCTTTTGATGGCTATCGGGATAAGGCTCAGAGACCGGATCAAACAGCGGATCCGCAACGGCGAAATCGTACCGGAAACGACCGGGAAAAGAAGCGGACGCACGCTTTATACCAGGGGGCATCTGGCACGGTCGATCAAGTACCGCATGGAAGGTAATAAGATCTACCTGACGGCGGGGGATACAAGCGTCCCTTACGCGCGGATCCAGCATGAAGGGGGCACGATCGTCCCGAAGACAAGCAAGTACCTGGCAATCCCGCTCACGGCTAAAGCAAAGCTATATAAGCCGCGGCAGTTTCCGGAAGCGACTTTCATCGCTAAAGGTTATATCTTCAGCAAGAAAGGCGACAAGCCTGTGGCTCAATATAAGCTAGTAAAGAGCGTTACGATACCTGCCAGGCCATATCTATACGTGGGTCCCAACGATATGAAACAAATAGATGAACTGGTGCGTGAATACGTCCACCAGTCGGTAAGGAGAAAGGATGCTAGCTGAGGTAGTCGCAGCGCTGATCAAGAAGCTTGCCAGTACGGCAACCACGATCGAGATATACGAGGGGCAGTTTGAGCAATTCGACGAGATAGCGCTGACCCCTCCCGGGATATACATCAAGTTCATGGACGCCAATACGACAGACTACGGCACGCTTTACGGCACGCTTTCGCTAACGCTCTTCCTGATAACCTCTTCCGTAGGCGGAGGCAAGGATACGGGCATGCTAGATCTGGTCGAAAGCGTTTACGGGGCGATCGACAGCAAGCCCTTAGTATCGGATACATTAGGGCATCTGGGGCATATCACAGTTAAGAGCTTTAAGGATCAGGCGACCTATCCTGGCCTGATCGTCTGGGAAATGCCGATCGAGATTGATAAGTAGCCAATATGGCAATAATAATGGATGTCTCAAGCAGGAAAGCGTAGCTTGAAAGGGAGATAACGCATGATAATGAGAGGAATTAAATGAAGAAAATCGAGGAAGTAATCAAAGCGCAGAGCCTGATCTTCGCAAGGACTTGCGACTTTCAAGCGAACGCTATGGATAATGGCAGAATGGAGCTCGTTGTCAGCGTTGAGGGGTATTGGGCTGCGCGAGATATGGAAGTCACGGCACAGCGTCACGCGGAGATGCTCAAGACCTTTACGGATGAGGGCAAAGACCTGCTTTTTGATTATGATCATGAAGGTATCTTTGGGATGAGTTCCAGAGCCGCAGCCTGGGGTAAGTCGATGCGGATCGAAGGAGACAAACTGATCGTTGAGATCGAGCCTACCGGATCCGGGCTTAACGCCATCACCAATAAGGAATTCAGATATTTGTCACCGGTATATCAATACCGTTGGTACAATAAACGCACCGGAGAAATCTATAATACCTGGAGGCTTCACAGCGTGGCGTTAACGAACGTTCCGTTCATTGAGGAGCTCCCGGCAATAACCAATACAGAAAACGCTCAAGGAGAGAGAATGGACAAGCTCTTACAACTGCTGGGAGCCAATGATGAGGCTTCCGCTATCGCCAAGGTCGAAGAGATCCAGGCGAACAACCTCAAACTGGAGGCAGACGTCTCTGCGATGACCGTTAAGATCAACGCTCAGGAAGTCGATGCTGCCATCAATTCAGGCAAGCTTTTACCGGCTCAAAAAGAGCTCGCAAACAAGCTGATCAACAACGACCGCGCGCTGTACGATGAATTCATCGCCAACAGCGTTCCCGTGAAGAACGTCACCACGGAAGTACCTCTTCCCGCCGGTGATCCCCAGAACAAGGACACCGAGATCAACAGCTACAAGCAGTTGCTCGATGAT
>DAOPZE010000196.1:0-2403 GCA_035353255.1 Candidatus Cloacimonadota bacterium
GAGTTCTGGCTCTCATACCATTGATCGGTATTGCGACCATGGAAACGGAGATAGCCGCTGTTGCCAATCACGAGATTCGGAGTATCGAGCCTTACAAACGAAGGAAGTTGAGAAATCTCTGGCATGTCGCATAGGCAAATCCCCGCATTCCGTCGCTGAAGCTCATCGTAGACACGCTGGTTGAACCAGTCGATATGCCGGAACTCTACAACAAGGGGAGTATCCCCGAACTCTTCGAAGAGGTTCGCAAGATATTTCCGATTGGCTGGCTCATAATGGAATGACTGAGGGAACTGAAGGAGAACGCTGAGGAGGAGTCCTTTGTTGGTCATAGGATAAAGGGCAGAACGATACTCCTTTACCGCATCTCTCCATTCACATTCGATGATCTCATGCGTGAACTGCCGATTCCCCTTGATCGAGAACTTCACCTTCCCGGCAGTCCGTGCCACCATCGCGGACAACTGCCTCTCTTTCGGGATCGAGTAGTAGGAGAAGTTCAGTTCCAAGGCGTTGAAGTTTTGAGCATAGAACGCGAGGTACTCTTCCCTTGGTAGTGCCTCGGGATAGAAAACTCCGCGCCACTCAGGGTAATCGTACCCACTTGTCCCGATGTAGATTTCGCTCATCCTCTGCTCCTACACAACAACCGGAATGTCGCGCAAGTTCGTCGTGTACTCTGGGGAGAGGTAGTCTCGTTTCATCTTCCAGTTATCAGCCTTGCTTGGGTTGTCTCGGACTCCAAGATGCACTGTGCCACGCCCATAACGATTATTGATAGAGTCGAACGCATCCATGAAAGCATTCTCGCGTTCTTTGGCTGTTGTGTCGATGAAGAAGTCCTGTTGGAGAACCTTATCATCCTCAAGACCAAGCAGGTTTATCATGACCTTGCGATACCTGAATCCGCTTCGGTAGATTCGCTCAAGTAACATAATCGCGGTTCCAAGAATATCGGGAAGATATGATGATGGCGCAGGCAGTTCAGCAGACTCGCAGTTGCAGTATTGTTCGCCCACCTCGCTATAGGGGTTCGTCATCAAGTAGACCGAGACATAGCGGCAAGCAGAACGATCTTCCCTCATTCGCTTTACAGCTTCCTGAGTATAATCTGCGAGGGCTACCTTCAACTCGGACAGATCATCTACAGCATCAGCGAAGCTCCGTGATGAGCAGATGTTCTGCCGTTTTGCTCGCTCGACACGATCAATAGCGGCTATCTCGTTGAGTTCCTGAACAGTCCTGAAACCCATAATGGTGAGTTGCTTCTTGGCATGGTGAAGGGGATAGTTCTTGAGATCAAATGCAGTCATGACGCCATGCCGCGCGAGCAAAGCGGTCTTTGCATAACCGATTCCCCATAGATCACCGACAGGGTAGTTCTTGAGTTCAGCGTCTTTATCGAGTTCGTCCCAACAGCAGACGCCACCGCGCTTCTTGGCGAGCTTGTTGCACATCTTCGCAAGCGTTTTCGTTGGAGCGATCCCCACGGAAACAGGTATGCCGACCTCCTGTAAAACGGTTGACCTGATCACCCTGCCCGCTTCAACAAGGTCTTCTGTTTGCCAGTTGGGGAAGTAGAGAAAGGACTCGTCGATAGAGTAGACCTCGACATCAGAGCAAAGCCGACAATAGATCAGGTTGAGCCGCGCACTGATGTCCGCATATAGGGTGTAGTTTGATGAAAAAACCACTACCCCAGATTTATCAAGTTTGGCTTTCTCCTTGAAGTAGACATCGCCGCGTTTGAAGCCGAGGTCTTTGCACTCCTGATTGAGCGCCACTATGATCCCATCATTATTCGACAGTACGGCAATGGGAGTATGCAGGAGATCAGGTCGAAAGAGCCGTTCGCAAGCGGCGTAGAAGCTGTTGGCGTCGATGTGAAAGATCATGCCAAATTCCTGATGACGGTCTTCACCACCCCGAAGACCTGCACATCCTCGGACAGTTCAATCTCGTTACCCTGCCCATTCACGAGGACGACGCTACTCCCCTTCTGAACCCACTTTCGGCACTTGAACTTACCTTCGTGGGAGAAGACGACGAGGCTGTCATCAACTGGAATGATTGAGCGATCTATTACGAGTGTCGAATCGGGGAATATACCAAGGTATAGTAGGTCTGATGAGCTATAGCGCATGAGGAAGGTCGCAGGGGCATTCCTAATAATCTCCCGATTGAGGTCTATTGCCTTTGCTTCGTACCCTTGCGCGGGCGAAGGGAACCCTGTCATGTTCGCCATAGACCTGCTTACTCCCCGAAAGAATGGTTGCCATATCGTATAGCACCATGCTATAATACTAAAGCAGATAGCCAAGATGTCAAGGGGCGCGATATGACTGGAAGAGGAGAAAGGTACTCAGCGATCCGCAAAAAGGTTGGCATGACCCAGAGTGAGTT
>DAOPZE010000197.1:0-2371 GCA_035353255.1 Candidatus Cloacimonadota bacterium
AATCAAAGGTGTGGGAGGGGAAGCCGTCACGGGATAGCGTGGAGCCCAGCCGGAAGTTCTCAGCTTCGCTGCCGCCACCCTTGATGATGATGTCGGCTTTGGTGAGGGCATAGATCTCGGGATTAACTTCCTGGCCATAGAGATGGATCGACACGTCCTTGCCATGCTCTTTGGCAATCCTGGTCAATCTGTCTTCAGCCACCGTGAGCATGCCGCCGGTTCCGCAAGCTCCGTCATAGACCAGGTAGGTGCCGGATTCGATCTTATCCGCAATGGGCAGAAAGATCATATCCGCCATCAGGTTTACCACATCCCTGGGTGTGAAGTGTTGTCCTGCCTCTTCGTTGTTCTCTTCGTTGAATTGGCGGATCAGTTCCTCAAACACCGTGCCCATGGTATGGTTGTCCAGAGCGGGATGGATCTCCTTTCCGGTGGCGTCTTTGATCGGCAATGGAGAAAGGTTGATCGAGGTATCCAGAAACTTCTCGATCAGGCTGCCCAAAACATCCGCATTGGAGAGGGTTTCCACCTGATTACGGAAGCCGAAGTTCTTGATGATATCCTGCACGTTAGGAGAAAAGCCGTCCAGATAGGCCTCGAAATCAGCCTTCAGATGCTGCTGTTTGGACCTGGCTTTCAGGTCCCGCAGGGTAAAGGGTGAGATATTGTAAAACGATTGTCCGGCTGCCTGGCATAAGGCTGCATCCTGATTGGCGATCCCGGCATCATCAAGTTGTTTCTTTTGCCTTAAAACATCCTGCTTGGTGGGTTCAAGCAAGATATCCAACCTGCGGATCACGGTCATGGGCAGGATAACATCCCGGTATTTGCCTCTGGTATATACGTTTCTCAGTACCGCATCCGCTATACCCCAAATGAAACCTACAATCTGGCTAAACTGCGCTTTGTGCATAATTGCCTACCTTTTATATTCTCTCTTTGTTGTTCTGTTTACACTGGCTTCTATCTGTATGACTGTAGCCGCATTGTATCCTACTGCCTGCAATGCTCTTCTGATGTGTGTGATAATCGTGTTAGCTGAGCCATGCCCCTCTGCGTAATATCCTCCCTCCAGCGAGAATGACTCATAAAAATCTTTACTGCTGTTTGTGATGGACATGGTCTTAGGTAGAGACGCTTTCAGTAAGTCGGGCAGAAATCTGGCATAGATCACTTTCTTGGCTTCCCACCAGTATTTCACCGGATACCACTGATCAATTACGTAGATGCGGTTGATCTTGCGATAGGTGTAATCATCATCAATTGTACCAATAACCAGGTCCGGAGATGATGTTTGTTGTGTGGGTTTTTTATCAGGGCGGAAGACAATGGGGTTGTTTGTTGATGTATTGTCATCAGGTTTGATGCCGGATTTGTAATCCCAAAGCCGTTTTATCTCATCAGTACCAAACTCATGTCCCCGTTCTTTAAGGATTAGTTGCACCAGCTGATACTTGTTCAGGTCCGGAAAATCATCCCCCCTGAGGTTGGCTTCTTTTTTGGCTCGCTCCACTTCCCGCGATAGCTTGAGGTCGGCAAGCATCTTCTCTGCGCAGTTGACTGCATCCCTGGCAAAACGATCTTTAGAGAGAATATCATGGAAGATATTAACTATGTAGTCGGCAGCATCATCAAGCAGGTTGAGAGAACAAAAGAGTTTCTGGCTAAACGTTCCTGTTGCAGAAGAAAGATAAAATCGCCAGGATCTGCCATCCGTTAGCACTGTGATCGAGGCTGTGTTGTAATAGTTATATTCCTGAAGCTGCTCTTCAGAACTCTCGATGTTTCCTTTGAGTTTGCCCACGGCTTTCAGCTCGAAAAACACATCCGGGGTTCTATCTTTCAGATTGCTATGGAATAAAGCTACATCAACGCTGCCTTCTCTGCTTTTCATCTTGATGGGAAACTCTGCGTAGAATTCCTGGGGGTTCCATACATCCCAACCCAAAGCTTGGCAGATACGAGCCACAATCCCGATACGGACGTGTTCTTCTTTCTCGAAGGAACCACTTTCCAGCTTTGCTCGCAGGTCTTCAATGATCTTTTTCACCTATCCCTCACTATCAAATCAGTTTTTTCAACTATTTAGCATAAGCCATAATTGTCAACCCTAAAAAGTGTCTCATCCTTGCTCATCCTGATTTGTCAGCATACAGGGTAGTGCTTTCCTGGCTCCGGATCAATGATCACATCTGGAACCAAGGAGATAGCATGACCGAAGCGTTGATGAACCGAATCAAATCTCAGTTAGTCAGACATGAAGGTCTGAGACTGAAGCCATACCGCTGTACGGCAGGCAAACTGACCATCGGTATTGGCCGCAATCTCGATGACCGAGGCATCTCCCAGAAAGAGGCTTATGCCATGTTAG
>DAOPZE010000198.1:0-2343 GCA_035353255.1 Candidatus Cloacimonadota bacterium
CCTTCGGGTTATGAGCCCGACGAGCTACCAACTGCTCCACCTCGCGTCATTGTTCAGTCAAGATTTATCGCCCCGTTTTTCTGTCAAGATTTATTTGGTCTGCCACGCTGCATTGTCCAGGACAGGCAATGCACATGCCGTTGAAAATTCCATCCTGATGAATGAACCAGTTAAGAAGACTTCACAATCTGATGTTCAAAGCCAATCTGATCTTTCGATTCTATTAATGGTAACTTCCCGAGCCTCAGTTTAAATCTTCTCTTCATCAGATCGGTATCATCCCGGTATCATTTCCTGTCACGACAGGAGATGATACCGGGATGATGCCCGTATTATATTCTATTCATGAGAGTTAGCTAATTCTGATGAGTCTTGGGCATCCAATGATAAAACAAACAAGAAGATCAGATTCATGCGTACGAGAATTGCGGCTCGATTTCCAGGCGCTCTTGTGGTTATTATTGCCACTATTTACAATAAACGGGGTGTGAGGCACCGGCTTTATCAGGGGATATGAAGACCAGTAGGGCAATACACCCATATATAATCTTTGCCATATCACCGTAGAAAACATCGACATCAACATTCCCGGCAATAGTTCATGATATCTTTTCTTATGACTATTAATCGGGCAGACCGCTGGATATTTGTCATGATAATTGATGGATTTTCTATTAACCATTAAACATCCTCTCAATGGCACAATTTACACCCCGCTATTAACGAGCATGAAGCTTATAGACTTTACTATCAGTGCGTTAGAAATAATATTCATTCTGGTCAAAGCCTGGCAAGTTAGTCTACGATTGATTAGTTTGGCTTGGCCTCCCTTCAGGGTGGTAGGTTTTGATCATGGCGATATGTGAAAAAAACGATGAAGCGTTATGTGTCCGCAACGAGGGAATCGTCTCTTAGCCGTGGACACAGGTAAGTAATAAATGAATAATTCCTTAAGGAGGAAAAATGACTAAGAAAACCTGTCTTTTGGTATTCCTGACTTTGATGTTGGGGATGTTTTCGGCTGCTTGGGCTGCAACTATTAATGTTCCTGGAAATCATGCAACTATCCAGGCAGCTATTGATGCTGCCAGTGATGGAGATGAGATCCAGATAGCTGCTGGTACCTACAATGAGCATGTGATAATAAACAAAGCTATATCTTTGTTGGGACCCAATGCCAATATCAGCGCTGTTGATGGAACTAGAGTTCCCGAAGCGGTTATTGGGCAGTACATTACTGTCAATAACGGTGCTGGGTTGAGCGACGTAATAATCGCGGGATTTGAGTTCAATGAGACAGATGCTTGGCACTCGATTATAATGATTGGGGGAAATACAGAAGATGTCCAGATTCTCAACAACCGCTTCATAAACATCCCTTGGAAAGCGATTTATACTGAAGCTGGTGCGAATGTAACCAACCTTGATATGATTATTTCCGGTAACCTGATCTCTGGAGTTTCAAGCAATAGTGAATCCGGGATCTACTTAATCAATCATACCGGTGGCACCATCAGCAATAACAAGATCGAGAATACTGTTTACGGTGGAATATTGATCAATACTTACTGCCATGGAATGACAATTTCAAACAACCAGATCTACAATGTTCCTCAACAAGGTTTGCAGCTTTCAGGTGATGTAGCTGATGTAACTGTATCTGGCAACATTATCGATCATGCCAACACAGCTGAGGTGTCTGACAAAGGTGGTATCAGGTTGTACGCTTCTGATTTCACCGGCCCGGTACTGATCACCGGAAACACCATTTCCAACAGCTATAATGGCATTGCTGTGAAAGATGGCTATGGATCCCTTTCCCCTGCACAGCAAGAATGGATCCAGATACGAAACAACGATCTTTCCGGAAACGTTTGTGGCGTCTATATGCCTGCCAATGGCAGCGATTACTTGGATGCAGAAGAAAACTGGTGGGGCGATCCAGCTGGTCCAACACTCAGAAATGGAGTTGGAGTTACAGCCCATGTTCTCTTTGATCCGTGGTACGCAGATGCTGCAATGACTACTATGGACTCAAACAGCTATATAGCTGGACACAGCTATACCTTTACGGTTAATTCACCCAATTCTGAAGATGGCGCCAAAGCTTACATTTGGGGTTTCTATACCCCTACCGTTGGTAATTGGGTGAATACAACTTATGGTAGCGCGCTGATCCAAAATGGTCAAGCTGTGATTACCTATACCGTACCAACCGACTATAAGAGTGATTTCTATTGGGAAGTTGTCGTAGCCCAATCTCCGACCAATCAAACCAGATCCACTCTTTGGAATCCCGAAGGACCATGGGATCAGTTTGATATCTATATGCTTAGAGGCCAG
>DAOPZE010000199.1:0-2324 GCA_035353255.1 Candidatus Cloacimonadota bacterium
ATAGGTCTATCACTGCCTGCTGTAGTTCTGCGGTGATGCGCTGGACGGCGATGTCACAGTACTCATGATTGAGGTCGATGCCTACGCCGTGTTCAGTCTCGTGGTAGATCATTTTTCCGGTATCACCAGTCTGCTGAGGAGGCTGTTCCATGCCTTCGTCACGTCTTCAGGGAGGCTGTGGTCGATCACTTGCCGGTCTGCGAAGCCGCAGCGGTTCTTCAGGTAGAAGATCAGCATGGTGCGGTCGCCTTTCACAGCCATCGTGTATCCCTTTGTCAATAGGGCGTCGTTGCCTTCCTGCAGCTTTTGCGCTCGAAAGTCCACGAATGCGATCTTGAGGTCTTTCTGGCATCTGCGGTACAGTGTCTGGTCGCTGATGCCAAGCGCTCTGGCTATTGAGGGTGCGCCGTTGCCAGCCATCAGCATTTTGCCGACACGGTCCCAGTCGATTGTAGTTATCTTACTCACTTGTTTCTCCTAAAGGTAAGCTCCCGGTGTAGAGACCGGGAGCCTGTCACTTTGCTTATGTTCACACTATGCGCTGTATTCTTCGTCATTGATCGTTACTCTTAGGTCTGGCTGGAGTTCCAGCATGCGGTTGATGATCGCCTGACAGTAGCGTGGCTCCATCTCCGCTCCGTAGCAAATGCGGTTCAGTTGGTGCGCTGCTACCATTGTGGATCCTGATCCGAGGAAGGCATCCATGACGATGTCCTCTTCCTTACTGGAGTTCTCGATTGCTTTGGCGCAGAGCAGCACCGGTTTCTGTGTAGGGTGTACGTAGTTGCTGTCTCTCCCGAATTCCCAGACAGTGGAGGCTCCGTTCGTCTGGCGCTCGTATGCTCTGCGTACTGCCTTGACGATCTGCTCGTCGGTGTACTCTGCTTTCCAGACTGTGTATTGCTTGCGGTCGCCGTAGAACTTGACTGTTTTCTTTCCGGGGGATGCATAAAAGAGCAGCTCGTGCATCTGGCGATAATCTCCCATTCCCATGCCTGCGCTCGGTTTTACCCAGACGATCTGGTTCTTCACTATGAGGTTATGAATGTTCATGGCGTTCTCGAATTCACGCTGGGCTGCGTAGTTGTGGCAGACGTAGATACCGCAGTTCGCTTTGGTGTTTTCGAGTATTCGGGCGAATGCTGCGGTGAGGAATTCCTCGAATGATGCTCGGTCCATGTTGTCGTTGGCGATGGTTGTATTGGTCTTCTTGCCTTTTCCGGAGTAGTTGATGTTGTAGGGCGGGTCGGTGAAGACCATGTCGGCTTTGCGTTCGTTCATGAGTTTGCGAAATGTGCCTTCCTCGGTTGAGTCTCCGCAGATGATGCGGTGATGACCGATGGTGATCACGTCGCCGAGTTCGATGTTTGTCTGTATCTCGTCGAGCGGTGGGATCTGGTAGTCATCTTCTGAGGCTTTGGTTTTGGCTTTGCCTGTACCGAATTCTGGGATTTCGATGCCGAAGTCATCGAGCATGTCGGTATCCCAGTCTGCCATGAGTAGATCCCAGTCCCATTCGCCGAGCGGGACGTTGTCCTTGAGAATAAATTCCTTTTGTTGTTCGGGCGTCAGTCCTATGGCTGCTTTTACCCAGTCGTCCGGGATTTCGGTCATTTCGAGGGCTGTAATGGCTGCGAGGCGCTGGTTTCCGCCGAGGACGATCATTGTCTTGGGGTCGTAGATGATTGGGCGCAGGGACATCATCTCTTTGAATTCAGTGATGGATTTCTTCAGCTTGCTGAGGTGATCTGCGCTGATGGTCCTGGGGTTGTCTGGGTTGGGTTTGAGTTTCGAAACTAACATTCTACGGCTTTCCTTTTCCGGGGTGAGTCATACTCTCCACGGGGTTCATTGGTATAGAATTTGCAGATTTGGTTTTGTTTTTGTTGGAGTGAGAGGGAGCGGAAGAACCGGCACCGCAGATTGATCTCGCACGTGCAGCAGTTCATTCCGCTCTTCTTCTCGATTGAATTGGTGTCTCTGGTCATTACTGTGCGCTCGTCCCCTCGACGTTGCGTGCTTCACGGTCTTTGGTACGCTGTTCCAGATGGCGGATAGCCATATCCAGTTTGTTGATCGCCATCTCGTTGTACTCGCTTGGGAACTTGGCATTCAATCCCTCCAGGATCAGCTTCGCAGCGTGAATCAGCGTGTCCACGTATCCCCCGATCTCCTTGATTCCTTTCAATGTTTCGAGTGCCATTATTTCTCCTCTGTTTCGGTGGTTTTGTTGTAGTATTCTTCGGCTTTGGCGAGTTGTGCCATGTCCGGGTTGACGATGCTGTCTATCTGCCCATTGTCGGTTCCGATCACGTCGACATCTA
>DAOPZE010000200.1:0-2319 GCA_035353255.1 Candidatus Cloacimonadota bacterium
AATCGGCTTGATGCGAATGGTTCCCTTGGATTGGCAATGTGGGCATATCATCATGGTGTTTTTTTTGCCATACTCACACTCAGCATCTTCTTTAAAGCGTTGTTCAATGCTAAGTGAAGCTCTGCGATTGTATTCTATATTTTCTCTTCTCTTATTTGAGATCATCACCCAAGTTAGAAGCACAATAGCGATACCGCCTCCAATACATACGCCTATAAGATTAGTCGTATCATTATTATATTGAAGTATGATGAATGTCATGTTTACTTCCCTATGATATGAATTGAATCATGATTTGATGTAACAACCAATATGATTAACCAAGTTGAAGATTTATCAAGCCTGCCATCACTTTTGCTCGTGACATACCTCGTATGTCCGATAGTGCGTCCTCGATCTTCCTAATCTTCGTAAAGGTCGATGGCATAATCCGTCCGCTGGCGTTCCTGGGAGGATCGAGACCCGCTCGGGATCTGCGGACCTCCACAAACGCGACGGCTGCATTTACCAGCGCCACAAGGTCACCATCGAAGGCTGCCACTGCCTCCTCATAGAAGGCGCTAATTCCCCCAGGGTGTTTCTGGAGCTTCTGGTAGATGGAATCAGGCACGGGACAGGTCACAAGGCAGCGGGGACGGGATACGAAGGCGTCCTTGAGGGTGGACACGTCGCCATGCAGGACCAACTCATCCGCAACGGTCGGCGGACAAGGCGAAGGCTGGGAAGCCGTTGGGAGCTTCCCGCCTCTTGGTTTCCTGGCGTTGGGGCGTGTCATCATGAACCGGTTCGTGCGTTATCCCTGATCCTGGGATGCGAACCTGAAACGTTCAAATGTCAAGAGATGCAACATAGGGCACTCTCTGGGAAGAGACATGTTGCGAAACGCAAAATGAGACATCCGCTGATACGTCTTCACCCCGGATCCGGCGTTCATTCGTCTTCCGGACCTTTCGGGGAGGGATCTTCAGGGGAAGGCACACCTCCAACATGAAGACCGTTCACGAACTCGTACATGTATCGCTCCACAACCTGCCAGGAGGTTGATGGACCCGCCCCGGGGACAGGTGCCTAAGGCGGGTCCTGGGGGTTCCTATGCGAGTCCCAGACGCTGACTGAGGGCATCCTGGGAGCGACGCTTCGATTCCAGACTCTGCTCGACGTAGATCATCGTCGTGGTGACGCTCTTGTGCCCGAGCATCCCCTGGATCTCCGTGATTGGGGTTCCCGCCTCGGCATGGAGGGATGCGAACGTGGCACGGAGACGATGTTGGGTAACGTTGCCGAGTCCCATCTTCGAGCACACGCGCTGGAGGACCTTCTTGCAGAACTGGGCACGGTGAGGCTTCCCGTCCTCGGCGGGGAACACCCATTCGCTGAGGGTCTTGGGCATGGCGTGGATGGCGTCCCACAACCAGGAGGGCACAGGGATCACCCGCGCCTCCTTGCCCTTCGCCTTGCCGACGACATAGGTGCGCTGGGCGAGGTTGAACCATTCCCAGCGCATCCCAAGGGCTTCTGACTCTCGCAGTCCGAGACCGACCATGACGCGCACGAGGACGGGAATGTGGGAGTTCCGTGCTTCCTGGTCTATCTGGGAGAAAAACTCCTGGACGCGGACCGCTGGGAGGACAGGACGCGGTTTCTTCTGGACACGGAGCATCGGAAGGTGGAAGGGAACGTGGTCCAGATATCCCATCTTCAATCCGTATCCCACGATCAGCTTTAGGACCTTCTGGGCATTGTTGACGGTCGTGATGGACTTCTCCTTGCCGAGCATTCGAGATCTGAGGGCAAAGACATCAGCCGCACGGATACGGTCGATCCTGGTCGTGCCCAGAGCCGGGAGAATCCAGATCCTGGTGTGCTGTTCGACGCTGAGGAGGTGTTTCCTGCTATGCACCCGCTGGTGAACCCTCAGCCACTCCTTCGTGATCTCAGCGAGAGTCGGGATCCGGGTAATTACGCCGCACTGCCCGTTCAGAAGCTCCTTGCGCTTCTCTTCCAAGACGGTTTTGGCAGTCGCCAGATCGCTTGCCCGGGTCGATCCATGCACTCGCTGCCCGTTGATCATCAGCGAGTAGTGCCAGAACCGTCCCTTCTTCCTGAGTCCTGGGGTAATGTTGGTCGCCATATCGCTCCTGTGGGAAGCGATCGGAAACGTCAGGGACCGTCAAACGGAGTAGGGTGTTCAGGAATTACGCCAGTCCGTCTGGATGGACCACGTAAGTTTTGTGGTTAAAATGAATACGCCAGGTGGCACCTATGCCTTCTAAGCCGTAGGTCGCAGGTTCGAGTCCTGCTGGGCGCACCAGAAGGAAG
>DAOPZE010000201.1:0-2274 GCA_035353255.1 Candidatus Cloacimonadota bacterium
AGCAATGCGCCGAGGGAGTCTGGCTGACATCTAAGCAACAACGAGAACTGAGCCATACCTACGGAGACTACGGACTACTCGACTCACCCAACGACGTCTCTGACTACATAAAAGCAAACGGCATCGAACTCAAGGATGCCTTCAAGATGTGCGTCAAGTTCTGTGAAAACCACCTGAAGAAGGAAAAGAGATAATGGCTACACGAACAGACGTCAACCGCATAGTGACCGCCATATCCGCACAAGTCACCGAGGATAACATCACTCACATCTGCGTATCCACCCCGAACGAATTCGACATCGATGCCGTGATCGCCGAACTATCCCTGAAAGATAAGAAGATCACCGCTGCAGACGTCGTCAAGACCATCAAGTCAAGTCCACCCAAGAAACCTGAACCATGCGGCAAATGCTGGACACCATACGGGATCCCACTCCTCGATAAGCATGTACACAGGGAGGCACAAGCATGCGGAAGAGGCGAATACGAATGGCTGACCATCCCATGCGTTTATGTTCCCTGTCCCAACTGCTCAGGGACAAACCGAGCAGCCGTCCTCACCGAGCGCATGTCCACTGAAGAGGCAACATGGACATGGCTGCTACTATACGACTACTTCATCCACCGGCTGCAGCAGAACACGGCACCGGAAAAGTTCAACGTAGCAGACTACTGGCAACTGGAGATTACCCCGGAACTGACAGCACATCAACTCCAGATCGCCAACAGAATCTACGCCGCATCTAATAACAGGGGAGCGGTACCGCAACCCCAAAACATCATAAACAAACTAACTCAGGCGGTCCTTAAGCCTGTGCCATCGGCGCAGCAGGACGTCATACCATTCTGATCAAGGAGGATCACATGGCATACGATCTAAACGAAGTACCAGACGGAGACTACATCGCTACTCCAGGAAAGCAAGACCTGTGCATTACGAAGGTCGAAGAAAACATCATATCTCAGCAAAAAGGCACACCAGGATTCCGCATCACCCTCGCCAACGCTGCCGGACAAACCATCCGTGACACCTTCTGGGAAGTCAAGAACGCAATGTTCCGCATCAAACTCCTGGCAAAGGCGTGTCAACTCCCGGAAAGCGAAATGGCTGTATTTGAGCCGTCAATGGTGCTGGGACACACCGTGACATGCAACATCGTCCCGGACGGACCGGAGTACTTCAAGGTCAGCAAGTACGAAGCCACCGGCAACATCGTCATACCCCCCGAAGACAAAGACGACGCACCGTTCTAAGGATGTGAGAGATGCCTAACGAAGAATTCGAGACCGTAGAAAAGACGCAGATCAAAGTTCCTCTCCCTAACGTGGGGGGGGAACTCACGATCACGATCAAGGGATTCCAGATCAACAACGACCAGGCTGTCGACGTAACTAAAGCAGTCTGCAAGAAACTCAACCTGGAATGGACAGAAGCGAATGTAAAGCACAGCGAAGAGGTCAAAGCCCGCATAGTAAAGCCACATCAGGATCAACTGGAGATACTCGCTGAGGAGCTGCACGACTTCGAAGAAGAACACGGCTGCAAAATCACGGTGTCTAAGACGGACACACCACCATTCCAGGAGGCACTATGAACTCCAAGAAAATCATCATGCCAAAAGCCAGGCAGGTAGGCATGACCCAGATGCAAATCGATGCACTCTCCAGCGAAGAGGAGAAGAAGATAGTGTTCGAAGACCAGATCCAGAAACTGGCATACACTTACCCGCCCACGATGCTGCTAATGGCATGGCGGAAGGCGCTCCCCGATCAATACAAGCCTGGAGAAAGCTACGAGATGGACCGGATACTGAACGAATTCAGGATCGCCGGATACATGGATGACAACGAATCCATTGAAAACATGCTCGCTCACGACGTCCTGGAACTGGTCTCACTGTTCTCCACTCAGGGACACTCAGGCGACTCCGCAGACAACTGCGCTTACCTGTTCCGGCACCTGGTAAACGGCAACCTACTGACACCGCTCACGGGAGAGGACAGCGAATGGAAACAGATCGAACCCGGCATCTTCCAAAACGTACGTCACGCTTCCGTGTTCAAGGACGGCAAAGACGGCAAAGCACACTGCCCAGCCATCATCTTCCGGGATAGAGCCACCCAGTCAACATTCATCAGGGGAGGAGCGCCAGCCGATAAAGACGACCTCGTCTCCCGGATGTACTTCGACTTCCCCTTCATCCCCCGCAGATTCATGGTAGATGTCGACGTGATCGGAACCGACAATGGGCAGATAGACAGCATCGTCAACCC
>DAOPZE010000202.1:0-2225 GCA_035353255.1 Candidatus Cloacimonadota bacterium
AAACAAACTGGGGATTGGATTAGTCTAACTTAATCATTTCCCAACAGGATAAAACGAGGAAAGAGGTGTGAAATGAGCTCGACCTTCACAAAATTATACAACAGCATGTTGGACGGGAAACCTGAATACGAAAGGTATATGAGGGAACTCCGGTCGCTGAACCTAGATGATGGCTTGCTATGCCGTGATTTTTTTATGGCGCTCAAGGATATAGCAGTCCAGACGTGGTCATTCGGGCATATTCTGGAACATGATCCCCTATTGAATATCGTGAGCCTGGAAGACATGAAACAGCTTACCGACGATTTCTATAAAGCGGTCGATCCGGAAACAGGTTATGCCACGTGTCTGGGTAACCCGGATCACGCGGTGGAACAATATGGTTCAGATCTGGGCGGATTGATCAGCACGATATATACAAACTTCCGCAGTCTGAGGCAAATGCTCCTGAACAAAAGCTACACCTGGATCAATCATTATCTGAAGATATACTTTACCCTGTTGGAGCATGCAAAGAACGGAAACAATGATTACAATACCTGGATCGAGGTCTATCGTGAAGAGACCACAAAAGATCTGGAACTTATCACCGAACTGAATACCTTCCAGCGCCTCAGCCCTGAATACGATTATTATAAGAGGATCGTCGCCGAAGCCGATCTCAGCGATATCCGCTATCTGTATCGGTATGGGATCTATCTCAGCGAATATGATTTCGCCATGGCTGAGTTTATGAGTAAGTATCCCGAAACTGAGCTTCTGGCTATCTCGAAGTTCATCGTGCAGAGCTGGGTCGATGGATTTGTCAGAGCCAAAAAAGATTATACAAAGAAGAAATACGCGAACCTAATGATACCTTGTGGTATGGAGCGTCTGGGCAGAATGCTGATTGCAGATCTGACAGCGATCGGGATGGAAGTGATCGTTCCACTCCCCCACAGCAATGGTATCAACCGTCAGTTCGGTTATGACCACCGGTTCGATGGCACGCTTACCCTGGACAGAGAGAGAGTCGAAAGCTCCCTAAAAGCCTCGGAGAAGATCATCGAGGATCTCAAGGAACTCATCTCAGCGCAAGCCGGTCCGGTTTACGTCGAGTTATTCGGCGAAACTCCTTTCTCACCGGTATCCAAATCCAGCGCACTGAAATACAGCCCGGAACAACAACAACTGGCGAGAGAGCAGGGTGCCCGTTATTCCCAAATGTATTATAAATACTATCGTCGGGATGAGGGTAGCTTTACGATCATCGCGTTCCCCTCACCGGAGATCGGAAAGAACTTCCCGGAGATCTTTGCGGATACGCTGAAGATCAACCTCTTGGACAGCAACCATTATGCCCGCATCCAGCAAAAGATCATCGATGTGCTGGATACCGCCGAATACGTGCACGTCAAAGGTAAAGCCGGGAATGACACGGATATTATGGTCAGGATGCACCCGATCACCGATCCGGCAACGCAAACGAACTTCGAGAATTGCGTTGCGGACGTCAATATCCCAGTGGGTGAGGTCTTTACTTCTCCCCTGCTGACCGGCACGAATGGGATCTTGCACGTCGAGGATATCTATCTCGGCAGTCTGCGCTATTATAACCTGCGGATCAAATTCACCGACGGCTGGGTCGAGAGCTATTCCTGCTCCAACTTTGACAATGCGGAAGACGGCAGCAAGTATATCCACGAGAATCTGCTCCTCCCGCATGACACGCTTCCCATTGGTGAATTCGCCATCGGAACGAACACCACAGCCTATCAGATCGCTCGGAAGCACGACATCCTTGCCTTGCTCCCCATCCTCATCATCGAGAAGATGGGACCGCACTTCGCCATTGGCGATACATGCTTTAGCCATGAGGAAGATGCTCCGCACCCCAGCTTTATGAACGGCAAGGAGATGATCGCCGTCGATAATGAAAAATCCCGCACCAGAGATACAGACCCCATGAATGCTTATACTCAGAAGCACATGGACATCACGTTACCCTATGAAATGTTGGAATCCATCACTGCCATTACCAAGGACGGTCACAAAGCAGAGATCATCCGTGACGGCAGGTTTGTAGTTCCCGGAACTGAAGAGCTAAACATCCCTCTGGACGAGGGCTGGTAGATCGGACGTCATAAGCTCGGACTGGAGACATAATGAAAAGAACTATGACACTATTGATGCTACTCATTGTGAGTAGCCTGTGCCTTGGAATCAGCCTGGACGACAGCATCGTC
>DAOPZE010000203.1:0-2212 GCA_035353255.1 Candidatus Cloacimonadota bacterium
TGCGGGCTATTTCCTTAAGGATATCAACAGACGGCTGAGAGACTCCAGTCTCGTAATTGGATATCGCCGAGGTAGTAAGACCTATTTTTTTTGCCAGATCTTTTTGCGTGAGATCCTTTACCCGTCTTGCCTCCCTGATGTTGTTAGTGGTCATGGTATCCTCCTTTCACAAGTTTCTTGAATAAAGTACTTGACGTTTATTCAGGATTCTTTATTTTGTCCACGTGGACGTTAATGCACTTGTTCAAATTCATAGCGTTCACTACTAATGTCAAGGAGTTTTATCGTGAAACTGCTTACACACACTGAGATTCGGGAACGTCGCCTGGGGCTGCGCATGTCGCAGCGGCAGTTGGCGCAGCTCGTGGGAGTTCATCCCAAGAATCTCTGTCGCTTCGAGCTGGGGCATGCGTCCTCTCTACGTATACAGGTAGAGGCTACCAAGATTCTGGATGCCTGCGCCAATCCCGATTCTAACCTGGCGGTTCAGCGGGGTATCGTGCTGTGAAAAAAAACAACAAGAACCTCGTCGACTCCCTTGTCCTGGGTTTCATTCTTATCGTCGCCGGTCTGGGCGCTTATGCGCTGCTCTGGATCGGCTATTTTTGTAACTACTAAAGACTGGAGGATCAAATGACACAAATTCAATTCACTAAGGCGGTCAAGTACGACAGCAAGCTCCGCCTCGCTCTCATGGGTCCCAGTGGATCTGGGAAGACCTACTCTGCGCTGCGCATCGCCTCGCTCCTGGGGAAGAACGTGGCTGTTCTGGATACCGAGTTCGGTTCCGCATCCCTGTACGCTGACAAGTTCGATTTCAGCGTGATGGAGCTGACATCCTTCGCTCCGGAGAATTACATCGCCGCCGTCATCGCTGCCGAGAAAGCCGGGTTTGACGTTCTGGTGATCGATTCCCTCTCTCATGCCTGGGCTGGTAAGGATGGGCTGCTGGAGTTCGTCGACAAGAAGACCGCCGATTCACGGGCGAAGAATTCTTACACTTCCGGCTGGTCCGCCGGGACACCGCTGCAGAACCGTATGGTGGACACGATCAAAGCCTGCGGCATGCATGTCGTCTGTACCATGCGCTCAAAAACCGAGTACATCATGGTCAAGGACGACCGGGGCAAGGACGCTCCCAAGAAGATCGGCATGGCTCCCATCCAGCGTGACAATCTGGAGTACGAGTTCGATATCATCGGCGACATGACAATGGAGCATGACCTGGTCGTGGTCAAGTCACGTTGCGACCTGGTTGATGGCGCCGTCTTCCCTCTGCCTGGTGAGAACTTCATCGAGCCTGTGAAGGCGTGGCTCACCGGTCAGGCTGATCCTCGTCCGAAGCGTGTGGTCGAGGCTGCTCCCGCTGCTGTACCGGCTACACAGTATCCCTCTCCGGCTCATGTTCTAACTAAGGAGTTAGAAGAGGCTCGTGCCAGGGTGATCAAGCAGCTCACGACTATGAAGAACGCTGGCATCTATGCTGACTGGGACGTAGTTCGTGAAGAGATGAATGCCTGTTTGGGAGTTCGTAATCTGAGCGATGCCTGGGATATCGACGGTCTGACCGCCTACTATACCGGTCTGGTGAAGCGTGAGCGTGGTGACACACCCTTTTCTCCTGTTACCCCAGAGGCTACCCCTGCGGCTGTCGTGGCTGAGTCCCCTGCTGCCCCTACCGATACCCCTACGCCTACCCCTACGGCTGACGTTGCTCCCGTGCAGGATACCCCTACCGTGGTGGACGCTGCGCAGGAAGATCCCGACGATCTTCGTGACCAGATCGACAAGGAGATCTCGGCTCGCAAGATGACCGAGGCTGAGGCTGATTACTATGCCAAGTCAGCGCTTGAGACCTCGTCCGTGTCTATGCTCACTACTCTGCTGGGTATCGTGAAGGCGCATTCGCTCAAGGCTGCCACGGTGCCGGTAGAAACGAAGAACCTGCAGGACGAGATCAAGCGCCTGCATCAGATCCTGGTCAATGGCAATATCGACGGCTGGGGCGATTCCTCCCGCATGTCACAGGCGGTTCAGGAACATCTGGGCGTCAAGACTCTCCCGACCTGTAAGGATCCTCAGAAATTGGCAGCCTATATCATCTACCTGTCCGGTATCATCAATAGCAAGGAAGAGGTGGTCGCATGAATTACATGATGCTCTCCGCTGAGTACGCTCGGCTCTTCGACGAATTGGAAGCCAGCTCCGGGGT
>DAOPZE010000204.1:0-2199 GCA_035353255.1 Candidatus Cloacimonadota bacterium
TATCACGATGAAGAGTGGGGAGTTCCCCTGCATGATGAACGGAAGCTATATGAGTTTATGGTTTTGGATGGGTTTCAGGCGGGCTTGAGTTGGTCTTGTATCCTGCACAAGCGGGAAAATCTGAGGAAAGCCTTCGCGGGGTTCGATCCGAACCTGGTCGCGCTCTTTGATGAAGCCAGGATCGCGGAATTGCTCACCGACGCGGGGATCATTCGCAACCGGGCAAAGATCCGCGGAGCGATCACCAATGCTCAGAAACTCTTGGAAGTGCAAAAGGAATTCGGTAGTTTTGACGCCTATATCTGGCAATTCACCGGAGGGAAGACCATTCAGAACAATTGGCAGGAGAGCAACGAGATCCCAGCCACGTCAGCGGAGTCAGATGCCATGAGCAAAGACCTAAAGCTACGCGGATTCAAGTTTGTGGGTTCGACGATCTGCTATGCCTTCATGCAGGCAACGGGGATGATCAACGATCATCTGGTCAAGTGCGAGATCGGGCGAAAACTGCTCAGGGATAATTGATTAGTTCGTGCACGTAGAAATACATCAGTGAAGTGAGTTCAGGCTCAAACTGCCTGACGCTGAATTCTTCGCTAAGCCCCTCGGCAAGGCGGCTTGCCTCTGCCAAAGCCTCTGCGTAGAGAGGGCTTCCGTCGTACAGACAGGTGGGCTTGATCTCCGTTCCGGAAAGCATTTCTTCCAGATCGAGGCTGATGGGAGGAGCAGATTGATAATTCTTGTGTGTCCATTCGCCGGACTTCATGTCAAAAACGTATTGCGGAATGAAGCGTGAGCCGTGTTCGATCACGAACTTCAGCGCCCGGATCAGATAATCCAGCTCTGCCTGATCCAGCGCATAGTGCAGATTGAGCCGTACCCAGCCGGGCTTGATGCCGCCATAGCCGATGTTGGTGATCAGGCAGCGATAGAAATCCGAGCGGCGCTGCTCGATCTTCATCAGATAGTGTCCATAGGGTCCGGCGCAGGAACAGCCGGCACGGGTCTGGATCCCGAAGAGATCGCTCATCAGGCGGGTCACGAACTTGGGATGCAGGTATTTATCCTTGTGCGTGATGTTGAAGGGAATGATGGGGATCTTGCGTTCGGACTCCAGCGGTCCGTAGAAATGGATGCGTTCCTCTCCGGCAAAGGCTTGCATGAACTTCTCATAGTAGTCATCTTCGATCTGTTGAATAGTGTCTATGCCGACCTTGTCTTTGACCTCGAAGGTGAGGGCGACCCTGATCGCTTGCAGGATTCCCGGGGTGCCGGGCTTCTCGCGTGATTCGATGTCGTGGATGAATTCTTGTTTTTCAGGTGAGACGTAGTCCACAGTTCCGCCCGCGGCAACAGTCGGAGGAAGCTGATTCTGGTAGATATCTTCGTTGAAGACGAGGATTCCGGAAGTGCCGGGACCACCCAGGAACTTGTGCGGAGAGAGGAAGATAGCGTCAAAATACGTCTCATCGTCACGGTTCATATCGATGGGTACGTATGGAGCGCAGGCGGCAAAGTCAAAACAGGCTATCGCGCCGTGCCGGTGCAGGATGCGGGCAACTTCATAGACGTTCGTGCGGAGTCCGGAGACGTTCGAGGCAGCTGAGAAAGAGCCGATCTTGGGGCGATGCGCATACTTGGGATCGGAGACGGTCTCTTCCAGAGCTTTCAGATCCAGTCCGCAGTCCTCTGCCAGAGGGATCTCAATGATCTCACAGAGCGTCTGGCGCCACATGATCTCGTTGGAGTGATGTTCGTAAGGACCCACAAAGACAATGGGCTTGTTCTCGTGGATATAGTCGTGCAGGGCGAGATTGCACAGCTCACGGTCGGGGTTACGTTTCAGGCAACTCTTGAGGAAGCCGTTGACCCGTTCCCGCGTCGCAGGAGGCCAATAGACCCCCAGGATCTGTTGGAGTTTGGTGATCCCGCCGGTGGTACCGGATTCGGTAAAGATGATCTTGCCTTTGGGTCCGGCATTCACGGCTGACTTGATGATCTTCTCCGCGTCATGCAGAAGTCCGGTCATGGTCTTGCCGGTAAAGTCATCCTCAGTGTGAGTATTGGCATAATACTGCAGGATCTTCTGCATATGCCGCTCGAGCGAATACAGCCCTCTGCCGCTGGCAGTGTAGTCCGCGTAAACCAGCGGACGTTCCCCGAAGGGTGTCATAAAGATCATATTTCTACCGATGATAT
>DAOPZE010000205.1:0-2149 GCA_035353255.1 Candidatus Cloacimonadota bacterium
TCTTCAACATCATCATCACATTCCCTTGCTGTGTGATTCAGGCGAAGTCTGCATATCTGTCAAGGACTTATTATGGTTCGGAAGAAAAGCAAATATGCGAATCTTTACTTGTCTGTTTCTGGCTTTTGGCTATAATGTCTGCTGTACGATCCGTAATAGGGACTTTGTGTCCTTAAACCCATAAATATCAGCCAATAAGGCTATAGAAAGGAGTTCAACGATGACAAAGAAAGTTCACGTTTCTCATCTTCTTCTGATCACGCTTGCTCTCGTCCTGAGCGCCACCCCTGGGCTACTCTCCGCTCAGGCGTTGTTCAAATTCACGGTCAACGACCTCGAAGCTTACAACCGCAGCGGGAACTGGATCTGGGATGCCGACAGCCCTACCTTCCCCACTCACGATGGCAACTGGTTCACCTTCGGCGGAGCAAATCCACTCTATCATTATTACGCCGAAAAGAACATTCACTACGGCGCGACCACAAGCCTGACTTGCTCCGAGGAGAACGTTCCCCTTGCGACTGACCCCAGCCAGATATCCATCGTCTTCACCGAATTCAATATGGTGGCATTCAACCGGATCAATACGGTCAATCCTACCATGCCCTGGAACACCCCAGGTCAGTCCGGCGATGAGAGGGTCTATACCAATGCTTCAGGCTATATTGCTTACAACGGCACGCCCGTTCTTTATATGGATAAGGCGACTTTCGTGATCACCACGCCATATCCCACCCAGGCGCAGATCAGGGCGCTCAGCCCGATCTTTACTCCCTGGACGGGTAATATCGGCACCGGCTTGTTCCAGACAGGCTATGGTTTCGGAGATCTGAACCTGACCCTTTCCGATCCTGCCTGGGCTGCGCTCTTTGCCGCGTCGAACTATAAGATCGATCTGGAAATGATCAACATCATCTCCATACCCACGCCTACAACGGGGTTGTTCGATTTCACCCTCGCGGTCAAGCCTTCCGCCCTGCCCAGGATCACCGGGAATGAACTGGTTGACATGGGCAGTCTCCCCGGCACGGTCACCTTCCCAGGCGTTGACGCGGCTGTGGAAGTCGTCGGTGGTACCAGCGGCGGTTCCGACGGCGGGATGCATCATATCTATCTGAACGAGGTCGGGGTCGCTCCCGCGGGCACCCTTCCCGCAGGATTGAACTATACTACAACCAAGTACTGGGAACTGGGCACGACTCTTGAATCCTTCAACGTCAACATAGATTTCTCCCTCACCAGCGCGGACTTCGCGAAAGCTTCGGGTGACTGGAGAGTGATCTATCGTCCGAGCTCTGTCTATCCCTGGACTGAGTGGGCGAATTATACGGTCATCGATGCCAATAACATCAGAGCTAATAACGTCACTCAGATCGGTGAATTCGCGATCGCTTCCCCTAACGACGAAACCTTGCCGGTGGAGCTTTCTTCCTTCACAGCGATCGTCAATTCGGACAATCTCGCGCAGCTAAACTGGACGACGGGCTCCGAGACTTCTATGGTTGGCTACAACGTTTACGTGAACACCTCCGAGGATATGAGCAGCTCGATCTGCCTTACTCCCACGGTCATTCCCGCCCAGAACACCAGCACCGGCTCCAGCTACTCCTTCACGGCGACTGCCTTGGACGAGCCGGATACTTACTATTTCTGGCTGGAAGCCTTGTCCATGGGAGGCAACAGCAATTTCTACGGCCCGATCCCACTGACCATAGTCGATGATATCGACGTACCTGAGCTACCCATCCGGGACTTCCTAGCCAATGCCTATCCCAATCCCTTCGTGAGCAGCACTCGCATCGGCGTGGACATCAAGGGCGGTGAGCAAGGCACTCTGGCGATCTATAATCTTGCCGGGCAGTTGGTCAGTTCTTTCACTTTGAATGAAGGCTCGCACAACGTTACCTGGAACGGGCTTGATTCCCGTGGACGTACCTGCGCCAACGGCATTTATCTCTATAAACTCAGCACCCCGAGCTTCAGCCAGACCAAGAAGCTGATCATCGTCAAATAGACTGATCCCCACACAAAATAGCAAAGCCCCCGGTTCTATCCGGGGGCTTTTGTATATGTAAAGGTTTGTGACTTTAGAGACCCAGTTCCAGATCAGCGATGAGATCGTCCACGTTCTCGATCCCGACAGAGTATC
>DAOPZE010000206.1:0-2120 GCA_035353255.1 Candidatus Cloacimonadota bacterium
TGCGGACTTAGCTTTCAATTTTTCTTTACGGATATTCTTTTTATTCAGCTTGATCTCGGCTAGGATCATTAGTTTTTTAGGTTCGTTGATAGCCACCAGATCGATCTCATTCTGGAATCCGCTTTCCCAATAGCTTCCCACCAGATTATACAAGCCACTTTGCTTGAAAATCTCGCGATAAAGTCGCTCCAGACTTTGCCCGGCAAACTGCTGATAATCTGCCTTAAAGCGCTCTTTCACATAGCCGGGATTACTGGCTTCCACCGCGCTGCGATAGCGGTGAAAATAGGCAAACCAGAAGCTTAGAAAGGGATCATTGATTTTATACTTCGCGCTTCTGGAGCCTTTTTTGGAGTGAAAAGAACGGAACTGGGTGATGAGACTATGAACATTTTCCAGACGCTCCAGATATCCTCCCACACTTGTTTCCAATATAGATTCTATCATCATTCGCGAAGTTTTCCCGGTGGCGATAAGCTCTAAAATAGTAAAATAAGTGCTGTAGTCCCGACCAAATTCCTCAATCAGCAGGTTTTTCCCTTCATCCGCGAAGACTGAATATTCAGAAAACACGTGGTCGATCAAATTCTCCCTGGTATGAGCTCCGGCAGCTTGAACAATTTCCAGGTATCTGGGAACGCCCCCGGTAAGCATGTAATTTGCCAGTAAGTTATCAGCACTGAAGGCTTGGCTGTCCTCCAGAATTTCTTTCAGGGTAGTGATGGGAAAAGCTTTTAAGTTGATCAGCAGATCAGCCCGCCCGAATAGAGGTTGCCGGTAATCCGTAAAGATCTTCTGCATCAACGAATACGCTGAGCCGGAGATGATCAGATGCAGATGCGTATCATCCTTTTTGCTATCCCAGAGATGCTGGAATTCAGAGTAAAAAGCAGGATTGACCTGCTGCAGTTCCTGAAATTCATCAATCACCACTATCAAAGATTTGTTTACGCTATAGTCGAACAACAAACGGAAGAGGTCGATCAGCTTAGTGATTTTGCCATAGGCGCTTAGCTTCAGAGTCTCATTGATGTAGCCCCAATACTCTTCACAGAGAAGCTCCTCACTTTTTCGGGAAACAAAGAAATACAGGCTCTCAAACCGCCCGCAAAACTCCCGGATCAGCCTTGTCTTTCCGATTCGACGCCTACCGGTGATAACCGTTAACCGGGAAGCTGTGCCGGTGCTTTCCTGCAGCCTGTGAAGCTGGCTCAGCTCTATTTGTCGATCATAAAAACGCATATTGCAACCATCATTACTGTAATCCTGGTTGCGATAATTAACTAAGCTCGATTGCTGTCAAGCTGAATTTTGCCAGGCATTCCCCCATTTTTAAACCAGCCTGATAGGCAACGAGGAGATACAATCCTTATGCCAATTTCCTAAGGTACATACTATATTCTCTTTCACGCAAGCCGGAGATGGACTTGCTGAGAGTTGCGGGACGCATAGACACATAGGTCTGACACCATGTGCGACTGATAAGCTAAGCAAGCGCCCCAACCCCGGTCATCCGTTAATCCGTTAATCTGCTAATCTGTTAATCCAAACACTCTATACGCTTAAAAAAGATCATTCATACCATCCAGGTATCTCCGGAGCTCCTGACATTAACCATTAACCCATTAACCGATTAACCCTCCTCATCTGCTAATCTGTTAATCTGCTAATCCGTTAATCCGTTAATCTGCTAATCCGAGATACCCCTCTATAAGTATTAGGAGGGACAGTTTTCCAATTTCAGGGACAGTTTCTGCAGTTTTTTTTGGATTTCTTTTAGTCAACTGCATATCCTATTGCATAATATGCCTTTATCTCTGGAGTTTATTTTTGCCCATACCTCGTTTTTCTAAATTGCCCTTAGTTTGATCCTGAATTTCGCTGAAATTGCCCTTAGTTTGTCATTGATTTTCCACAAAATTGCCCTTAGTTTGCCTCGCAAATCTCCAAAAATTGCCTTGACATAGTTTTGATCTTCGTTATTATGTCCCTAGTAATGAATAAATTAGGAGACCAGAGATGATCAGACGAACGATAGAGCGCGATCTGGAACGCTGGAGAGTGGATAAAAACCGCAAACCTTTGATCCTCAGAGGAGCCAGGCAAGTGGGTAAAACCAC
>DAOPZE010000207.1:0-2107 GCA_035353255.1 Candidatus Cloacimonadota bacterium
CCTGGAAATCCCGGGGTCCTTTCTTTCGACGGAGATCCATCCTGTGCATTCTATCGCCATTATCGCGTGACACTCAGTTTGGCAATTCGTGACAGCAGTTTGGCAAAACGCATCTCCTGACCCTCCTATCAGTGACAAAAATCTGGCAATTCATCACATCATCCCCCTCGTTGAGTGACAAAATTCTGGCAAAAAACCAGATCAAACCCCAAATCAAAACCCATAATCCCATGTCTAAATGACAAAAATCTGGCAAAAACACCAACGGCGCCCATATATTGAGCGCCGTCTTGACAGTTTCCACATCCTGGCAAATCAGCTCATCTACGTCCCTGCGCTCGTCAAAGTCAGCTCGTAATAACCCTCAGACGCCATCTCCAGCAACAGCCCATCCCTCCACAGCGTGTTATTAAGATGGAAAAACGCCGCTTTCGTGATCAGCACGGTGATAGAGGGCGCTGTATAAACGGATCCACCGATCGTAATATTACTCTGCCCATAGGGATAGAACGTCACCGCCGTCCCCACGCGCAGCGCCCTAAGCGCCGTATATAATGAATAGGTCAGCCCACGTAGCGTCATCTGCGCGGAAAAGTACGTCCCCTTCGAGATCAGCGTCCGCTTACCTGTAAGCTTCGAAGTATGAAGGATGAAGTCATGCTCATCATAATTGTACTCACAATTCGCATAATTCACAAGCTGATGCGTTGTCGTTCCCGCCACGATCACAGGCGCTTTATCCACAAATAAATTCATCTAATACTCCAATTCGCTCGTCTGATCTTCAGCGTCGATTTTGTGCCCCAAAAGCGGACGTATAGCGACCGCGTCCACGTCAACCGGTACCGTAATAGTCTCGACCGTTCCCGACCCCGGAAAACGCGCCTGAACGATCTTCGCAAGCTGATTCGCAAAGTGATAATCGCTCTCAAACGTCTCTCCATACGCCATCGTTTCAAATTCCCTCGTCTCATAGTGATCGGAGTTCCAGTCCCGCCGGTGCACGACCACATGCTTCAGCAGTGAATACACCTTCGCGGATAGCTTATGATCGGTAGGAAGCACGTCCGGCGCTGAATATGCCTGGCTGATCCCCGCGCTCAGCGTCCCGTCAAAATACGGCGCAAAGCCTCCGATCGTCCCGCAGGTCTGGATAAAAGCCGCGTTCACCGTCACCATATCGAACGAATTGAGCCAGGATCGCCTCTCCACTGAATATACATCATCATCGTCTGGTGCATCGCCCGTCAGCCGTGGCGAAACCTTGATCTTCGTTCCGACGTACCGTATTTCAGCGTTCAGTATCCACAGGCAGATCATCGCCATCTGAAGCAAATTCGCCCCTTCGTAAAAGGCGCTGGTGGATAGCTCGTATCCCGCCCATTTGATCTGATGCGGATGAAAACACAGCTGCTCAAGTGTGATCGCCCGCGCCTGCGGTGTCCTGCTCGAATCCCAATAGTAAAAGCCTGATTCGATATTGCCGTAAAGCGCCGTCATATCGATATTCGCCGCCGTTGCCAGGCCAGCCTTGACCAAGCACGCCTTCAGCAGATAGGTCACGGTCACAAAGTTCACTCGATGCGGTACGGAAGACACCGAAGAGAAGTAATAGCGGACGTTGATAGCCCCGCTGACGTCCTCTGCTCCCGTTATCGCATTCGAATAGTCGATAGAGGTCAGATCCTTCATATACAGCTTCTCAAGCAGTTTCATCTGATCCACGAGCTGAAGCGTCTGCGTCCCCTCCTCCATGTGCGAAGTCACCTCTTCTATAATAAAAGACGCGAATCTGATCCCGTCCAGGGTGAAATAAACCACTTCATCTTTAGTGTAGCTGTTCGCACCCCAGATCACCTCGATCGACGTCGTAGGAAGGATGAATTCACCATCATGAGTCCTGCTCACGACCGGGATATTCTCAAGCCCGACGACGAGGTCACTGATCTCCGTCCCTTCCCAGTAAGCCCTAAATTGAGCCATATTCATAGGTCCGTCCGGCATCAATCTGCCGTGCCTTGGCGCGTTCGTGCTTCTCGACTTGCGTCTTGATATCAGGAGCGCGATTCGTAATATTCACGCTCAGCTCAAGCGCCGCGACGTTCAT
>DAOPZE010000208.1:0-2042 GCA_035353255.1 Candidatus Cloacimonadota bacterium
TCTCGCCAAGTATTCTTTGCCCCGCCCAACCTCCACCCTAGACATGCCTGATCTTACCTTAGTCTTTCCCTAATCATTCCCTAATCCCATTAGGGAATGATTAGGGGATGATTAGGGAATCATTAGAGATGTTATAAGTGAACAAGAGGGAGAGGATACGTGATATTTTATGATTTTGCTGGCAATCATAGTGAGAATAAGACATCCTCAAGATTAGGATATTTACAGGACTGATCTTGCAGATTGCAGTTGACAGAATGTTTATCAGCCTACAGCGTGCTCTTCTTAGATGATGCTTCCCGATATACCAGCCTTGCATCATGAACCGGGATGCTCTATTTAACCGTGTTGAAGACATAGATATTTGACCCCATGGAGGTTTTGGATGAACCCAGATAATCTCGCCCGACAAGCTAACTCAAAGAACAACATGCAGATGATCAAGCTGGTGATCATTGGCGTTATCGTCCTGGTTTTGATGATTCCCGCTGTCTGGATCACTTTCCTTATCCACGAGCGGAATGAGCGTAAACAGAGCGTGATCAGTGAGATCGCCGGCAAATGGGGCGGAGCGCAGGTCGTCAGCGGACCCTTTATCAGCGTGCCTTATGGCGTTCCCCTGAAGAATGTCGTCCCGGACGGGAAGAATAACTCCACTGAGATCATCAAATACATCCATTTTGCTCCGGATAGCCTGAAGATCGGTGGAAAGATCAAAGCCGTCACCCACAAACGGGGAATCTTCAACGTCACGGGTTATCAAGCCGATCTCGATCTGATGGCGAGTATCCCGATAGCTGTGATTGACGATCCGGCATATAAAGACCTGCCACTGAGATGGGACGAAGCTCTGGTTTCCTTCGATCTGGAAGATCAGCGGGGCTTGAAAGAACTCACCGGCGAACTGAATGGCAAGCCTCTGCTCTTCAACCGGGCTGAGAACGTCCTCTCTATCAACAAATTGCCGGAAGCCTCTAACAGTAAGGAATCGAAACGTTATGCCGAAGAGACGAAACAGACGGATTTCAAGCTCTCAGCCGCCGTTCCTGTCGATAACAGCGCGACCGGGATCAAGCTCAGAATTAAGCTGAATATGACGGGTACGCAACAGCTTGATCTCACTACCTCCGCCCTGAAGGAGACGGTCACGCTGGAAGGTGACTGGAAGTCGCCCAGCTTCGTCGGGGATATGCTTCCGGAGAGCAGGACGCTGGACAGTAAAGGCTTCAAAGCCACCTGGCAGACAAACGATCTGAGCAGCGGGATCAAGAAGCTCTGGAGCAGTGACGAGCCGATGCCTCAGCTCTCCGGCATGGGAGTGAATTTCCTCATCATGGTGGATTCCTATCAACAGACCACCCGGGCGCTGAAATACTCCGTGCTCTTCCTGGTGCTGACCTTTATGACCTTCTTTTTCGCCGAAGTGATGACCAAACAGAAGATCCACCCGATCCAATACCTGATGGTGGGTTGCGGACTCTTGATCTTCTATCTGCTTCTGCTTTCCATCTCCGAACACCTCGCCTTCGGCTGGGCATATCTGATCGCCGCGACGGGCGTTGTCCTCCAGATCAGTCTCTATTGCCACAGCATTCTCAAGACCAGGAGCTTCGCTCTCAAGATCGGCGCACTGCTCACCTTCCTCTATGGCTTTCTCTATCTCCTGCTCAGATTGCAGGATAGCGCTCTGCTGATCGGCAGCATCAGCCTCTTTGTCCTGCTCTCCGTGGCGATGTATATCATCAGGAATATTAATTGGTATAGTCAGGAATAGGTTTCAGGAAGGGCAGTCGAAGTCTGTTCGGCAGAGGCAGGGGACTGCCTTTTTGGCTCTTCAAATCAAGTGAGTAGTTGTAAATTGAAGGATCCCGGACGAAACGAGTCGATTATTCAGAATGGAGTTCAAAGCGCCGTAACTGATCCTGAGTTGATTTCCCATCCTGAAGGGCGATTTGGACTTCATTCGGCAAATGAGGGTAGATTATCTCAGGGATGCTGATCGTTTTGAAGTCCAAGCCGGTGCAGAGATCAACACTACACTT
>DAOPZE010000209.1:0-1941 GCA_035353255.1 Candidatus Cloacimonadota bacterium
CGCCGTAGATAGTCCTGAATAGACTTCGTATCTTGAAGGGCGATTTGGACTTCATTGCGGCAGTTGCGTGTGTATCTATAGCTTAGCTACTATCAGATACTGCTCGTTTTGAAGTCCAAGACAGCGCTGAGATCAGTTATTAGTGTAAAGATTGTTTAGCCGTCTTGGACTCCAAACTAAGATTGCTCAGTCCTGTTCCGCGGTCACCCTGTAGAAGTATCTGGCTCCCGGAACGACCTCAGACCAGGAAGTCGTGGTGGAAGTACCCACGGAATTGAAGGTGCCATTAGGCGTTGCGCTGCGATAGATCCGGAAGCGGGAGACTGTCTGCGAATAGCTCCAGCTCAAGCTGATCCTTTTTGTCGCGGGCACGTAGCTTACGAGAAGATTTGTCGTGGCGGTAATTCCACTCTCACGTGACGAATCTTACCAGGAAACAATCCTTCCTTCCTCTGACACAGCCTGAGAAGTTAATCTACTTGACTAATCGGTCGCACTCTATAAACTGGATAATGATGAAAAATAACAGTATCGTTTTCCTGGCAGAGAAATATCTTAAAAACCGTGGTAAGGGTTTTATCGGACGGAGCCACTATCTTACCTTGGCGGGGATAAGTCTGGGAGTTCTGGCTCTGATCGTAGTGAGCAGCGTCATGAACGGATTTCAGACAGATATGCAAAAGCGACTGATCGGCACTCTGGCAGAGGTCAGGATCAGCCCCCCTCAGGGCAAGTCCTTCGAGGATTATCCCGCTGTACAGGCAAAACTCAGCGAACTGGGTTTTCTCTCTTCACCCGTGATCCGCAATGAACTGATGCTGAAGCACAGCACGATGGTCGTCCCCACCTTGAGTTTTGGCATTGACCCGGCGCAGCACGCAAAGGTGAGCAAGATCCTGCAGCCGGCGGGCAACGACCCGGAACAGCTGACCCAGGGAGTCCTGATCGGCAGCATGGACAGTTTGTGCGTGGAAGACGGCGGAATCGCCCTTGGAGCAGGCCTGGCTTATCAGCTTGGAGTCGATCCCGGTGACAGTCTGCAAGTCCTTTCCCCTTCCTTTTCCCTGCCTACCGCTTTCGGAATGTTGCCCAAGATGCGCACTCTCCGGATCAGGGCGATCTTCAGCTCCGGCATGCCGGATTACGACACCTCATATAGTTTTATTCCGCTACAAACCGCTGCTTTCTTTTCAGGCAATCCCGGATCGGTCGATTATCTGGAGATCAAGACTCCCAATACAAACAGATCAAGACGCTATGCATCCATCCTGCAGAAAGAATTCCCAAGCCACCAGGTGGATGACTGGAGCAAGTTCGACACTTCTCTCTACACCGCCATGCGTTTTGAGAAGTTCCTGATGTTTGTGATCATGCTCTTTATGTACATCATCGCCTCGTTCAATCTTACAGGAAATATGCTCAAGACCATCTCTCAGAAGAAGCGGGAGCTGGGTCTGCTCAAGGCGATCGGCTATCAATATCAGGACCTGAGGGATCTCTTCCTCAGCCAGTCCATGATCCTGAGCGGAACGGGGATCGTTGCCGGACTGAGCCTTGGCAGCCTGATCCTCCTGTTGCAGAAGTGGCTGGGACTGGTCAAACTACCGATCGGTGAGGCTGAGGTAATAGTTTTACCTGTCCGGTTCGAGCTGGCGGATTATCTTATGATCATAGCGGTAGCCTGTCTATTCACTTTAGTAAGCGTGCTTTTACCGCTCAAGAGACTGAAGAAGATCGACGCGGTCGAACTCATCAGACAAACTAATTAAAGCAGATATAAGGATGTATCAAATGGAACGCAAAGAGTGCTTCGGCGTGGTGATCACTGCCGAGATCAAATCCCAAAGACTCTACAGAACTCTGGCAAAGAGCTTTAAAACCCCGGAGACCAGCGCGATCTTTCAGGAACTGGTCATTCTGGAAAAGAACCACGAGGAGAAG
>DAOPZE010000210.1:0-1909 GCA_035353255.1 Candidatus Cloacimonadota bacterium
AACTACTGATCTTGCGAAACCCAAGAGCTTCTCTACAGCTCGGTTAGCATGAAATTAACTAAGAAAGAAGGTCATATGACAGCGCCTCTAAATAGGTGCATAAAGGAGAAAAGGAGCATGGAGGATACCTCTGAGTCTGGATCACTCAAAGGGAAGAGATACATTGACGAGTTACGTACAAATCCTGGGAAACCGATCCATCCCAGCAAATTGTACAACCTGTACCAAGTACAAACCACCAAGTATATCGAAGATACGTATCGGGATGATGATTATAATCCTGTGTTAGATGTTTACATTCGAAATAACCCCGAAGCTGGCATACCAATGACAGACGGGAAGACTATCCGGTCCATTAGAACAGAAGTGAAGGCTATCATGCATACCCTTGCACAAGCCCGGATAAACAACGATCTGGCAAAGATCAATGACTGTCAGGAAGAATTGGATCAATGTCATAAATATCTGGAAGAATGCACTACCCCCAGAGGTAGGATTCGCGAAACCCAAAACCTTACACGTCGAAGTATAGCCACAATATATAGGGCTGTAGAGTACTATTACCGACGCTTGGAAAAGACAGATCCCAAGCTCGCCAAATATTACTCGGAGCACGTTGTGATAGGCAATCCCTGCTATTGGTCTGTAGAGCCAGTTAAGCGAAAAAAACAGAAGATAGCATAAATCACGGAAATAATAGCACTCCCGCAGTTTAGTAGTTCTCTGCGGGAGTGTTTTATATTAATCGTGGATAAGAATCGACATCAGTTAGAGATTTCGAGCATCTCAAGAAACCTGCTTCAAAATATATCTTGACATAATAAGGCGACTTTCATTAATGATGATCATGTGCCTTATGCCAAGAGCATAATGGATTGGGGTGTCGCTGAGGCGGCATCTTTTTTTTACTTCCAACGGCAATACTCTTCCCAATACCATCTCTTCTTACTTTCTTTACACGTATAAAAGGAGGTAATCAATGAATACAATCCTGAATTATCTGTGTCGTTCAATACTACCAGAAACTCTTTGTTATACCATAAATGATAGCGTGGCACCTTGAATGACTTTGGATCCAGCCATACAAGTACTGATGAATCTTCCGAATTTTCAATAATCTCCTTTATCCATCTGATACGTTCAGTTCTATCAAAATCTGGTTTCCTTTCTTTCGTCATCTTTCCTTTGACTAGAACTGGATAATCTCTTGAAGTTAGATGCCAAAAGCCTTCTTCCTTGTTGCTATCTAGTTTTCGTTTATCGCTAAAGTCAACATAATGACCTCTAAAAAGCGGCATATCGATGATAAAGTCCCGCTCAAATATCTGGTATGCTTCATCAATAAAACGCTCCCAAGATCCTCCGAAATCTTTGTAACGTATCTTAATACTATCCAAATCAAGCATTATTGCCTCTTAGGCTTCGGGCATGCCAAACAAATACATTACACTTCGCTTCCCTCACAACTGAGCTTGTGCATAGATCTTGATGGGTTGAACACTCTAACATATTGGCTAGTTCAGTTTTACTTGAGCTTGTGAGTAATCCGCGATTCCTATACGAAATCGCTCCTGTGATTATATCACACATTTGCATAAGCTGTGATTCGTAAGATTGAATAGACTGAAGTTTCATGTTCTCAAGAGGTATTTTTTCCTTTATATAAAGCACTTGTTTTAATACGGGTAACTCGTTTTTCTGGTTATGGTCTTTAAAATCAAAGTAGATATTATAAGTGTTGGATGGTTGCATGATGAATCTCAATCCATAGTAATACATCACATAATAGAAATTGTCATGAGTTCGATAGAACTTATTATGACATAATTGGGACTTATCAGGGACGACCACGCAGCGGAAACTTAGATCTGGATGAGATAAGAAAATGTTTATTATGTCCTTGTAGAGG
>DAOPZE010000211.1:0-1906 GCA_035353255.1 Candidatus Cloacimonadota bacterium
ACAACCGCTGACAACCAAGAGCTGACAACCGCTGACAACCAAGAGCTGACAACCGAGTATGTACGGACTGATCAGTGGGGGACGCATTGGGAATATGACGAGCTGGTGAGGTTCAGAAAGGTCTGCAATACATGTATTAGAGAACGCAGATGCGACAACTGCTGCTTTATCTGCAAGAATCCATGCCCAAGTTATCGGCTTTGTGAAATAGTGAAGCCTTGGGCGACAGATGCCTCGCCATTCGATTTTACACAAGAAGAATGGCAAACAAGCTATGACGAGCTGAAGCGGACACCCGCCACGATCGAGAAGATCGGCAAGCTGCATGATTACAATTACCAGGCGGTGCAGGTGAGCGGCGGTACGGCGACCGCCGGTACAGAAGTGGACGCAGGAACGGAGTCCTGCGCTACAACGTCCTGCGCTACAACGTCCTGCGCTACGGTGGATGTGTTTACGGCGGTGGGGCGTGAGGTTTTGCCTGTGGATACGGAGCTGGAATTGCGGGATATGGGGCTGGCGAACGTGCCGGTGATCTTGCCGATGAGCCTTGAGCTTCCTCCGAAACAGGACGCTTTGGCAAAGCTGAGGGCGGGGATGCTTTTGGAGCTGGAGAACTATAAGAAAGGCTCCGGGCTCAAGACCGGGCAAGCGAAAGAGCAATTTCTCAGCCTGTACAATAAGGGGCTGATCTGCGAGGATCTCTTCAAACTGGACGGAGCGATCTCGCTACGGACTCTGTTCCGCCGGGAGCAGGAATATAAACTGGCTAACCGTGACTACCGGGTTCTGGCACCTGCCTACGCACCGAGCAAGGGCACGTCCGCGCTGAGAGAGGATGTTGATAAGATAGTGGCACTTCTCTTTACCGACCGGGCTCTGACGATCGGGGACGTGATCAATAAATGGAAATGGGAAAAATACATAAAGCATGGGAAGACGGCTCCCGTTAGCGACCGGACCATGCGCCGCGCAGTCGAGCGTGAGATAGACAAGAATAAAGCAGCCTGGGATCTGCGGCAGAAAGGCGAGAAGTGGTTTAGTGAACACCGTCTTCCGACTCTACTTCAGGATCTGGGCGCGTTCAAGTTTCACGAGCAATGGCAGACGGACGGCAAGCTCATCAACGTGATGGTGATCAATCCCTTCACGGGAAAGCCTCAACGAGCTCACATCTGCGCCTTTATCGACGTATATTCGACCATGCCGGTAGGCTTGAGCTTTGACTGGACGGAGAATTCAGCGATGATCCAGGAGGCATATCTGAACGGGATCAACTTTACGAAGGTAGTTCCCGAGACGATCAAGCAGGATAACGGCTCCGGCTTCGTGAGCGCGTCCACCCTGGGCGAAAAGGAACTCCTGGAACTTCAGGGGATCTACTACCGGAGCGGAGTCAAAGACGTCTCCATGCACCGTCCATACAACGCCAAGGGCAAGAGCACGATCGAGCGGACATTCGGCACATTCACGTCTCAGTTTGAGGCATTCCTGCGGTCCTACGTGGGGAGATCGGTGGCGGGGAAGCCTGCCTCGATGCAGCGGAATGAGAAGTGGGTGCGTAAGCTGGAAGACCGGCAACCGCTCACGGCGCAGGAATTCAAGCAATCCCTGGAAAGCTACATCCTGGGGCAATACGCGAGCCAAAAGCATCCCAGGATCAAGGGCAAGAGCCGGGCTGAAGTCTATGGCGAGGCGCACGCAAAGCTTCCTGAAAGCCGATTCGTCAAGAGTGAGAGCTTCGTTTATCTGCTCAGATCCGCGGTTCGGACTGTGGATAACAACGGGATAAACATCAGAGGCGCGCTGTATTACAGCTTTGAGCTGGTGGATTACGTCGGGCAGCAGGTGAAAGTCCGCTATGGCATGATGGAAGACCGGTATGTCTTGGTTTACACCCTCGACG
>DAOPZE010000212.1:0-1887 GCA_035353255.1 Candidatus Cloacimonadota bacterium
ATCAGATCCGTAAGCACCGGGAGCAGCATCTGCCCTAAGGACTCGACCAGATCCCCGACCTGATTTTTGAATTGCTCCCACCTCCCGGATGCCGTGTTAACCTCTTGCGTGGCAATCGCAAACTTCTCAGCGCCGATCTTAAGTACCTGCGAGAATTTCTCTTGCGGCGATAGCGATTGATCCAGGACGATCCCATACTTGCCCATCATTGCTGTAGATCCGGCAGCCGCTTTCCCCACCAGTTCAAAGGCTGTTTCAAGATTGATCCGGTAAGCGCTCGCCAAACCAATGGCAGCTTTTTGAGCATCCGGAAGCTGCTCTGCGCCCAGATGCCCTATGTTCTGCATCAGCGCCGTAGCGGATATAATGGCATCATCCTCATATTTGGTCAGGCTTTGCAGCTCTTTGGCGTGTTTGGCCAGCGCCGCCGTAGTCCCGTCCACTTCCAGTCCCGTATTCCGCAGCGCCGCGCCCAGGTCCATCTGAGCCTGCTCCGCTTCCATGGCAGGATTAAGGAAGTTGCTAACCCCTTTACCGATCATTTGGAAGGTATCCACAGCCCCCCGGATCGCCAAACCCCACATCGCCACGGAATCGCGTAAACTCTTCAGCTTCGATTCCGCCTCAGCCGTGTTCAACCCTACCTTCTGGTTCGAGAGCTCGCTCAGCTTCCCCTGAACCTCGACCACGCCCTTCTTCAGCGCCTCAGCGTTTATTGTCAGTGTCAGCACCATATCAGACATTCACTATTCCCCTCGTAAAAACGTCAACCTGACGTTCTGATCCCTGTTCCGGCGCTCGCTGTATCGCCCCATACCGTAGCGCAGGACGTTGTAGCGCAGTACGTTGTAGCGCAGGACTCCGTTCCTGCGTTCCCTGATCCCTCATCCCTGTTCCCGCCGTAGCGCAGGACGCCGTTCCTGCGTCATACGTGTCCATTCCGCCCATCCTATCCATCCTCATCCCTGATCACCGACCGCTTGCCCCGTCAGCATCATGATCACGCTCCTATGCAGCCCATTAACCGCGCTCACCAGTCCATACCCCTGGCCAATCTTCCCCATATAAAACAGCGCCTCGGCGATATCCAGACCAGGCGCGTACATATTATTGATCATCAGTTGGGCCTTAATCTCCCAAAACGGATTTAGGGCAGGCTGGGCACCGACGGTTCCCCGGTCTCCGGATCGATCTCCGCCACCGACTCTGCCATCCCCAGTACGCTCACCGGTTCCCGCTCCATTATGTCCGCCCTCATCAGGCCCTTGAGACCTGCTAAGTCGTTGCTCATACTGGTAAAAAAATCACCCAGCACTGGCACTACCTCCACGAAGGTCATCTTGGAGCACACGGCCAGCTCCTCATGTGTGAGGATCACCATAAATTCCACAAGCTTCCGCTTCACCAGCAGATTACGCAGCAGCTCCTCAGGATCGATCTGCAGCGCCTTCCCCGTAAGCAGCCCGCTCAGCCCGATTTCATCCAGCAGCGTCCATGCTGCCGATATTGTGTCCAAATCTGTAAAGACTTTCATTGTGATACTCCTTTGATTATTGATGCTCTGCCAGCCCAACAAGTGAGCCAACAGCAGCGTGTTTCCAAGTGTTAGATAGTTTCATTTTAGTTCTCCTCTCCCTGCCAGCCCAACGAGTGAGCCAACCAGAGCGTGCATGATTGTGTTAGTAATTCGTAATTTCATAACAATATCTCATCAAAAATATCTATGCTATCCGTCTGTGGCAATGATGCCAAAAACTCCCAAACAGAGATATAGTCAACATCGGATAAAACCTCAATAGGTAGCATATACTTGCCATCAGTAAGCCTTGCACTGATCAGTCTGCTGCCACGCTCATAAATTCCATTGACATGATTTGCCTGTTCTTT
>DAOPZE010000213.1:0-1887 GCA_035353255.1 Candidatus Cloacimonadota bacterium
GCTGAGGATCGTCAATATCAACAGTGAAGGCAGCGCTTCTGAAGTCGGTCACTTCACGGATAACAATCCTATGTTCCGAGTCTGGGCAAGTGGTGACCGGGCTGCGGTTCTCAGCTACGATCTGAATTCTGAAGTAGGCGTGCTCAAGCTCTTAGACATCTCAAATCCTGCCAGTCCCTATTTCAGCGCTGTCCTTGAGATACCTGAATATGACTATAATGATAACATCGAGCTGGTCTTTCATGATCACTATCTCAATGTGATCTGTGACTATACCCCGACTAAGGTCTATGACGTCAGCAATATGAACGCCCCGGTCTATCTCGGCGAGATGGAGTATGGCCTGACGCAGACAGTTTATACCAATGACTACCGTATCTGCGCCACGGGAGGCGCGATCCACGTCCAGACCCTGGACGATCCACTCGAGCCTGTGGACGTTGCCAGCTTTGATATCCAGCACAATAGCTATCAGCATCTGCAACTCGACTGGCCTCAGCTTTATCTGATCGGGAGTGAATACAGCACCAATGCCTACTGCCTGGACCTCAGCGATCTGAATCCTCCGGAAAGCCTCTTGTTCAGCTATGATACCGGCAACAGCGTCACCTCATTGACGGGATGGGGGCAGTGGCTCTATTCCAGGGATCTGATCGCGGAGCTTAGTCCCGAAGGCGATATCGTCGAAGCCATTTCCTGCCCGGAACTCTCAAACGTATCGCGGGTCAGAGCTGATGAAGGACTGCTCCAGGGGATACGCACCCAAGTCTCAGAATGTTCTCTATGGAATATCGGGGATACGGGAGAGCTTCAGCTCCTCAGCACCATCGCCGGCAGTGCCAATGAGAGCATCATTTCAGGAGCTTATCTCTTTTTACGCAATAGCTACGGCTATAGTAGTTACCGATGCTATGACATATCCGATCCCTCAAATCCTGAATTTCTCTTTTCTCTTCCGGAGGAATACTATTCTCTGGCAGTCAGTGGCAATACCTTTTGGGTGTCAAGCTACTTAGCGATAGATGCCTATAGCCTGGATGATCCGTATCTGCCTGTTTTGATCGGATCGATCCCTATGGGCGATGCTCCTCACTCTTTCTTACCGCGGCTTAGCTACCTGAATGATCACCTCTATCTTTCCGGCTATACCAATGAGATCAGGGTCTATGACGTCTCGAATCCTGCAGCACCAGCCTATGTAGGGCACGCACTGCTTCCCTTGCATTATGATGCCGCCGAACAAGCGCCTCGTTTTAGCCCGGAGGGAGAGCTGATCGTCTCCACCGCCCACGCCAATCAACTGATCTTTTATGACCTGACCGATCCCGCTTCCCCTGAATATCGTACCCATCTGGATCTGCCTTACAAGATCACTGAGACTTATTGCTATCTGGACCGGATGTTCTTCAAGCGGGGCGAACTGATCTACGCGCTGCAGATACCGGAACCCAGCGGGATTGATGATCAGGTCACTCCCGTGCCAAATGATCTGATCTCCTCCTACCCCAATCCCTTTACAGAAAGTGCCACTATCCTCGTGGACCTGAGTGCCCTTCGTCCTGAAGACGCACATCCGGGGGAACTGAAGATCTACAACGTCAGAGGTCAGCTCATCAGGAGCTTGAGCATCGATACACAGCTGCAGGAACGGCAGAATGTAGTCTGGGACGGCAGAGATGAGCATGGAACTGCCTGTTCCAGTGGGATATATCTGCTCAGATTGAGTTCCGCGGGACGCTCCCTGGCGACGCGCCGGATCACTTTACTCAGGAGCATGTAGGGGCGCTCGCCGAGGCGCCCTCTTAATCAACCTCAGAGGTTTGAATAGATTATCGTTGTTGTCGTTACGGCTTTTCGAAACTACTGGATGCACTGTTGTCGCTACGG
>DAOPZE010000214.1:0-1857 GCA_035353255.1 Candidatus Cloacimonadota bacterium
GTAGCTACGACGTTCACGGGAGGAAGAGCGATCTCAGGCATGGTCAGTGAGCCCATGTTATAGTTCGTCGTACCGACCGTAATGGTACCGGTAAGATCCTGATAACCGAGCTTGACGATGGTGTAATTGTAGGTGTTTCCGGAAAGTACACCGGGGATAGTGAACTGACCTGAGGCATTGGTCGTTCCCTCAAAGTCCAGCGGACCATCGAGCGTGACTTCAGCTCCGACAAGACCAACTGTAGGCTGATCGCTGCCATAGACTGTTCCGGTGACCGTTACGTTAGCTGAGGCAACCATATTAAAGTTCAGAACGGTGTTCTGTCCGTCAATGATGGTCACCGGCAGGGTCTGGGTGTTATAACCCAGCTTGGAGGCGGTAACGGAATAGTTCCCCACTTGCAGGAAGGGGAAGCTGTATTGACCGGTAGTCGATGTAGTCTGGCTGAAAGGAGTCTCTGCCACCTCGACGAGCACACCCTCGAGTGGATTGCCACCGCTGGTGATCGTTCCGGACATAGAGCCCATATCATTTACCACAAAGGTGAATGAGGTCTTGGCAAACTTACCTGAGAGCGTTCCCGCGGCAGAAGGCGCCATGGGATCATACTCGACCGAGTCTGAGGTAAGCTTGCGGCCACGGTTGGTACCGATGGTCTGAGTCTGGAAGTTATCATTCGAATTGTAATACACAGTGTCCCAGGGACGATTGGCATAGAGCACCAGATTGCCACCGGTGTACAGATACGGAGTCTGCAAAGGCACTACGATACTGTTTTGTCCGGCGGGGAGATTGATGGTGCCGTTATAGACCTGTGTCAGCTGATCCGGAAGGATCCAACCGCCGGAAAGATCTGCAAGCTGAGTAGTTCCCAGCCAGATCTTGATCGGCATATTCTGCAGGTCAGAGACAAAGTTATTGTAGAATGTCAAAGCTGTGATACTGCCCATGACTCCGGTGAAATCTGCGGGGTAGTACAAAGCTTCATGGATGCTGTTTTTGTAATAGAAGTCAAAGGGGATTCCCTCGACCTCATTACCTTCACCCACGGTCACGACGATCGCCCCGGCAGGCTGTACAGCTACCGTGATCGGACTGGTGGCATCGTTCGCGGGGTTGATATCCCCGGCAAGAACGACTTTACCAAAAATCGTGATCGGACCTTCCGCGGTGGGAGTCCAGGGAACGATGACCGAGCCCGTAGCTCCGGCTGCCAGGGTAGTTCCCGGAACGCTGGCAAGAACTGTGTCACCGCTCATCAGATTCACCGTGTAGGTGCTCTGAGAGGCAGTTCCCCAGTTGCGCAGGTTCACCGTGTAATTGGAGACGGAGTTCATGGTCGGCGTGGCGTTTCCGGTGATGCTTGTGGCTGCCAGATCGTTAGGAGCGATCTGTTCGAAAGTAATGTCATCCACATATAGCGTGCGGGACGTACCGCCCAAGCCATGCTTGAAAGCGACGTAAGTTCCCGTGCCGGTATAGGTAGTGAGATCGACGACGTATTCGGTCACCGTGGTGGTCAGGGCGATACTCTGCACTTCCACAAAGGTGGCAGGATCAGTCGGATTAGTCATCACACCTACAGAGATGGGATAACCGGTTCCGCTGGATCTGGACCAGAATTTTACCCTGACAGTGTTGGTGGCGATAGTCGCCGCGAAGGGAGGACCGACCAGCATGACTACGGCGTTGGCATCAGTGGAATTCTGCAGTCTGGCAACCATAGGAACGCTATGTGCGTATGTGGCTGTCGTGGAGTAGGTATTCACTGAAGCCGAGGTCACGGTCGCCTGGACTATCGAAGTCCAGTCAAACGGCAGCACCGGAGCGGTTACGCCTTCCCAGTTCTGCGTATAA
>DAOPZE010000215.1:0-1847 GCA_035353255.1 Candidatus Cloacimonadota bacterium
CAGCTTGGCATTCAGGAAGAATATTACTTTGCCCGGGATCTTGAATCGGTATATAAAGGGCTGATGATCCAGCATATTGTGGGGCAGGAACTGGAGACTCTGTGGAACAGCTCGGCATCCAGGCTCAGTTTCTGGGTAAGAGACAAACACCAATCCTCCGCGGAAGTGGATTTTGTCATCCCTCACCGGGGTAAACTCATCCCCATCGAAGTTAAATCCGGCAAAACAGGTTCACTACGCTCTTTGATCCAGTTCATGCTATTGGCGGAACATGATATGGCAGTACGGATCTATGAAGGAAAGCTGGGAGTCGATCAAGTTTCCCTTCCGGATGGCAGCTCCTTCCGGCTCCTTAATCTGCCCTTGTCCCTTAGCGCGAAAGTGCTGGAGTATGTGGATCATTTTCTTTATTCTTAGCCAAATGTCTGAGTTAAATATGATCCCGATGCAGCCACATATCTCGACTCATAGATTTCTTCGTCTTATAGTATGCTGACAAGTGTCAATAACACCCCTAAAACCAACGATATCCACAATGGGGTGGCTATCATAGTAAGCTTTGAATCAATACGGTTTAAAGCCACAACTTGAGGGCTGACTGCAAGACTATCTACACTGGTTCTTTGAGCAGATCGTATCCCGACTGGTTCGCTATAGTCTGATGCGAGCAATAAATCAGTAGTAATATCAGTCTTGCCTCGATAAGCATACTTGACCAACCCTTTTGGAACTGCCAATAATACTCCATCATTATCAATAATATAAATCTGTGAGGACGATGCGCCCTTGATTGTCCCCTCAATCTTCCTACGATTTGGTAACATCAGCGTGTCAGTAGCCATCAATGACCCAAGGACAGATATAACTATAATGAGCAAATAAATCCTTTTCATCCCGTCTCTCCTTAATATGTTAACTAGAGTTCCAGATTTTTGAGTAACTAGTAATACTTGTTTCTCATGTACTTTGAAACCATGCCTGAATGGCTTCCCATCATACCATCTATGTATCGCTTCATCCGATATACTAGATTCCACTTATAAAACTATAGTTGTCACCCCAATTACTAGTAGGTATCATTATTTCAAGAACAGAAACACTAATCTCAAGAACCCAAATCTTGATATCCATGTCAAGTACAATTTCGATCTCACACTTTCCGATCTAGCTCCAATAGCACTCCATTCCTCGACACAGCGAGCTCGGAACAGATGTTGCTGTTGAAGCAGCAGGGGCGTTTCGCACCTTTATTGAGTTTATCCAAAGCAATCTCGATCCTGCGTTTTCTCGTCACCTCTTGTTTGGCGGCTCTGATCCACCTAATCCACTCCCAATGGGCCTTGGTGGTGTTCCTTTGCCATTGTTGGCTTGCTTTTTGATCCTTTGCCAGGGCTGTTGTCAGTTCTTTGGGCAGGTCTGGTTCAAGCCAGATTTTGGCAGGGGCTAGCGTTAGTTGTGCCATGTCACCGACTATTAAGCCGGAAGCTTTGAGAAGCTCATCGTCCACTCTCAGCCAATGGCTACCCTTACCATCCGGTTCCAGCGGAGCTATAAGGTGATGACCGTTGATTCTGCCCTCTACCATATGCATTGATCTTGAACTGAGCTGATCGCTGACGCTCTGGGGTAAGCTCAGAATAGTCCATGAGTTTATGCGGTATAACCGGGCTTGAAATTCCAGCACTGGCATTCTGATCTCCTCCTCTGGTTCTGCTAAATATCTCTGGGGGCACATCGTAAAATATACGTTTCCTCTACCCAAAGCCAAGTACCAGCTAATCAAGACTGTATCACGAAACATTGCGCATTGCCCCCTATTTGATAGAGGGAAAGTTGGATTTGCATAG
>DAOPZE010000216.1:0-1824 GCA_035353255.1 Candidatus Cloacimonadota bacterium
GTCATGAATGAACTCAAGCGCAGAGGTTTTACTTTCAAGAGTCCGAAACCGGTGACGCCTCCGCCACCGCCACCGCCTCCGAGGGCGGAAACGCCTGATCTGAGTGTGTTTAGCCAGCGATCGCACGTTTCACTTAGGTATTCGAAAATTGGTTCCCTGATATGGGAGATTATCTTTCTCCTGTTGGGATTGGCTGTGGGTGTGTATTTGGTGGAAAAGATCTCTACTGGTGATGATGTTCCCTGGCAAGCTTACGCGCTTCCCTTTGCGGCTGCGCTCCTGGTGATCTCCCTGGGTGCCGTTTTAGGTGGGATCAGGCAGCTGGCAAATCTTAAGGGTAACGCGCCTTCCAATGCGACCAATAACGTTATCGGGCATCTCGTTCTGATAATTTGCTGGATACTCCTCACCCTCGGTTTTGTGTACTATGGGGTGGATATGTTTCTCAAGCTCAATCAATGGGATACGGGCAAGGCACTTCTCACGGCGGGTATCTTCCTTGCAGGGGCATTGGTCTGCGCGACCTACGCCACGATCTTCTGGCTGCTGAGCGTGGAGCTGAAGAAGTCTTAGGCTAAGCGGGAGCGGCACTGCCTGGGTGGGAAATATGCGTGAACCATGCACCCGTTGAATAATCCTGAAATCCTCTAATCCTTGGGAAAAAGAATGGAACGCAGATGACAGGATCGACGTGATCTACTGGATCAGAACAGGGATAATTTTAAGAATGGAGTTCAAATCGCCGTAGCTGATCCTGAGATGATTTCCCGCCTTAAGGGCGATTTGGACTTCATTCGGCAGAAGCGGAAAGATCATCTCAGGGATCTTGATCGTTTTGAAGTCCAAGCCGGTATAGAGAACAGTACTACATTTAAGCCTGTTTAACCGGCTTGAACTCCAAACTCAAAATGTTTTCCTGGCTCATCAAGAGAGCCCGAATATACTGCAGTGAATGGATCTTGGCTTGTGCGGCTGATAAAAATCTACAGGATATCGTGAACTTTCTTCCGAAACTGTCCCGGAAATGGGGTAACTGTCCCTCCTTAGATATATGGAGGGTGCTTCGCGGTTTATGAGTTAAATGAGTAGCAGGTTAATCTATTAACTATTAACCACTAACCTATTAACCTGAGAAACCTCACTTGCCAAACTGCTTCCGAACCTGCCGGATCATGGCATCCAGGACAAGATCGTTGGTCTCTTTGAGGTTTTTGGGTTCGAAGCCGAGGTATTTCTGCCACTGTCCGGCGATATAGTCGTGGCTGATGATGGTGTAGGTCTTTTTGGGATCCATGATCTCGTCGCCCAGATCGAGTTCCGGCTCGCGGATATGATCTTCCCAGCCCTCTTTGCAGTAATGGGTGATCCAGCCTTTGGCGCTGGTTTGGCAGATGTCGTATGGTTTGGTCATGCGGTTGCCTTCGTTCAGCTCGAAGAATTTTATAATATCTTCGCCGATGGCGGTGAAAGTGACCACATAGTTGTTAAAGGGTATGAGTTCCTGCATATCCCGGAGGGTGATATCCCCTTTGGGCAGGTTCTTGCGGAAGCCTCCCAGATTGAGGATCGCCAGATCGGGATGCAGCTTTTTGGCATATTCACGCATCAGAGCCTGAGCCATCCAGATTGAGAGGGGAGTCTCTTTAAATTTATCCGGAATCCAGTCCTCGGGGATGGTGCCAATGACCTGGTCGAGTTCTTTATTGATCCGGGTTTCGATGTCGTTGACGAATCTGGTCAGAGGGCTGGAATACTCAGCCGGAGGCGGTGTCAGCCGGATCAGAAGGTTATCGAGCGAGACGATGCGATCGTCCACAACCTCGA
>DAOPZE010000217.1:0-469 GCA_035353255.1 Candidatus Cloacimonadota bacterium
CACATAGGGATTATCGGTGTACTCGCGGGTCTGGAAGGTCTTCTGAGCCTCAATGTACTTGCTGTCGCTGCGAAGCGTGTCAGCCTGCTCGGAACTGATCACCGCACCCCAGAACATCTTCCCGTTCTGGGTAAAGAGCGGACGGACTTTCTTCTGGATGCAGAGATTACGGATTGCCCGGGCAGTGTAGCTGGTGAGTCCCAGGTCGTTATTGAGGTCGGTGGTGTGATCGGTGTAGTTCATGTTCTTGGCAGCGTCACGGACGCGCTGAGCAGTGGGGAACAGACCGGCACTGGCAGCTACCAGACCAAGAGCACCGGTGGCATCAGTGGCACCAGTCCAGGTGTACAGGTTGGGGTGATAGCGCTTGCTGATCGCCATGCCCTGACCATAGACCGGGTCAGCCCCGGAAAGGGTAAGAGCTTCACTCGCGCCTTCGTACAGGGAGCTGGTGATTTCCCAGTTTTCC
>DAOPZE010000217.1:479-1823 GCA_035353255.1 Candidatus Cloacimonadota bacterium
TTTCCTGCTGAGCATGCCAGAAAGCAAGCTGAGGCATAGCGTATTCCATCATGTTGAAGAGCTTCTCGTTCGAGTCGTCTTTACGCCCCTTCATTACGGGGACGGCATGACGGATCTGGTTGTAGGCGATCATGGAGTACTTGCGCGCCATGTCTTCCTCGTATCCAAGCAGGACGGCATCGCCACGGCGACCTGGTCCTGCCAGTTCCAGAAGCATGGGGAATATCATTCTGTCACCCAGTCCGGTGGCTTTCTTCTTCGAGACTTCGATGAATTTGCCACTCATCTTGGCTGACGGTTCGTTATAGGGGGTTTCTGACCATTCGATCTCGCCGGTAAAGCGGGACCAGAATAGATGCTGCTTCGCTTCTCGGCGCATCTTCGCGTCAAGAGCGGTCACAGCATTGGCAAGGGCTGAATTGCGTATCATGTGGATTTCTCCTAAGAGTTAAGAGCTCTCCGCTTAGCCTCTTCCAGGTAGGCGTCCTGCTGCTCCGGCGACATCTTGTCGAGTTCGTCAGCGCTGGGCGTGCCCGTGGGGAAGCGGTAATTGGATTGCTCGATGAAGCTGATTTGGTTGTTTCTGGCCGCTGCCTGCGCCGCGAGAACAGGATTACTCTTGTCCGCGTGCAGTTGAACGTACAGTCCTATAGACTTTTCGCTGAACGGCATGCCATACGATTTGGCAAAGGCGCGCGCCTCGGCGACGTCGATCCCCTTATGAGAAAGATCCTGCTCCAGCAGCATATTGCGGGTTTTCATTTCCTGCTCTGCCAGAGCTGCCCGGAGTGATTGCTGATGCCTCTGATCCGCTTGCTTTTCCACGGCTTCATGATAGCGGGCGAGTCCGTCCGCATTGTCTGTGATGAAGTCCTGAATCTCGTCCGCGGCATTTAGCCCCAGCATCTTCCAGATCGGTTCTGTGCCCGTGGGGGTCGGCTCATCTTTGGCGGGGTCGGGTTTGGTCTGACGCTCAGCCTCTACCGCCGCTCTCCATTCCTCTTCACGCTTGTTCATCTCGTGAAGTCTCTTGTAGTACGCGGCGCTGAGCTTGCCCACCTCACCATTCTCGATTGAGGTCTTGATCTTGGTGCGCTCTTCTTCGCTCAGTCCTTCCGGCAGCTTGACCGTGAGCGTATTGGTGTCCGGGGTAAGCTGAAGCTCTACCTCGTGTTCGCCGGCGCTCACTACTTCCGTTTCTACTGTTTGATCTTGTTCGTTTGGCATTTTGTCTCCTTATCGGTGGTTCCGGGTGCCTCGTATTGCCCTTGCCAGGTTGCGAAGCATTGCCGTGATAAGAAAACAGCTCAGAAGCAGGAGGAGAATGCCTTCACCCTGTTTCTG
>DAOPZE010000218.1:0-1804 GCA_035353255.1 Candidatus Cloacimonadota bacterium
CTTTGTGATCACCAATTATTATTCAGGTTCGTCCTTACCTTCAAACACCTACTCTCCGACGGTAAGGCTGCCATACATGCCACAGAATGCCGATATCAGTGTCATTAACGACAATGTAATGATCACCTGGGAAGCTCCCACGGATACCAATCTGCTGACCGGATACAGAGTTCTCAGGGATGGCGTGGTCATCTTTGAGAGTAATGCCTTGTTCTACCTGGATCAGGAGCTTGCCAATGAGGATTACGAATATACTGTCCGATCCGTATATGGCGTGGCGATCTCCAATCCTGCCAATGCCGGAACAGCGCATGTGGAAGTTCACTACGTTCCCGGTCCCACTCAAGCCGGAGCCTATCTTACGACTGTGAACCTCACCTGGGCGGCTGTCTCGGATGCCGGATTCCTCATTAACTACCGGATCTACCGCGACGGAGTTCAGATCGGCACCACCAATGTCCTGAATTATGAGGACACCGGTCTGGCGAATGGAACTTATACTTATAGTATCACAGCGGTTTACCAGAATGGTGAGTCGATCCCCAATACCTCTGCCACCGTGACAGTCGACGTTGCCTACTCGCCCAATAACCTTCAGGCTAATTGGGAAGGTAACACCGTCACGCTCACCTGGTTACCGCCTACAGACATGCTTGGCTTCGTCGAATACAAGGTCTTCCGCAATGGATTACTTCAGAATACGACCTCAGCGCTGACATATACGGATCTGAATGTCTCCAACGGCATTCAGATGTACGTCGTAGGCGCTCTCTACGCCAATGGCATCACCGCACCCTCGATCCCCGCGATGGCTACGATCCTCGTTGCCTATGATCCTTCCAACCTGAGCGGTGAGATCCAGGACAATGACATCCTGCTGACCTGGTCTGCTCCCGAGGACGTGACAGGACTCACAGCATACAACGTCTATCGTGATGGAGTACTCTCCTGGACAACGACCCAGGACAATACGAGCTACCTGCTCGATAATATGCCCAATGGTATCTACAACCTCTCAGTCTCTGCCGTCTATGGCAGCCTGGAAAGCTCCCACACCCCGGAGATCACCCTCGGGCTGATCATCGCATATCCCGTCCCATATCTTTTCACAGACCCGAGCGACGTGAATGAGATCATCCTGGGCTGGAATGCACCGGCGGATACCTTCGGCTTGACCGGCTATCGCATCTGGAGAAACGGAACCTACCTCACCGAACAGACAGAAAGAAGCTTTACGGATCATAACCTGCCCAATGGCAGCTACGTCTATACCCTCCGCTCCGTCTATGGCTCTGTGATTTCGGATTCCATCTCCACCTCGGAACTGGTGATCGAGTATTTCCCGCTTGCTTCTAACGTTGCAGCAACCGCAATCACCGAAGGCTACCGCATTAGTTGGGATGCCCCTGTGACAGCGACCATGCCGGATCACTACAAGGTCTTCTTCCTGCGAGAGCAGGACACGGACAACCAGGAAGACTGGGTTTTTGTTGCTGAGACGGATTCCCTCTCCGTGATCGATACTATCCACGGTGGATATTCGCACGGCAGCTTCATCTGGGCGGTCTTTACCTTCTATGATGAGTTCCTCGCCGGTTATGAGCTCTCGAACGTCCTCGTTGTCGATCCCGCGATCCCACCCGTCCCGGAAGTCACCAAGCTCGTCGGGAACTACCCCAATCCCTTCAATCCCGAGACGCGGATCGTCTTCCAGCTCAAGCAGAATACTCCTGTCAAACTGCAGATCTACAATGACAAGGGACAGCTGATCAAGACTCTGGTGAATACTACTCTTGCCGCCGGT
>DAOPZE010000219.1:0-1791 GCA_035353255.1 Candidatus Cloacimonadota bacterium
GCCATCCCAATACCCCGCGCTGCTGGTAGTTCCTCTGAATGTCGCTCCAGTGGCATAGAGAGATCCCGTCGAGCTCTCCGATCCGGTATAGCCGACATGGAAACCGACTCCGCTGCCGAATTTCATCACAACGCCATAAGGTATCGTGACCGAACAACCACCCGTGTTGTAGATCTCGATATCTCCGCCTACCCGGAGCGGGACAGACTGGCGCGTCCAGCTTCCTGAAACGCTGATCGTACCACCCGGGACGTAGATCTCATTATCGGTATTTGTGAGATATTGATTCCCGGAACCCAGCTTCATAACATCCCGGGGATAAATGTAGATCGTGCTTGCGCAATTCTGGATCGTACTCCCGCTCCAGGTAAACACCGCTCCGGAAACCGCGTAGAGCCCATAAGTGTCACAGTCTGCTATAAGGCAATTGCTGATCGTGGTTGTGTTGTTTGAGCGGATGTACAAAGCTCCCGGGGCAATCGCAGATACATCGCTGATCGTGCAGTTATTCAGGATCGAGGCTTGCGTGTATGGCTGAAACTCAATCCCATACCAACCCAGGGAAGGGGTGACAGCGCCAAAACTAACACCATCTGCATCGACACAACCGGACGTTGCTGAACTGCTCCCAAACCCGACATAAAGCTTCTTCCCGGCTCGGAAAAGCATCTGCGTCCCCGGTTCCAGAACCAGCGGATTCACACCGGTATAGACATACTGACTGTTGTCCAGTTCGTAGGGAATCCCCTGATTCAGCCAGGTTTGACCTTCCGTGATGTTCTCTGTATTGATCAGTACCCGCTGGATCACGTTGTTAATGTACTGGTTACCGCTCCCGATCAGATTGGTCTTGGTGGAGTTGATCTGCAAGGGGTAAGTCCCATTGGAATCAAAGAGGCAATCTGTGATCGACGCCCCTGCGGAGGTACTGGCATGATACAGCCCGTAGTTCTCTGAATAGCGGAATGTGCAGTGAGAAAAGGATGGATTTCCTCCTCCAACTTCAAATATCCCATTGGAAGAACCACCGTATTCAAAGATGGCGTAGTTGAACACGACCTGATCCTGGGAAGCATAGAGATTTGATCTGACGTGGCTCCAGAAGCCGGGCGCCGGACTCGCGCTATTCGCTGTCAGAAGCACCGGATTTCCCGCGGTACCATTTACGATCATGCCTCCGGGACTCGTGGAAGAGGAATTACTCCCGATCTGGAGAATAGCACCTGCGTTGAACTTGATGACTACACCAGGATCAACGGTCACAATTGGATTTGTGACTCCTGAGATCAGACGTGTCCCCTGGATGATATAGGGAGAGCCGGCAAGATCCCAGGTCGTTGAAGTAGTAATGTTTGCGGAGATGATCGTCTCAGCATAGATGCAGCCAACCATCAGAACGAGGATAAGCACAAAAATAACTGGTATTCGTCTCATATCAGACTCCTTTTTCGTTGAAAACCATAGTTATCCTTTAACTCATTTATAGATCAATCCCTTACGGACTACAGACAGTCTCGGTTAATACCGCCTCATGGCAAGCTATATCCACATGATTTGAGCCCATATCTCCCTCAGGCTGTGGAAGATGCTCCACACTATTCCCCACTTTTGAGGTTGACAACAATCTCTTAGCCAACATCGTGATCACTCAACGCTATTTACTTCAGGAGTATTGCTTTGGAACAGATCATTAACGTCACTGACTATCAGCCCGGCATTGAAGCAGCCACCGAGAACAGTGGGAACGGCATCCTGCCGTTCTTATCAAACCCTCACCCCGGCATTGAAGCA
>DAOPZE010000220.1:0-1789 GCA_035353255.1 Candidatus Cloacimonadota bacterium
TATCCCCGTCACGGCATAGGAGGCGATCCCCATGATATCCATCGGCTTAGCCTTCTCGTTGAACGCGTAATAATCGTGAACGTTCCCCACGATTGCCAGAGCGCCCTGAACCGGTGAGTCCTGATAGGGTATCCAGCGATTCCCGATGCGTATCGCGTTAGGCATCCACCCCAGCGCCATAAGCTGACGTTTCTTTTCATAGTCTTTAGGACCGTCGCCGGAAATGATCCCCATCTTGTCTTCATCATCGTCGCCACTCATAGCCAGCGCCATCAGTGCGCTCATCAGAATAGTCCCGATCACTGCCCGGGATAGCTGTCTGTGCGCGTCCCTGAGCCGGTAAGGTGATTCTTTCATCTTCCCGTCTGAGGTTTTCCAGATATTCCGCTGTGTATTGATCAGCCCGTCCGGATTCTTGCTTGCGTATTCCAGAGCCTTGACTATCCCGAACGGAGTCCAGTCGATCATCGTGTTCGCCACGTTCCCCACGATCCGGGTAAAGGGCATGACCCACATTCTCAGTCCCAGAGCCGTGGTCTTGCCAATGCCTCCGCCTTTCTTCTCGAGCAGCTTGTAAAAGTCGTCTATAAGCTTTACGGCGGCGCCCACGATTCCTTCCGGGGATTGGTTAAAGCTCATCCTCCGCGCCTCATAGGTCGCTTGAGTGATCATGTCCGGCGTGGGGTTATTGTAGAGAGATTTAGCGGACATCTTCATTCGCCCCGCCTCGAGATATGCCAGGCTCATGAGTTGTGCCTTGAAATTCGTGAAGAAGAAGAATTGATCTTCGGCGGACATCAGCGCCAGATTCAGCCCGATCAGCTTCATCAGCTTGGTCTCGCTATCGCTGATCTGATACTTTTTCTTATAGTCCATGGGGTTCTTGAGCGTCTGCGCAAATCCCTGCATCTCCCCGGGCTTGTTATTGAATCCCATCGCTTCAGGGATATTCAGGATAGACTTCTTCACGCTTGAGACTCCACCCCTTGGATCGGACAAAGTATTGACAATGACCTGCTCTATCCCGGCATTAAACAGGTTCGCCCCGATATTGACAGCGTGCGTCACGGGACCGGAGAGGATCCAGTTATACCAGACAGAGCGGACATAATCGGTAAGCCCCGGTCTGGGGAGCTCCACCTCTGTGATCGTCTTCGGTTTCTTGCTTCTGGGGTTCAGCTTATCGATGATCTTCTCCGCCTCAGCCTTGCGTTCCTCAGTGATCTTGATCTTATCGATGAGGCTCTGCACTTCCATGGTTCTGGTGCTTACGCGTCTGCTCAGTGCGTCCCTGGTAGAGCGCATCGCGGCAAGCTCTTCTCCGGCGGTCACGGCTTTATTGCGCGCGTCAGCCAGGAGTTTCTCAGCCTGAGCGATGATCTTCTCATTAGGCTTGATGATCGCGTCCTCGACGACTTTCTCCAGTTCCGCGATATACCCGTCCAGTTCATCCATCGCCTTAGTCAGCTCATCGATCTCAGCCTGCATCTGCCTGATCTCTTCGTATATGGCGTTCTCTTCATTATCTATCCGGGTGATGATCTCGGTAAACATCTTGACGGCTTTGCCCTTCTCTTCCCGGGCATTGTTTAGGATTCTCCCGGCTTGACCCTTGATATTCTCATAGGCAGCCCGGGTCTGCAAGACCATCCCCGTGGCAAGATCCAGCTTCTCCTGAAGCGCCGCGGAGGTCTGTCCCTTGAGTTTTAGATCGTCTATCTCAGCTTCAGTGGCAAGCATCTCTTCTACATACGCGTTCCCCGTGGAGAATACCCGTAAAGCCCCCAAA
>DAOPZE010000221.1:0-1769 GCA_035353255.1 Candidatus Cloacimonadota bacterium
GTTCGCCATACTCATTCACGATGCAGTAGGCATAAAACAGAATAGAGCCCACCGGCATCCCGGTGAATTTCTGGTCTTCGTACTTGGAGTTGTCGATCTGACGGATGACCGGGGCGGTTGTAGGCTGCTGTGTCCCAAATCTGCGACAAGTGATAGCTCCGAGGGAGTCGATCACGATACGTTGTGCGCCCATTCCGTCCCGTCCGTCTATAAATAAAAACTGTTGTGAGTCAAAGCTCACCTGAAGATTATCCGTGTCTATCCCGGTCAGGATGTTAGCCGTGCTGTAGTATCCCGCCGTCTTTTTATAGGTCAGATAGAGATTCCCGGCATTGCTAAAGCAGACATAGACCACACTCTCGATGCAGTCTGTAGGCAAATACACCGGCTCCCAGCTATAGGTATGAGCTGGGAGTTGTGAGCCGGTTGCGATAGCCCGGGGGACCCGAACAGCTTCCAGACTACCGTCCGCGGCTACCCGCATATTCTGAATGAGGGCAGCCTGATCTTCCTTGAGTAGTTCGGGAGGGACAGCCTCAGCCATCCCTCCGCGGAAGTTTTGAGTGATTATCATTTCTGTGTGGCGCGTCCGCGCGGCTTGGTTTTAGTTGCTAATTGCTGGATGTAGCCTTCGTTGAGCAGCTCGAGCTTGAATCTGTTCCCGAAGTTCTTCATGGACTCGTCAAGCTCTTGTTTCATGATTATGCGGATGGATTCCAGGCTCAGGTCAGTCCTGTCATGAGCGGAACAGCGTCCCTCGATCTTGGTAACGCGGGTTTCGATGGCAATTACCTTCTCGTCCATCTTATCGTTGAGCGTGCGTAGTGCTCTGATCTCTGCCTGAGAGGTCTTCCAGACATAGGTGATCAGCCCGATCAGGGCTGTAATCAGTATCCCTGCCACCCATAGCACTACCTGAAGCATCTCTTTGCTGATCACCTGGTTCATGGATTACTTCCTGTTCTTCAGCGCGACGGAGCTACCCTCGAACGCCACCTGTACAGCCGTCTCGACTGAGCCGTAGCGTTTCTCCAGCAGCTTCTGTTCTTTCTTGCTCAGGGTTGCGTATGCCTGGTTGGTCACGGCTTTGAGTTTATCCGCGCCGGAGGCGGTCCCGTGCATCTGCTCCTGTTTCACGATCAATTCCAATATCTTGGCAAGGATGCCTTCCAGCATCGTGTTATCCACGGATATCCCCATCAGCTTGAAAAGCTTCTGAGCCAAAGCCCCCACCACACCCACGATCACCGGGGAGAGGATGAGTAGTAATTGATTCACGATCTGGGTTGTCTCTGAGACAGCCAGGAGCGGGATAGCGAGAGCGATCATCATGATCACCAGTAAAAGTACCTTTTTCATGGGTTTCTCCTTACTCTGTTTCGGTCTTTAGTAGATTTACCGCCATCTCGATAGCCCGGATCAGGAAGTGATAGGACATGTAGCGGTCAGCAGGGGTGCTGTCTTCATCTATGTCAGCCCGGGGGATGCTGTGGGTTGACAGCGTTGCTAAACAGCGGAAAGACGTGTTTGTAATAGTGTTGACGCGGATATCGGGGTAGTCGAAACTCCAGATCAGCTCGGGGATTCCCGCGGCGATACTGAGTTGTGAGATCAGATGAGCGCTATTAAGGCGCTCTATGGATACCTGACTAAAGCGCATATTCTCCGGCGCCACGGGAGTGAGTTCCACCCTCGCGTCAAAGAGCTCATGCGTGTAAAACGGCGAAAGGGTCACATCCGGGACAGCCTGATCACTCCAGATGCGGTTT
>DAOPZE010000222.1:0-1761 GCA_035353255.1 Candidatus Cloacimonadota bacterium
CGCGCATTTGGTTCGGCCTGAAGGGACATCTCCTCTCCCGCACGGAATCCTCTTTTGTCAATACCCGGCTCTACAATACCGATCTGAAGTCCAACCACCTCTCATCCTGTTACATAGATCCCTGGGACAACGCCTGGCTTAGCTATTATGAAAGCCCCTGGATCAGCAAGATCACCAATACTGAGATCGAGCACATCCCCGCTCCTGATGATGGTCCGTATGGCTACGATCTCTGTGGAAATTCCGCCCGCGGACTCTACCTTTCGACCCAGGCAGGGAGGATCTTTCACCGCTTCGGCGACGCCTGGCATACCGTGCCGGTTCAGCTTTCCTACTCCTCCCTCCGGGGTACGCCCTGGCAGGATAAGATCCTCTACAGCTCCCGTGGCCTGGGCATTATCGTGGTCGATAACGAAACCGTCTCCTACATCAATACCACCACTCCGGACAACAGTATCAATAACTCCTACTATATCGCCGTGGACCCTCAGAACCGCATCTGGTTTGACAATCGAGCCCTATTCTCGATAGAGAACGGGGAGATCACCCAGCATCCCCCCTTCATAGATAACCTTATGACCCGCAGCCTGGCTGCCGCTCCCGATGGATCCATCTGGATAGGGGTCCTGAGCAGTGACTACGACCTCGCTCGTTATGATCCCCAGACCCACGAATACACGACCCTTGACTTACCCGGGGGTGACTTCGGAGCGCATCAACTGTGCTTTGATCCCCAGGGCTATCTCTGGATCATCGGAGACAATAATGTCTATACCTACAGACCGGATCAGGGCTTTAGCACCGTTCTGTCCTACCTGAATTATGACTACGACCTGGTCGATCTGAGCGTGGATAACGACGGCAGAGTCTGGCTTCTCACCGAACAAGGCGCGTTTATCTTTACCACTAACCCCTCTGCCACGGAGGACCCTGTGTTGACTCCCCCTGCCTCCCTGATCAGCTCTCTGAGCTGCTATCCCAATCCCTTCCGGGGCTCGCTGAGCATCGCACTGGATCTCAGAGAAGGCGCCTTCTCCTCGGTCGAAGTTTACAATATGCGGGGACAACTGATCAGGACCATTGCATCTAGAGCATTCAGCAAAGGAAAGAACACCATGCAATGGGATGGAAGAGACAATTCCGGAGCGTCCTGCTCCACCGGAATCTATCTGATCAAAGCCTCAAGCGGAAAGGAGACCCTCAGCCGGAAGATACTTATCCCCTGACCTCAAAGGACCTTGCGCGTTGCCGTAACACTGGCTTCAGCCGGTCGTTGTGCGGGATTGATCCCGCACCATCACACACGTATGTGAAGATATAACCGCTTATGGTATAAACAAGTATGACTTGTTCACGCACCGACTAAAGTCAGTGCAACGACCGGCTGAAGCCAGTGTTACGGCAATGTGCAACGGTCTTTCATATCTCTTCTCCTGGTTAGATCTCTGTGCCTCTGAGTCTCCGTGCCTCTGTGTTCAAACAATCAAACCTCTCCGAATCGTATAGCACACATCAGGACAAAAAGAAAGGCGGTCATATTGACCGCCTTTTCTATGCTATTTGTCTTTAGGTCTATTGGATCGCGATAACCCGGAAGAACTTCATGTTCTCGACTGCGCCGCTCCAGGTCAAACCTGCTTGAGTAGTAATGGTCGTGAACGCTCCATAGGGGTTGTTTGAGCCTTCGATGCGATAGCTGGTAGCTCCCGCAACGGCAGCCCAGCTAAGCTGCACATTAGCGCCTGCGTTGGCGATCGTCAC
>DAOPZE010000223.1:0-1754 GCA_035353255.1 Candidatus Cloacimonadota bacterium
GATGAACTTACTCACCCCAAGGGGTTGTTATGAAGAAGCTCTTATATTTGCTGGTACTGATCCTGCTCGTGCTTATATCAGGCTGTGATCTGTTCCGGCCCGATGATCCTAAAACGCACTGGATCGAAAGCGAAGCCTACGAATTCCCCATCTATGTGGGTGATTTCGCAGGATATCTGAGCACATCCGCGGATGGCGACATTCTGGGAAATGTGAACTACGCTGGTGCCGGAGACGGTAAGGACTGGCAGGTCTTCGAATATCAACCTGATGGTCTGCGTGGACTGCCTCAGACTTTAACAGGAAAATGCGGTGCCAGAGACTCCTATAATATTCTCGTCAAAGCTATTAGTGACTACCCTCGCCCGGAACTTAATGCTTATGTATACCTAGATGGTGTTTCTACCGGTTGTTTCACTCCGCATACCTTTACTCATCAGGGTGTTTACGATCCAAGCCTGGAAAGCAGGTATACCCTGAGACTGCAGTATTATTATTTCCCCTATGCTCCAGAGGTCAGCTTTGATCAGGAGACTAACACTTATACTTACATGTATACGGGATACTTTGGAGAATACCCTCCCGAGCTGAATTCCTTTACAGCGATCCTGACAGATGAGGGTATGGTGCGCTTAGCCTGGGTGACCCAGTCGGAGACTGAGATGCAGGGATTCCGGCTGTACCGCTCAGATTCAAACGATCTTGCCACTGCCCAACTGATCACGAACGAGCCGATCCCGGCGACTAATACCAGTGAACAACATATTTACACTTATACTGACACGACTGTGACCCCCGGCAACACCTACTATTACTGGATGGAGTATGTCTTTATATCCGATCCGCCCAACTACCACGGTCCGGTCAGTATCGAGATAGCTCCGGCAGTGAACTGCCTCTCCCCTGCGTTCCCAAATCCCTGTCAGGACAGCTTTAGCCTCCTGGTGGACGTCAAAGCCCAGACCACCGCGACCATGCTCCTGCTCGATACCGAGCACAGGATCCGCAAGGCCAGAACTCTCGGGCAGGGATCACAGCAACTGATCACTACGCTGGTCGGCGATCTCGAACCCGGTCTCTACCGTGTCTACATCTGGTTTCAGGATGGACATTATAGCTATGGGGATGTGCTGATCGAGAGGTGAGAGTGTGCCTGCCCTGGCATCTCTGATCCTTTTGATCCCGTCGATCCAGTCATCTGCGTTCTAATCTTCGAATAAACACAGCTTTCTGCTTGACAATCTTCGAGATATTCATACAGTAGCGAAAAGCCTTCTGGAGGTTCCGTTAATGACGAAAGCGCCTGTGCCGGGAAAACTCAGTTCCCATCTCTTTTGGGATGTCGAGATCTCAGAGCTCGATCTGGATAGAAACGCCGGCTATATCATACCCCGGGTCATGGATTATGGCAACTGGGACGAAGTGCGCTACATCCTGGATCACTATCCTGAAGCAGTGATCAAGGATGCCCTGGTCAAAGCTCCCTCCCTGCAAAAGCTTACTCTCAACTTCTTTCATACCTTGTACAAGATCCCCCTGGAGGAATTCAAAGCCTGGAACAAATTACAACACGCCTTCTGGGAGCGGTAGTGCTGCATAAGAACGTCCTGCCTGATCAGCTTTGGGAACTGCTCATCCGAATGATGAAGTTTGAGCCCCTCCGTGATTTCTTTCTGGTGGGCGGCACGGCGCTGGCATTACGCCTTGGACACAGGGAATCCGTCGATCTTGACTTGTTTACGCTAGAAACCTTC
>DAOPZE010000224.1:0-1752 GCA_035353255.1 Candidatus Cloacimonadota bacterium
TGATCGCCAGACCGGGTTGAAGGATCGCGGCTGTGATCGGGTACTGATTGCCGTGCGTGTAGGTCACGCCGTCCGATGCCAAATGATCCTCGATTCCGACGGTGCAGTAGTTGGTCGTCAGACCGGGATTATCAACTGTATGGTATTGGATAAGGATGTCTCCATCCCTGGTGGTCTGAGGATAGAGGATTATCTGGAATTTCTCCAGAGAAGCATCTTCCATCAAGTCGATGGTGTATTGGTTATAAGCCTTGTTCCATTCAACGATGTAGCGGTTATTAGCTTCGTCGTACCAGTAGCAGAGGCGCATATCGTTGAAAATACCGTTGCCTTCATTATCAGTGCCGGTCTTGAGCCCCTTGAGATCATCCCAATAGCCGGCGACCATCGCCTTGGGTCCAAGCGCAGCGGGTATATAGCAGTTGTAGAAATCCTGCATGTCCGTCGCGCCAAAGGAAAGCCAACCGTTGGAGCAGATCGTGATCTGGTTATAAGTCTGTCCATAGTACCTGAAGTTGAAGGGAAGATCGACAACTCTCGAGCCATCGTCCTGCACGATATAGACGGATGCTTGACCAACTGACCCCGGTTCTTCGGGATCTATCTCGATCCAATTGTAGGTCGGAGCTTGACCATAGCCCAGATCAGTGCTGTCATAGGCAAAGTAGCCATAGTTACAGGGTCCGGTCGGATCGTTCGAGGAAGGTGATCCGGCGGTCAGCGCATAATGAGTCAACGTTGTGTATTCAGGAGTACCGGTTACTTCAAAATAGAGAGGAAGATATCTTCCTTCATAAACGTCATTGGCAAGCTGAAGATTGAATGTGAAAGCTCTGGTTTCTCCGACACCCCAATTCGTGATGTTCTGGGTAGGATTGGGAGTCTGCATGGCAGTCACCAAAGAATGGATTGTGATCACAACACCAGTCAGATCCTGGGTACCGATGTTCTTTATCTGGAAGCCTATCTGATTATTCTGCCCAAGTTCCATGGTTCCGCTGTGACTTAGCACCTCGAATTCTGCGCCACCAGCCACGAGTTGGAAAGAACACTGCGTCGAAGGGTTGGTGCTTGCCAGATTGAAGAGGATTCGCTGGCGGGGTGCCACATGACCGGTAAAATGGATGGGGAACTCAACGGTTGTGGTTGCTCCGGCGGCAAGAGAAGTGATCTGCAACTGCGGAGTGTTGATCGTCACGGCTTGTGTGTCAGGAGTGCTCAGAACGAGCTGTATACCGGACATAGGTGATTCAGTCATGTTCTTGAGTTGCAGAGCCATGATCCGGGTTGAGTTGGGATTGATTATCTCGCCGGTAAGGTCGTTATGAACCAGTGCGAGGGATTCCGTGCCAGGACTAAGGGTCTTGACTAGCGGGACATAGTTGGGCTTGGATATGGTCACGGTAAGATCGCCTGATTCAAGAGGATCGACAGGAAGAATTGCGTAACCGTTTTCCACGGTTGTGTATGTGAAATTCGTTCCGTTCTTTGTTCCAGTGACGGTCGCGCCATTCAAGTTTTCTGCGACGATCCTGAGGGAACTGGATGATTGGCTGAAGGTTGCGGAATCCTGGATCACGGACTCGGGAATGGTGTTCGGAACAAGAGTCCACATATTCAGGGAAGGATCGCTGAGGACGTTATATACGTGGAAATAGAAGCACACGTACTGGTCTGTATCGAGATCATTGGGGAAAGTCTTGTAGAGCTCCATCTTGCCATTCAGGACGCTGGAACCGAAGCCTCTGACAC
>DAOPZE010000225.1:0-1746 GCA_035353255.1 Candidatus Cloacimonadota bacterium
TGATCGCCAGACCGGGTTGAAGGATCGCGGCTGTGATCGGGTACTGATTGCCGTGGGTATAGGTCACGCCGTCAGATGCCAGATGATCCTCAATTCCGACGGTGCAAAAATTCGTAGTTAATCCGGGATTATCGACCGTATGATATTGAATTAACACGTCGCCATCTCTTCCAGGCTGCGGATAGAGAATTATCTGGAACTTTTCCAGGGAAGCATCTTCCATCAAGTCGATGGTGTATTGATTGTAAGCTTTGTTCCATTCCACGATGTAGCGGTTATTAGCTTCGTCGTACCAATAGCAGATACGCATATCATCAAAGACTCCACCACCGGAGGTTCCTGTTTTTAATCCTTTGAGATCGTCCCAATATCCGGCAATCATGGCTTTGGGTCCAAGCGCCGCGGGAATATAACAATTGTAGAAATCGATCATGTTGGTTGCCCCAAAGGAAAGCCAGCCGTTCGAGCAGATAGTGATCTGGGTGTAGTTCTGACCAAAATACCTAACACTGAAGGGCAGATCGACTACGCGGGAACCATCATCCTGAACCAGATAAACGATTGCCTGCCCGACAGCTCCGGGTTCCTCTGGATCGATCTCAACCCAGCTGTAAGCAGGAGTTTGGCTGTAGCCAAGATCGGTGCTGTCATAGGCAAAATAGCCATAATTGCAGGGTCCGGTTGGATCATTTGAAGATGGTGTTCCTGCCGTAAGGGCATAGTGGGTTAAGCTGGTATATTCGGGGCTTCCGGTAATCTGGAAATAGAGGGGAAGGTATCTCCCTTCATAGGCGTCTCCGGCAAGCAGCAGATCGAACGTGAGATCTTTGGTCTCCCCAATTCCCCAATTCCCAACAGTCTGAGTTGGGTTTGGGCTTTGCATGGCATTTACCAATGGATGAAGAGTGACCACAACACCGCTAAGATCTTGGGTACCTGTGTTTTTAACCTGGAATCCGATCTGATTTGTTTGCCCTAAAGCCATAGTACCGCTGTGGCTGAGAACTTCGAATTCGGCACCTCCCGCGATCAGTTGGAAAGAGCTCAGAGTTGATGGATCGGTACTTGTCAAATTGAAGAGAATTCGCTGACGGGGATGGATCTGGCCGGAGAAATTCAAGGTAAACTGAATGGTTGAAGTTGCTCCGGGCTCAAGAGAGGGGATCAGCATCTGCGGTGAAGGAATCGATACGGCGTCGGTATCAGGTGAGCTCAGATTCAGCTGGATACCAGACATTGATGATTCAGTCATATTCTTGACTTGCAACGTAATAAGCCGGGTAGTGTTGGGATCGATCAGGGAATTTGCCAGATCATTATCTATCAGGGCAAGGCTCGCAGATGCCGGGCTGAGAACTGTGACCAGAGGAACATAGTTGGGCTTGGATATGGTCACGGTAAAGTCGCCTGATTCCAGTGGATCGACAGGAAGAATTGCGTAACCGTTTTCCACGGTTGTGTATGTGAAGTCGGTTCCGTTTCTGGTCCCTGTCACGTTTGCGCCATTCAGGTTTCCGGCTTCAATTCTGAGGGAACTGGTTGATTGGCTAAAGGTATCTGAACCCTGGATCACGGACTCGGGAATGGAGTTGGGGACGAGAGTCCACATATTCAGGGAGGGATCGCTGAGGACGCTGTACACGTGGAAATAGAAACACACGTATTGGTCTGTATCGAGATCATTGGGGAACGTCTTGTAGAGCTCCATCTTGCCATTCAGGACGCTGGAACCGAAGCCTCTGACAC
>DAOPZE010000226.1:0-1744 GCA_035353255.1 Candidatus Cloacimonadota bacterium
GCATAGGTATTCATGAAGGTTGCTACGTCGCCATCCGGGATATCAGTTTCCTTAAGTACAATCTTTGGATTGCTAAGAGTCTGAGCATTCAGGATAACAACGCCAAAGCACTTGTTAATGAACTGCTGCAGATCCTTTAGAAACATGACTTCGCCAAGCTTATAAGGATTCTCTGTATCCTCAGCATAGATTGGTATGATGGGATAATCATGGATATCTTTAGGCAGGAACTCACGATAGGCATGTTGGAATCCTACAAGGGTTTCCTTCATGATCTGAGTAGTCCACTCACCTTCATCGGTTTTAACTGACAGCTTTTTGTAGCACTCATAGATTAGTACGTATGACTTGCTGACATCGTATACTTTGTTGAGGAATATCCGCACCTGTTCAGTGGTACCACTCTGGCTAGCGAAGTTTAGGATAGCCTGGGAATCCATGACAATAGATTGCCCTATGCCATAGACGGTCTTGGCTTTTTCCAGGGAGATCCGCTTTATGATCACAATGGATTCAGCATCAGTAAACATGGGATCTTTACTAGATGGGTCTACCAGGACATCATCATATGAGAGTAGCTCCATCTTGATTTTCTTATCCATGCTGTAGATCACATTGAGATAGCTGATGTTATCTACTGCTGCTCTTTTGATCCCACGCTGAAACAGGTGAATACCATTGGAGTTCTGCCATGCCCAATCAAGGATCCGGTTTGACAGATCCGTGATGTATGAGTCAAAGGCATCATCCCCGAAGGAGGATACCACCCGGTACTTGGGAAGGCTTGACGCAAGCAGACCGGTAAGTCCACGTATGGATTTCCGGATCTTATTGACAACCATTTGGAATTGTCCACGCTCAGCCATTTTGGCAGCATCGGCTGCACTAAGCTGATCGCCATAGTAGAACTTACGATTGCTTAGGCACTGAGTTTTCCACTGGTTATACTCAGCGGTTTCATAGTACATTATCCGTGCCCAATTATTCAGGGCTTCACCAGGTGTAAGCTGAACTATCCCAGTTCTGTTTTGAATGGTTGGTTGTTCTTCCATTACTTAACCTCTGAAGCTTTCTTGGCTGACGCAAGGACTTCAATTTTAGTAAGCATGTCTCCGTATGTTTCAAGCAAAGCAGTCGGTGTTGGCTTAGTTGGGTTCTCTGGATCGATTGGATTATCTGTTATGGTTGATAGCTTGGTCATAGCTTCGAACTCTGCAGTAGTAAGCTCATCTTGAGAATCAAAATCAATGGCAAGAATGGTATCTATTTCTGAGTCGCCTAATCCGGTTTGTTGTTTGATAGATGTGCGATAAGCTTCTACGGTTAGTGGGAACAATGTTTCCTCGATGGTGATTGTCCCCCTATCGAGCATAATGTTGTGATGCTCTATTCTTCCTGGGACGATAGTGTTCTCATCCCCTATGATGGACTTCTGTCTAGAGACTACCCTGTTTCCATAAATGAATACCTGGTATTCAATGCTGATGATATCTTTTCCCCATCTCCATAGTGGAACGGTAACGGAAAACATTCCGTTACCTAGGTTTTTTGCGTATGTCTCATCAAACCAAACTTCGTTTATCTCTGGATCACTTTCATCATACTTATAACTAAACTGTGTAGTATCAAGATCCTGTGTGACATATCTTTTGTAGATACCGGATAAGCAAGTAATAGATAAGCACATCATGACTTTCATATTACTTATGTCCACGCCTGACCCATCTGCATCAGTTATTCTGAA
>DAOPZE010000227.1:0-1723 GCA_035353255.1 Candidatus Cloacimonadota bacterium
CAATGGAGTTCAGATCGGCACCACGACCCTGACAAGCTATACAGATCTGAATCTTGCCAATGGCAGCTATGATTACTACGTCAAAGCCCAATACGCGGAAGGTCTTTCCTCAGCTTCGACCGGAGCAACAGTCAACATCATGATCGCTGATCCGCCCACAGGAGTCGCAGCCCAGATCGTGAATGGTAATGATGTTCAGATCTCCTGGTCCAGACCCGATCAGGGAGAGATCGGCTTCGTGGTCTATCGTAATGGCGCGGAGATCGGCTATGTTCCTGATCCCACAACGCTTCAGTTTACCGATCACACTCTTCCCAATGGTGTTTACAACTACAGCGTCGGAGCTGTCTATTCTTCCGTGTTCTCTCTGCCTTCAGCGCCGGCACAGGTGACGATATTGATCGCCTATCCTCCGCGCGAATTCACCCTCAATACCGTTCAGAATACTATTTCGCTAGCTTGGCTCAGTCCGCTGGATACCTTTGGCTTCCAGCACTACAATGTCTGGCGCAATGGCGCGTTCTATCAGAGCGTCACCGACCCGTTACTGACAGATTCAACTCTACCAAATGGAACCTACAGCTACTATGTGACCTCGGTGTATTCCTGCGGAGAATCCACTCCTACGCAGACTCTTACCGGAGTAGTGGGGATAGCTCATGCAGCGACCAACCTTAGCGCAGGTGTCACGAATGACTCTATCATGCTGACCTGGACCGGTGTTCCCGATCCGGGGGGCTTCACCGGCTACGCTATATATCGCAATGCCACCTATCTGACCACCGTTGCCGGCATTCAATACACCGATGCAAACCTGGCGAACGGAACTTACAGCTACTATCTCGTCAGCCAATACAGCTTCGGCAACGCCCAGCCTTCCAATATCGCCACCGCGACCGTGGAACTGCTCTATCCGCCCACGGCGCTCCAGCACAATGTCATCGACAACGATGCCTATCTGACCTGGACTGTTCCCGTGAACTCCGGCGGTCTGAGAAATCTACTCGGCTTCAAGGTCTATCGTGAAGGAACCCTTATCGCTCAGCCCACCCAGCCTGCCTACGCGGACATGGATCTGGCGAACGGCACTTATCATTATCTCGTCAAGGCTGTCTATAGCAGCGGAGATAGCGCTCCCACTTCCACGACCACAGTGATCATCGAAGTGATGTATCCCGCCACCAACCTCACCGCTCAGGTCAATGGCAGCAACGTCACCCTGAATTGGATTCCCGTGCCTGCCTCCGGAGCAACTCTCACGGGCTACAGAGTCTATCGTGATGGAGTCCTGCGTACGACGACAACTTTGCCGACCTTCACGGATACCGCTCTTGCCAACGGCATCTATAACTACTACGTCTCAGCGCAGTATGCCAATGGCGAGTCCTTGCCGACCAACACGGTTCAGGCGGTGATCGAGATCCTCTACGCGCCTTCAGATCTTACTTACCAGATCAATGGCAGCGATATCGCTCTCACCTGGACACCGGCAGCGACCTCAGGACGTGGCTTCCTGGGCTACATGGTCATTCGAAACGGGACTCTTTTGACGACGGTCAGTACCCCAACCTATACCGATGCCAGTTTGCCCAACGGTAACTATAGCTATTATATCATTGCCAGCTATAGTAGCGGAGTTTCCTCTCCCACGAACAGCGTCACGGTCGTTCTGGAAGTCCTCTATGCTCCGTCTAACCTGACCTATCAGCTCACGGATGATGAC
>DAOPZE010000228.1:0-1691 GCA_035353255.1 Candidatus Cloacimonadota bacterium
AGTTAGTTTGGTTTGGTTTGCCCGTCGCAATAACGTTTCTCGCTCTCGCGCTGCGATCTGCCTGTCCCCATTGCTGAGCAGCCATATCCTGAAGCATTCCCTGAGATGCGAGCCCGGTCTGAGCCATAGCTCCGATACTGCCTCCCGCCATTCTCATGCTGCCCTCTGTGCTGCGGTTTAGCGCTTTCACCGGTTCCGCCAGGCTTTGCATCGTCTGACGATACGCGGAGTAGTCTGGATTTTCCATGCGCTTGGCGCGCAGCCGGGCTAATGCTTTATCATATTTACTGCCCATCGTTTACCTCTATGTCAAAACTCTTGATGTTATCTGTCTCAATTTCCAGTTGAATGAAGTCGCCGCTCAGCCCGGGGATCCCGCAAGGGTCATCGCCCGTAAGCGCGTATTCTGGAGTAGTAGTGTAGCCTGCGCTCAGCCGGTGATTGTGAACCAGTGCCTTGACTGTACCGCCTGAACTGTGCAAAGTGATCCGCTTCCATTTACGCCGTGCCGGGATCTTTCTGCTGCGGATGAGCGGGGTCAACGTCGTGTCGTCATCTTCCGGCCACAATTCATATGCCCCGCTTCCGCAAATCAAGCACCACTTGTCTTCAAACGTCATGAAGGCTGTTGCCGTGATCCCGTAATTGATCAAACTCCAGAAGTCATTATCTATCTTATAGACCCGGGCGTTGCCGGTAGAGTTGATAAACAGGATCTCGCGATCCACGGAGTTAAACAGCACGGTGTAGCTTCCGATATTGATCCGGTCTTTGGAGATTACCTTGAGTTCACCCGGAGTCAGGAAATAGATCCCCGTGCCTTCGCTCCAGACTATCCCGCCGTCCACTTGCGCGATTGCGTAGCGGGATTGCAGTCCCACCCCCTTGATCTCGGTGATCAGGCTGGATGCTGCCTTGTTATCTCCGCTCAGAGACATCCTCAGAAGCTTGTCTTTGGTCCAGATCAGCAGGGTATTGTGTTCATCGGTAGGCATATAGCTCTTGACCGGCATGATCCGCATGATCTCCTGAAAGACATTGCGCTCAAACATCTCCGGGATTGCTCCGCCGTTACTCCAGCGAATCCGCCCCGGACGCTTGTCATTGGCAAGCGTTAGCGCGGAGATCGTCACGTTCTCATTATCTATATAGTAACTCCCTGAGATCAGGGTAAAGTCTTTGCGATAGCCGATAGCGGAGACGGGAAAGTGTGTCCCGAACTTACTCAGCGCGATGATCTCATGTGGGTCAGAAACATATTCCCCCATCCCCACGTACCAGTACCCCAAAGACATCCCGTAATAGGGGTAAAAGAATACGCTTGGGTCTTCCCTGCGTTCCAGGCTAGGAAGTCCGGGTTTTGTCGCGGTGCAGAAATAGCGCCCCACCCCCTGAATCAGTAGTGCCACCGTCAAGGTCGTGTTCGTCCCGTCCGCGCTTGGGTTTTTGGTGCGTTGCCACGAGACAAAGGCAAATCCCCGCATAATCCCGGACTCCCCGGATATCGGATACGACGCCTCTGCTTCACTTCCTCCCTGAAGCGTATCATTAACGTAAACCCCTGCAGTGATATTCACGGCCGTGGTCGTCCTGGAGAACTTTACCAGAACGCTCTTCCTGCCCGTGATATCCCTGAAATTGATCCGCGCCACATCCACGTACGAGCCGGTGGGTGACGTGGAATGAAGATA
>DAOPZE010000229.1:0-1682 GCA_035353255.1 Candidatus Cloacimonadota bacterium
ATTTGGGGGGCGAAATTTCTTAGAACCATTTATCTTGAAAATCAATTATGGCTATGAAATAGAGTGGTCACGTACATTTCATGAACTAGAATCAAGTATACTCAACGATATCAAAAAAACACTTGACGGAGGATTGATCTGGTCCGGAGATGATAACTTGGTTCACATGAATTCACAAGGAGATACTTTATGGGTCTATAGGACTGAGACACCTGTGACGAGTATTGGTTCAATTATTCCGAAAACAGATGGTAGCTATATAGTTCAAAGTAGTCTTGAGCCTTATCAGCAAGGAATATCTCAGTTTGATTCTAATGGTAACCATATAGTGTCTCATCCTTATATATTACCAGGCGATCTTGTAGGGACTGGTAGATATTTTACGGCTTCGGCTGACCAACAGGTTGTAATTCTGAGAGCCACGTTTGACACAAATCCAGTCTGGGAAGATCACGGTATGATGCATAAGTTGTCTCCAGAAGGAGAGTTCATTTGGCATAATGTGTATCAAAACAACCACAACAGTTCTGATGTTGGACATGGAAGAAGTCCTATGATCATTGACGATCAAGGCTATTATACCTTGTGTATAGACCCTATGACGATTATCAGAGCAGATGAGAATGGGAACGCAGTATCGAATGAAGACCCATCATACGATACACCGGGAATTGTATCCGTTCAGGTATATCCAAATCCTGCTAAGGAAAGAATAAACTTCGCATTCAGCATTCTCCCAAGATCAGGCAAGATATCGATGAGTATCTACAATCTGCGTGGTCAGCTTGTGGATCAGATCGCAATTGGAGAAGACGCCAGACAACAACAGTGGGATCAACCCTTGGGTTTTGGGAATGGAGTTTACATCTTCAAACTTCTAGATTGTGGCGATCTATTATACAGTGGAAAATTTACAATAATCCGCTAAAGGAGGGCAAAATGAATAGAACTTGTATCATTCTTTGTATTTTACTGGCCATCGCGACATCATCGCTTATAGGTCAATGGGTTAATCATACAAAAACCATCTCAGCGATTCAATTATCCGATATTCGAACTGCAACAGACGCAGGTACTAATAGTGATAGCTTTATTGCTTTCTTATGGGGGGAGAATAATAATATCGTAAGGGCTGACACTACGTTTACCGATGACTCAGAAAGGTCATATTCTAATACGTTTGGATTCGAAACTATCTCGTTAACGACCTTTATTCGCGTTATTCTCGATGCCCCTGAAACAACCAACAGTTTGCTCCCTTTTTTGGTATCGGAGATCAGGACATCACTTGACAACTTCGATTGGCATGACTTTAAATTGGCGATTTACAATCCTCGTGAAGAGAGTTACAATAGTTCTACTCACAACGGGTGGGGAGATGGGTGGTCCCGTCTAAGCACGTACGATCGGGGCAGAGAGCTTTGTTATAGTCTTTTGTTCTATGCCCTAACCGTAGATTTACTATACTATGGATCCACTTCTCCCGCCGAACAGGCTCAAATGGATTCTATCCTGGTGGATCTGGCAGATATGCGAGACTGGGCATATAACACTTTCCTAGATCATGATCCGGCTGAATGGGATAACCTTGGTTGGCAGGATAACGATCTCGTCGCACAACCGGTAGGATATTGTATTGACTACGGACCGGAGCCACAACTACCCGAGATCGCGTTTCAGGT
>DAOPZE010000230.1:0-1677 GCA_035353255.1 Candidatus Cloacimonadota bacterium
AGCTTCAGTCGGGAGTCTGTATCCATTGGCACGTGGTTCATAGATGACTTGCCACTTGATATCGTCCTCAGGCTGCATATTCCCGGGGTCTTTGACGCTCTGGATAATTGTGTAGACTGGTTCTAAATCCTCTTTCTTACTTAGTTTGTTACAGAGATCGATGCACTCATACCAGGAAACCATCTCGACGGGGGCGTCAGGATTCATGAAATATGATGTGTTGTAGCCCATGATCTCCTTGAATATCTTTTGGGTCAGTTCATACTTTCCGATATAGAAAGAAGATATGTTGACCTTATGTAAGGGTTTTTCATCGGGATCTCCTACGCCAAAATCGTCCCCCATCATGAAGGATGAACCTTCGACATAGACCATTCCCTGGGCACTCAGATCCGGAATGAATCTAAGCTCAGAGAGTTGGTCCTGATAAACATTTATCCGTTTGCTCTGAGTCTCTTTGGGTGAACGCAGTTCCACGTCATGGATACCCGTCGGAGTTCGCTTGATGGTTTTTATCTCGCCCTGACCTATGGAACAGATGAGCTTTTTATCCAGATAGATATCCCCGGCGATACTGCTTTCGATGCGGATCGAGCCGGTTCTGTATTCTGTTTCGACCTCCTGGTCTGCTTCTTTGTTGCTGGGTGAAGTGGAGTTGGTAAGCGCACCGGAGCTTTGTCCCAGCACAAAGACGAAATCACCTTTATCCAGGTTGGGATTCCGGATTTTCCCAAATTGCGGATGCTGGGCTCTGTTCGTGTAATTGACCACCTGATCGGATAGGTAACTGCCAAGTTCTTGTCCTGTGACATATCCATCTCGGTTCAGATCAGCGTAACCATCCAGCCCCTGCAGAAAGCAGGTTTTAAAATAGCTCTTATCAGGAACGCTTTCATCCTCACTTCCGGAAGTGATGTATTGGCGCACCTTTGCCTGCGCTTTTTCATCGATCACTGGGGGAACAGGATTTCGCCCCAGATCGAATATCGAGCCGGAAAAACAAGAATCGAATAGCATCAGAACGTGGCGTGACTTTATCTTGAGCGAGTATTCCTCAATTTTCATCATTGAAATTGCCTTGTCCGAAAAGAGTAATGGATTTTGCTGCTGAAGAGGAGTATCCACAGGAATGATGTAGCCAAGCTTCTCTCCATCCGCTGAGATCTCGGTATCTCCATGCCCCGCGTAATATACCAACAGAGCGGAATTCTCATCCTTTCCCTGAGTATAGACGAATTCGCTAATCGCTTTGTTCATCTCAGCAGAGTTCAGATTGTATTTATCCGTGACGTTAAATCCGAATTGTCTGAACTTCATGGCGACTTCTCCGGCATCTTTGACCGCATTGGGAAGATCGTTCCAGCCGTTCGAATAGTCGCCGTTACCGATCACAAGCGCATAGACAGTTTCATATAAACTGATTTCCTTCCCATTGGGAAGCTTAGCCACGATTCCCGCGAACGAGGGTACTAACAAGATACAAAAAACAACGACAATCAAAGTATTTCGCATATCCATCTCCCTTAGTCTAACTATAAATATAACAAGTATTTTGTCAATCGCTTTTTTCTTCGCAGGGCTTTTTATTTTATGTTCTTAGTTGATCACTTCCTTATCGTCATCTCCCCATCCGACCCCTATCCTCTCTCTATCCCCTTACGTCATGACGTAAGATGA
>DAOPZE010000231.1:0-1649 GCA_035353255.1 Candidatus Cloacimonadota bacterium
TGCTCTCCGCTGAGTACGCTCGGCTCTTCGACGAATTGGAAGCCAGCTCCGGGGTACTTACTCCTGAGATCGAGGCGTACATGGATTCTATCGGCGCTCGGACTATCGGTGCGCTGTTCTCCCTTCAGGACCTCCGGGAGGAGGCTGCTATGGCTATCACGGCGATCAAGGACAAGATCTCGGCATGGTCGGACAAGATAGACCGGCTCACCAAGACCGGTGAACGCCTGAAAGACATTCAGATCAATCTCATGGATGCCGCCGGGCAGAAGACCATGACGAATGGTGTCTACAAGATCACCAGGACCGTCAACCCCATCAAGGTAGTGATCGAGGACGATACTCTTATTCCCGTCCGCTATTTGATCGGTGAGGTAAAACTGCCGCTCTCTGAGGTTCAGGCGCTTAAGCAGTACTTCCCGGACATCGTCGAGAAGATATCCATCGACAAGAAGCAGATCTCCGACCTGTACAAGACCGGCGGTGTCGAGGTCCCTGGCTGCACCTACGTGCGTGATGCCAATGTGAAGGTGTCATGATCCCCAGTATCTACTACGTACTCGGTTCCCTCACGATGGTCGTCTGGATCATCGTGGGGGTGGCTGAGGTCCTCAAGTCCTACCGTAGACTCGGTATCCCCCTGAATCCCGTCTTCCAGGAGACCTGCTGGTCTTGTCACCGCATCCTGGGCGACGATGTTGCTATCGCCTGCCTCGCTCGTAACACCTACCGCATTATCTGTGGTCACTGTGCCAAGAAAAAGGCAAACAGGAGGCTTATCTATTCGTATGAAAGAATGGATTTTCTACCAGATCGTCTTCCCCTCCCTACGGATAATCATATGGAGTTAGCTTCCACCCATGATGGTCTTGGTCATAAGATAGAGCGGGATCGCTTGATGGGAGGGCATCATGGCAAAGACTAAAATTGAATGGGCGGACGAAGTCTGGAATCCCGTGTGGGGTTGCCGGAACGAATGTCCGTACTGCTACGCTCGTAAGATAGCCAAGCGCTTTGGCGTGAACGCTCTGCAGAAGAGCTTTGTCCCGCAGTGGGTGGATGCCAATTTCGAGCGCCGGTTTGCTAAGGGTACGAAGCGTGTCTTCGTGAATTCGATGTCCGACGTCCAGTTCTGGTCCGTGTACTGGTGGAAGCTGGTTCTTGATCGTATCGCCAAGTTCCCGGAGATTGACTTCATCTTCCTGACTAAGGGTGACGTGAATGTCTACGCTCCTCATCTGCTTGACATGTCTAAGAACTGCATCCTGGGCTACACCGTGACGAGTCGCAAGGAATTCATGGAACGCACCTTTGTGTTTTGGATCAACAATCACCGGGTGCTTCTCACGCATCGTCTGCTACTGAACGTCGAGCCGATTCAGGGTGACTTTGGCTGGCACATTGACGACATCCTTCAGTCCTTTGATTGGGTGATCCTGGGCGCTGAGACGGGGAATCGCAAGGATAAGGTGATCCCTGATGCGTATTGGATGGATTCTATCCTAAACACCTGCACAAATCTTCATATTCCGCTCTTCGTGAAGCCTTCGCTCAAGGGTATCGTGGGTGACGAATTCTACCGGCAGGAGTATCCTGCATCTCTTATTCCTTCAGACGCCAATCCCGTTAATGAACTGACGGGAGGTGGG
>DAOPZE010000232.1:0-1639 GCA_035353255.1 Candidatus Cloacimonadota bacterium
GACAGAGTTGAAGTATCATTTCCGCATAACCCGTTTCAACGGGTTTTAGAATGTAGGCGGTGGTTTGAACCACCGTGACAGATGCCAGCGAATCTCTTCATAACCCGCATCAACGGGTTTACAGACGCTGTGAAGGTTTGAATCTGAACGTAGCATGTCGCAGTCGCATTGGTCAGCTCTCCGGGAACGGCGGTACGGCGACCGCCGCTACAACTGCTCTTCAGGAAAGCGCTACGGTGAGCGCCTATACAGAAAGAGCAGCCCGAAGGCTGCTCTTATGACAGTCATGAATATAGCTTTATCTTGTCAGCTTAGTCGGTCTGGCGATATAGCTCGTATGCAGGAGCTTCTTCGCCTTCTCGGAATTGGGCTTGCCCAGATAGTCTTTATAGAGTTTCTGGATCGAGGGGTTGTTATGAGATTCACGCTTTGCCATGCCCTCGTCCTCTTTGTAGAGACCTTTGGCACGCAGGAGGCGAACTCGATTCGTGGAACGGTAGGGCTGTCCGCCACCGCCAACGCAGCCACCCCGGCATGCCATGACTTCGACGAAGTGATAGGGCGGTTCCTCGCCTTTGGCTTTGGCTTCACGAAGCTGGTTCATGACCTTGACGACGTTACCCAGTCCGGAGGCGACGGCGATGCGGATCTCGTGCCCCTGGATATTGAGGCTGCCGGTCTTGATGCCCTGGTAGCCACGCACAAAGTCGATCTTGGGATCTGGCAATTCAGTACCGGTAATAAGGAAGTAGGCGGTACGCAGAGCTGCTTCCATGACTCCGCCTGTCGCGCCGAAGATCGTTCCCGCGCCGGAATATTCGCCCAGGGGATTATCCGCTTCGGAATCTTGCAGCTTTGCCAGATCGATGCCGCGGGTCTTGAGCATGCGAGCCAGTTCACGGGTGGTGATCGTGACGTTCACGTCCTTAAATCCGGAGGCGTACATATCTTCCATGCGCTCGATCTCGTATTTCTTGGCAGTGCAGGGCATGACGCTGACGAGGAAGATCTTGTCCGGATGGATCTTCATCTTCTCCGCCCAGTAGGTCTTGACCATCGTGCCGACCATCTGATGCGGTGATTTGGAAGAGGAAAAATGCGGGATCATGTCGGAGTGGAACTTCTCCAGGAAGTCCACCCAGGAAGGACAGCAGGTCGTGATCAGGGGGAATCTTTCCGGATGCTTGGTGAAGACTTTTACGAATTCCGAAGCTTCCTCCATGATCGTGAGATCGGCGCCAAAATTGGTATCGAAAACGTATTTGAAGCCCAGTTCACGCAGGGCGGTGTACATCTTGCCCTTGACGTTTGTACCCGGTTTATAGCCAAATTCTTCACCCAGAGCGACACGCACCGCGGGAGCTTCCTGCGCCACAAGAACCAGTTCGGGATCGTCGAGAGCTTTCCAGACAGCCTCGCTGTCATCATTCTCATAGATCGCGGCGACCGGGCAATAGGCAGAACACTGGCCGCACTTTACGCACTCTGAGCTCTCGAGGGGACGGCTGAAGGTGGGACCCACGAAGGTATTGAAGCCACGTTCGGAGTTCTCCAGCGCGTGGACGTCCTGGATCTCGTTGCAGACGTAGGTGCAGCGACCGCAATTGACGCAATAGGACTGATCCAGAGTGATCGAGGG
>DAOPZE010000233.1:0-1637 GCA_035353255.1 Candidatus Cloacimonadota bacterium
TCCCGAGGCGCCCAAAGAGATCCACATGTATCAAGTGCCTCCGGCAGAATTGTACTACAGTAGGCTGGATTTTGATTACAATCTGATTCCCGGAGGCTTTAGCAGCATCAATAAGCCCGGTTATCTGAGCGTACTGATATGGGGAGATCACAATCTAAATCAGGAACCCGGCTTTATGAGTACCGAGCTATCGGATCCCTTCTTTTTGCATCTAAGTCCTGCATCTCCCTGCGTTGATGCGGGAGCTCCCGATATCTCCATGTTGGGTTTGCCACCCTATGACCTGGCGGGTAATCAGCGAGTATGGAACGGGAGGATAGATATGGGAGTATTTGAATGCGACTCCCAGCCTTGGGTTTCCAATAATGATCAGGTGGCTCCTGCCATTCCGGAAACAAACATCACCGCCTATCCAAATCCATTTAGTAGGTTTACAAATATTAAAGTTATCTCCCTGGACTCCCAGGGTGTCGGAGCTCAGAGGATAGACAGAGCAGATATCACCATCTACAACATCAAAGGTCAGAGAGTAAAGAGCATTAGCCTTGATCCTGCAAAGACCAGTGAGCAAATCACTTACTGGGATGGTAGAGATGCAGACAACATCCGGTGCGCAAGTGGGATTTACTTCATCAATCTAATAGTCAATGGCCAGAGAATAAGTAGTAAAAAGGTAACGTATATCAGATAGCCAGAAGAATCCCAGACCATGATATCCCGGACTGATCAGCCCTTTGCTCTGGATACCACCACGGCTGTAACACTATGTATACCGGTTCAAAGATCACGGGGACATATTGTGTTGTAACGTTTCCACGATTACACGACACCACGGCATCGTGCTGTCTCGATACAACGCCAAAACGTCAAAACGCAATAACCCCTCACTTATTTACGGGGGACAGTTTCGCTTGAAAGTGGACACTTTTCTGTGGAATCATTTCAGCACTTTCAGATATCCATATTCCACTGAACATTACAAATCCCATTTTCTTTTATCAATCCCCCACCCAGCCCCACGATCCGTCATTCCTGAGAGTTGTTTCAAACGAGCGAAGCCGTTAGAGACTGCTAGACCAGTCCACTTCCACCCAGCCCCACGATCCGTCATTCCTGAGAGTTGTTTCAAACCTGCGTAGTGGTTTGAAACAAGGAGTCAGGAATCCACGGAGCTTGTTCTTCCACTATTCGAAAGACTCTGCTTGAGTGATACCGCGGTACTAATGGCATAATCTTTCTGGATTCCGGGCAATTCTACCCCAAAGCCTCTCTCCGTTCGGCTTCGGTGACCCCGGAACCACCCCAAACCCTCACTTTGTTCGGCTTTGGGGACCCCGAATTCCCGGAATGACGGCATGTGTAGTCTGGCTAGATAACGATGAACTCTAGTTCTATACCCAGTGCGTCTTGACATATCCCAGCAACCCTGACCATACAACACCTCCTAACCCGTTTTAACGGGTTTCCAGACAACAGGCGGTGGTTTCAACCACCGTGCCAGATCGTGATCTTGCTCAACACCATAACCCGTAAGGGTTTTCAGACTTCGGGAGGATTTTAATCCGACCCCATGACCTCCGAACAAAGAAACAACCCGGAGGAGGATTGAAATCCCCCTCCCCAGTCCCGTTCCGGTA
>DAOPZE010000234.1:0-1622 GCA_035353255.1 Candidatus Cloacimonadota bacterium
CACAAGCCCTTGTGACGCCTATTAAGTTCGTGTTCCGGGCTAATTAATCTGTGTCATAAACGCATGTAAAACACATCGCGCGGTAAACCGGGAAGGACAAATGACACCATGTGACGCGTTTCCCCTGCCGACGGGATCCCCCTCATTATGGAGAGTCTCTCACGGAATGATCTCTAACAACCGGATAGCCCTGTTGTGGTGGTCTTTACTCAGATGAACAATATTATACTCCCTGAGGTTCATTTAATCATCCAATCCATGACCTGAATATATCTCGTGATCGCATCAGATGATTTATTAAGAAAAAAGATGAGGAAAGTATAATATGAACCATTCCTGTTTAATGGTGTGCCTGACCGGCACGCTTCTGCTCCTCTCTCTGACGATACCTGTTGCAGCTGAGAGTTCAACGATTTCGAGTATCAGTCTGACCGATGGGTATACAGGAACCAACACCGGGACCATGACGATCACCGGGACGAACTTTAATGAGACTCTGGTGAAAGTCAGGCTCTATCTGGATAGCGATACGACCAATATTACCGGTTCGGTCTCGTCCCATTCGAGCAACGTGATAAAATGTTCCTTTATCATCCCCAGCTCTGAAACCATCGGAACTTGGTCTGTTGTTGTTGTCAACAAAGATGGTTCGGAGGCTGTAGATAGTGACGCGTTTACTATCCATAAGACGATGACATTGACCTCGGTCAGCCCTACCACAGGTCAGACCAACAATGCCAGCGTGGCATTTAAGGTTGTGGGTACCGGTTTATCGGAAGTTTCCAGTGTATACCTATACAATAGTGGTTACACTAACGTTTCGGCTATTATTAACGATGTGGAATCAACAGATGTTACCGGGACGTTCGATCTGACAGATGTGAGTGTGGCGACCTATCAAGTATGTGTTATGGATTCAGTAGGTACCCAGAAATGCGGGCTATCCTTTGAGATCACTACCGATCAGGTTGGCGAGATTGACATCTCATCAACACCCGCCGGTGCAAGTGTTTATGTGGATTCCACATATGTGGGAATAACCCCCTATGCCATGAAAAATGTAGTTGTTGGATCCCATGTCATCAAGCTCACTAAAGACGGATATTTAGACTGGTCGAAAATTGTAAAAGTTACTAATGGTGGCACAAGTACCGTTGATGCGGATCTTTCTGCGATTACGACCACCTCTGTAACAACTGTTCCCACATCTACACCAACAACCGTAAAAACATCCCTGAAGGTCACAACCGTGAAGGTGCCGACTACCTATCCAAAGACTACAACCGCCAAAGCCTCCCCGGTGGAGGGTGCCGTTGTCCTTGGTGCAATCGGGCTCGGGATTGTGGCGCTCCACCGGAAACAATAATCTTTTTTTGAATTCTTCGGTTGCCCTCCACAATATGGAACTCTTTGTAGTCTCATGTGAATTGGTTACTATCAACAAAAAAAGATCTTTTTATCAAGCGGAAATTGGTGTATTCCTCATCCGGCATGATAGCATGAGGACTTGAGCACTTCCACCTCGGTCGGGGCACAGAGACTTTCATGGAAGACTTCCTTTACCACAGATGAAGAACAGTATTTGACCTGGACCCGGGCGGACATCCGTTCCCGTTCTTCGA
>DAOPZE010000235.1:0-1603 GCA_035353255.1 Candidatus Cloacimonadota bacterium
CGCGCTGATCGTCAAAACTGCGCCACAAGACCGGAGCTAGAAAGTCACTGATATCATAGATCGCCACTCCCGCAGAGCCGTTGGAGAGCACCAGCTTGTCGCCTACGATCCTGACCTCCTCTGTGGGCCAAGCTTCGCCTGTGCAGGTAAAGGATGAGATCAAAGTGAAACGATAGGGATTAAGGAGGGAATATAAACTGACTACATTGGGTGAATATTGCCAGCCATCCTCACCTACACCATGACTTTGAGAGGTCACCAGCAAGTCACCAACAATGTCCATAGCCTGGAGATCTGTGACCCGGATTTCAGCGTCAGGTTCAGGCATTGCTTCATCCAGATAGTGCGAAGATAGCGCATAATTCTGCTGATAGATAAAGGCATGGTTTCCCGAGGTTGCGATGTTCGCAAAGCTGCTCAAACCTATCTCAGCGATGGTGTTGGGTTCCTGGTTCAGGTCAATGAAGGCATAGGATTGCCATTTATCCAGGATTAGTCTGCTTCTGCCATCTGAGTATAGAAGATAGTTGCTGTTGATATTCTCACTCCCCAGATATTGAGGTAGATTAGGGTGAGAAATATCGTGAATCGAGTAATGCGACGAGATATCATGGTACAACTCCATATACCAGCGGATCACCAGCTTGTCTCCCAGCAGGAAGATCTCGCCCACATCAAAGATGCCTTGTTCATCCACATGCCCCACATTTACAGGGTTTAACGGGTCTGTCGCGTCAAAGAACATGACGCTCCACATGGAACCTACGATCAGAGTGTGATCCATGACACCTGCCAGTGAACCATCGATCGGAGCCTGATTAGTTCCCAGATCCTGAATATTTGCCGGGTCAGCAAAATCCACCACCTGGTACTCACCGTTACTAAGACCAAGGTAGGCGAGTGTTCCGCTACAAAACAGCGAGGAGGCATTGGGGATCGAGATACTATCCGCAACTACCGGCAAGGCTGGATCCGTCAGATCCCAGGAGGTCAACAGGCCTCCATACAGGGTCAAAAGGTGGTTCCCGTCAAACTCCGCGTTGCGGAAATATCCATCCATGGTGATGTCTGAACGCCATACAGGAGTGACAGGTTCGGTGAGTGTGAGTTCAAAGACAGAAGCTCTATTATCGGCAAAGACGCAGAGGAGATCGCCGGACACCTTGATAGCACGGTAATGATCGGAGTAATCAATAACTGGGAGCTGCGTCGTGGAGATCGGCCAGATAGTCAGATAATCCACGAAATAGGCGTTAATGAAGTCTCTGCCTTGTGTGTCGCGGCTAACGACGTAGGAATAGTGCCCGGAGGAGCTGATCGCGCGGACGTTGCCTAAAGCGGTCATGAGCACTCGTTCCTCCTGGATGTTCACACCCTGCGCATAAGCACAATTGATCATCACGGCGATCAAGCCAAATACCAAAAGCCAGACTTGCTTCTTCCTCATATTCCCATCCTGCGTTGTTTTGTTTAAACTTACTTCAAATAAGTAAAGCAAGTTTCATTCCCTATTCCAAATCTTGGTATCATCCTGCTATCCTCTCTCTATCATCTTACGTCATGACGTAAGGGGATAGAGAGAGGATAGGGGTCGGATGGGGAG
>DAOPZE010000236.1:0-1566 GCA_035353255.1 Candidatus Cloacimonadota bacterium
TACTGCTGATTCCCGGTATATTCTCAAAGACCTCGCGCAGATTCATGGAACTATCCGTTTCGCCACGCAGGATGGGCTTGACGACCACACCTCCGATAGTCTGCTCCGGCAAATCGGCAACCACGCGGATAGGGAAGAGCTGGTACTGCTTCAGGCTGTCTGGAGCTGTATTCTGCCCGATCAAGACGCAGACCGCGGAAAGTGACGCTACGAGGATCAGTAAAGCCTGTTTCATAATTATCTCTGAATGAAAGGAAGGGCGGTTTGTGATCAACCGCCCTTCGAACGACTTAAATACCTATTCGTCTATGGGAAGGACTGTGGAAGTATAGCCCGTCAGTGAAGTGGGACGGGTAAAGACAACATCCGCCGCAGTATTGGGCGCGTTTTGGAAATCATAGTTCTGCGCTCCGCCACCGATCACGTCGATATAAGCGACTTTCTTCATCTTCTTCTGGTTATTGGGCAGCGTAGCAGTCGGGAAGATAGTTCTTTCGCTGTTCAACAGATAATAACCATCATTGATAGCGGCAGTCTGATAATATTTGTCCACGCCGTAGCCATCATAACACACGATCCTGACCGAATCATAGCTTGCGATGCCCTGAAGCAGGTCGGAAAGCTTGACAGCCTGTTCCTGATTTCCGTCCCAATTGTTGATATCGTAGATCGGGAGACCGCGCAATTCGATGTTCTTGGTGCCTCTGCCGCTGTTCACTTCGATCTTGCGATAGAGTCTGAACAAGCCTGTGTTCTTGACATCGAAAGCATGGGGAAGAGTGGGATCGGCAAACCAGGTGCTGTTATCGTCCGTGGGAACCAGATAACCGGATTTGAAGGCATTCCAGTCCAGGTCATAACCCGCGTTCACACTGAGTCTGGGACTCCAGGCATCCTCATCTCCACTGACGATCTCATAGTTGTAAAGCTGACGGAACTCAGTGGTGTCAGGCATAGCGGCATCTAGGGAATCAATAACGACGGTTTTGTCGATGAATTGATCCAGACTGTAGCCGAGGACATCGACATCAGTCGGATCATCGTTTTCGCTGCACCCGAAAGTCAGCAGCAAAGCAAGAAGTGCAAGAAGGATAACTGATATCCTTTTCATGTGTTTACCTCCAGTAGGTTCAAGTGATATGGAGGCAGAGCAGTAGGAAGATTTACTACTCGCCTTTCCAGCAGGAGGCACAGCCGTTTCCAGCTATACCCTATCGGGTTTTGCCCATACCGGGATGGCTTAGGAACAAAACCTCGGCGATGTTGAACAATGTCAGCCATACCGTTTTATTTGTCAAGTCTTCTCACATTCAGGGCAAAACCACTTCGGATATAGCTCCTAAAAATCCCGAAAACATCCCCCTATCGATCAGTACTCACTTTTCCTCAAGATCCACCCTAAACATCTCTAGTAATTCTCTTGTCTTCCCCTAATCATTCCCTAATCCGATTAGGGAATGATTAGGGAATGATTAGGGGATCATTAGAGATGTGTCCCATAAATCTATAAGGAAGATAGGGTTTATTTTCAGACAAAATTCAGGTGGGGAAGAGGCGAAAAACGAC
>DAOPZE010000237.1:0-1525 GCA_035353255.1 Candidatus Cloacimonadota bacterium
AAGGCACAGCCTGATCTATCCCGGCAAAGAGCAGATCGACTTCCGCGCCTCTCAGAGAGAACGCTCTGGCAATAGCCAAGCCCATCTTCCCGCTGGAACGGTTGGTGATGAAGCGCATCGGATCGATCGCCTCTTCACAAGCGCCAGCCGTCACCAAGACCTTCAGCCCCTTACAGTCCTGAACGTGCTCCAGATACGTCTCTATGGCAAAAACGATCTCTTCATTGGGTGGATACTTCCCCTTGCCCTCATAACCACAGGCTAGCATACCGGAATCAGGCTCCAGAACATGGTGTCCTCTAGCCTTGAGTATCTTTATATTATCTTGTGTCGCAGCGTTTTCATACATATGGACGTTCATTGCCGGCACGAATAACACGGGCTTATTGTGGGCAAGCAGAGTAGCCGAAAGCAGATCGTCGGATATACCGTGCGCGGCTTTTGCCAGGACATTCGCTGTCGCGGGCGCTACCACAAGAAGATCCGCCCAATCCGCCAGACTTATATGCGGTATCGGGTCTGAATCTTCAAACAATGACGTGTGCACCGCTTCACCGCTCAGAGCTGCGAAGTTTATCGGACTCACAAACTTGAGCGCACCTTCGGTCATGATCGTCCTGACCGATGCTCCCTGCTTGGTCAAGCGGCTGACCAGATCAATCGCTTTGTATGCCGCGATCCCGCCGGATACGCATAGCAGTATCTTTCTATCTGTTAATTGCATCTTATCCTTCCTCTAAACTCTGTGCATAACAATCGATGCCATTCCTTCCTGTCAATATAAATATCTATTATCATGATATTTATGCCAGTTACGCTTTCACCGAATGCGATTGCCTTTAATACACACTAATAATTTGAGGTCGATTCATACGCCTCTCTTACTAATTGTTATACACTACTTATGTGGTTTTCCCCTCAAATAATTCCTGAACTCCCGCCCCATCTTGTACGGCAAGCATACGGTAAGCGTACGGTAACCATACGGTGAACATAGCATGACCGTAGCGTCAGCTTTCAGCCGGGTAAGAGTTGAGAATCAAAGCCGGAAGCTACTTTCCGCGCTAATTTTAATATCGGATAAACAACATATATATCAGATCATTACGCCATCGTGACTAAATAAGTCTTGACAGGATTCGGCAGTTATCGATATATGAACACATATTCATATAAGGAAGATGACCATGACTGATAGATGCCTATGCAAACAGATCGACCAGGCGCAGATCGCCAGGACGCTAGAGGAAAAACCAGCAGATGAGCTGGTCTTGTCACTTAGTGAGTTCTTCAAGGTATTTGGTGATCCAACCCGTTTGAAAATAATATACTTGCTGACACGCCATGAACTCTGCGTCGCTGACATATCGACTCTGGTGGGAATGCAGCAATCCGCCGTTTCACACCAACTCAAGATCCTGAGAATGAGCCGTTTGGTCAAGATCAGAAAAGAAGGAGTCACGACCTATTACAGCCTGGATGACGATCACGTCCGCAGCCTCTATCAGATCGCCCTAGACCACAC
>DAOPZE010000238.1:0-1525 GCA_035353255.1 Candidatus Cloacimonadota bacterium
GGACTCCGTTCCTGCGTATAAAACAAGAAACGCAACTTAATATAAATATGGGATAGAGTTTGAAGCGCAAATGTTAATTGAGATGAGGTTTCTCACGCAGGAACGGCGTCCTGCGCAACGTGGTGTTATCCGCAGGAACGGCGTCCTGCGCAACGTGGGGTGTTATCCGCAGGAACAGCGTCCTGCGCAACGTGGATATTTCACGCAGGAACGGAGTCCTGCGCTACGACCGGCTGCAGCCAGTGTTACAGAAGAGAGGAGTAAATGAAACGATTTATTATTTGTGTTTGTTTGGTAATAGCGACGGCTATACTGTCAGGTTCGGTGATGGACGAAGCCCTCGCGATCAAGGGCTGGCTGGATACGCCCTTCTCGTCCGGCAGTCTGGAAGCGGAGCGGGATGGCAAGCTGAAAGATCTACAAAACCCGGTGAAGGGGGAATTCGAGACATCCGCTCAGTTCGAACAGCGTAAAAAAGATGCCACGGCACGCAGAGTTGCTATTCAGAAAGAATACGAGCAGAAGATCCTGGATGCCCGGACCGTGTACGATGCAAACCAAAGCAAGCTGCGCCTGAGGCTGACTGCTTTGTTGGCAAACAGCCGGGAAACGGTTCAGCTGAGCGGAACCCTGGGAAATTATGATGCGGACGCGCAGAAATTCACCCTGACCATCCCGGAGAAGAGCTTTCAGATCGTGGTACCGTTGGACAAAGCACCTTCCGTAAAACAAAACATCGGCAGCTATAAACTCATGGTGACCCGGCAGCTCAATGAAAACCTGGGCTGGGATTACCTCGAGGCAAAGCTGGTGGGCAGCGCTGGGACCTTTGCCTCCACCGATAGAGCTCCGGTGCAGGGGCAGAGCAGTGCCTCGGTCGCCCTTATCCCGCCTGATCTGAAGGTAACGTTGACCTTCTCAGAACCGTCCGGTAATAATATTCTGGAAGCAGAAGAATCTGCTCAGGTCAAAATCTCGGTCAGAAACGAGGGCAAGGGTAGCGCAAACATGGTGGAAGCTACCTTTGATCTACTCAATGCCCAGGGAGTGAGCTTTTCACGCAGCCTGTATTTTGGCGAGATCGCTGCTGGAGAAACTATAAGTAAGACCCTACAACTGGTCGCCGGCAGCGATACCCGTGACACTCAGGCGGAGCTGAAGATCGGGTTCACGGAACAGAATGGCTTTCCGCCCGATAATGTTAACTTAAGCTTCAATACCTCAGCCTTGCGCGCGCCGGATCTCTATGTGGCGGATATCGGCATCGACGACTTTAGCGGCAACAACAAGATCGAGCCGGGAGAACAGGTCGAGATCAAAGCCAGGATCCAGAATCGGGGACTGGGCACCGCTCGGAACGTCAGCGTGGAAATACTCACGGGGACTGAGGTTTACCTTTCCGGCAACAGCGCCAAAACCTTTCCCCTGGGTGATATGGCGTCTGGAGACTATAAAGATGTAGTTTTCAGCATCGTCACGGCGAAGATCGCCAAAGATCTGGATCTCAAGCTGGAGCTCAGAGAGA
>DAOPZE010000239.1:0-1522 GCA_035353255.1 Candidatus Cloacimonadota bacterium
GGAGAGCTATAACAAGCATGTCTTCGACCGTTGCAACTTCTTCTGCCAGTTTAAGAAGCTGGATCCCGCAGACTACGCGAAGGTGCTTTCCGTGAGCGCTGAGATCGAGATCGCAGACGACCTGATCCAGCATCTCTATGGAGAGACCGGTGGGAACCTGCGCAAGCTGGGCAAGGCTCTGGAACGTCTCGAAGGGTACGCCAGGGTGCGTAAGCTGACCAGGGTGACGATCGATGATCTCAAAAAGAAGGCGGAAGCTGTATGACCAACAGTCCAGAATTCGATAAGGTCGAGAACTTCATCTCGCAATATGACAAGCCTTTCACGGCAACAATCGTCGCGGATATCACCAACATCCATATCCGTACGGCTCACCGGATCGTTAAGTATATGGCGTCGATCGGAATGATCCAGGAACTGCCTAAGATCGACAGGCAAAAGTACTTTAAGTTCAACAAGAAATTCGACTTGGCGGGGTTTAAAAAGGGGCTTCGCCGGAAGGAAGGACTGAGGATCATGAGAGAATATAGCGATGAGTTTCATCAGATATTGAGTTTGGTGGGGTGAGAGATGAGGGACCTCAAGGAACAGGGAACAGGGATGAGGGATCAGGGTCGCAGGAACGGAGTCCTGCGCTACAACGTCCTGCGCTACGGAGGGTGTGATGCCGAAAGCTGAATTTGATGAGCAGGGGAAGCTATTTTGGCACCTGGCTATGGCGGCAGGCTGGGATCAGATGCGCGTGGATAAGTATCTGCTGAAGAGATTTAGCGCTACGCATTGGAACGCGCTGGATTCAGGGCAGAAACGGCAGGCGATCTCTACGATGAGGATCTATGCCAAGAAGAATGAGAAGACTAAGTGCGTGAAATGGCGGCAGACGATCATGGGACTGGTGGCTACGAACGGGCACGACCTGGATTGGCTGCACACGAACATGGAAGTGTGGGGATTCAAGCCGTCACTCCGGGCGCTGACGCTATGGGAGATCACGCAACTGTATGATACTTTGAAAGGTCTGTTCCCCGGACGGACACCAGGCGGTGATAGCCAGGTGATCGAGGATGGGGTTAGCTATGAGTACGATAAACTGAAAGGGAATAAAACAGAGTTAAAGAGTAAAAGAGGAAGGAAATAATGGAAGAGAAGAGAGAAGAGAGAAAAGAGAAGGCTCCGTTGCGACGGAGAGTCGTCGCGATCAGTAAGTGCCAGGACTGCCCGGAGTATGAGTGCTCCTTAAGGCAACTGGCGGGGACGATACCGGAGGAGTGTGGACTGCCGGAAGAGAAGGAATATGTCCGGAAAGCGCTGGTGGATAGCTTTAATAAGGTGGATACGCGGGCGCTGAATCTGGAGCATCAGAGCCGGGGGTATGGACGGAATGGACGGAATGGACGGGATGGACATGGCGATCCCGGGAATGGGGTGAAGTGATGGAAAGCGTATTACATACAGCTGATGTTTGTGATGCCCGCGAAGCACTCTTGGTATCTCCGGTCATTAGGTCGCGACACGTCTATTT
>DAOPZE010000240.1:0-1508 GCA_035353255.1 Candidatus Cloacimonadota bacterium
TGGGAGACATGTCCTTCGCTATCATCTTGTAGGCGCCACTGCCGAGTTCGACCCGGTTCACCGCGAATTCCGGCAGGCGGATAACGTCTGCCTGGAGCCAGAGCTGTTCAATGCCGGAGGGTTCCCATGCCGTGAAGGAAGCGACTTTGACGGGTACCCACTCATTGATCACGTCCGGAGAGATCCTCATATTTTGCACCAGAACGTTGCGATCTCCATTCGCTTCGATATAGATCAGGGTGACGTAGCACGCCTGATTGGCGCGTACCAGGATGTTGACCTTGTCGCCAAAGCGGTAGATGGCGGGTTCTCGACCGAATTCCAGGGATTTGACCCTTGCCTGTAGCTTGTTCGAGAGCAATGCCTCTTCCAGGAGTTCCTTGCGTTCTTTGAGCCTGGTCTCCAGGTCTTTGGGGCGGATCTTGTCGCTACCGAGCCAGGCGATCGTCGCGGGGGTGATCAAGACCGGAATGGTCTGGCTAATGTCTTTCCCTGTGAAACGCAGGATGAGATCGAGCCGGTCGCCTTCTTCCAGGATCTGTCCACTGACGCTGTATTCGGGAATAAGCTCTGTTTTTGCCTTGCTCCAGCCGAATTGACTTTCCAACTGAGCCGCCAGAAATTGACTGAAAGCCTGAGAGAATTCCGAGGAATAGCCTGTGCTTGCCCATTCGATATAGCTCATCGTATAGGTTCCCGGCTGTTTGAATTCCTTTTTTAACCCGGAGATCGCTTCCTGAGCGAGGTCTTCATAGCTTTGACGCGGGTTTCCCTTGAGATCGAGGATCTGATAATCCACTTCACTGACGCTGGGCAGATCCTTCATCCTGGGCATGAAAGCGTCCAGATGATCAGAGCTTAGAGAGCCAAGGATCAACATGTTGCGGGAGAGCTCATCCAGAAGCGCGCGAAGGCTTTGGTTCAGGGATAGGGCAGTCCCGGGGTCGAGCGGAATAGTACTCCCGATCCGCTCATTCAGCACAATAGCATCGTCCAGAGTTTTATCGACGAGGCTGGTGTAATGCTGACGCAACCTCTCCCGGCTGATGGAGATCTGAACGAACCACTGTTTGTTCTCGGCTTTGCTGTTCAATTCCGTGTAGCCGCAAAGACTCAGGCAGGAACTGATCTGGACGTCCTTCAGGAAGAACTGGCTATTGGTCTCAGCTTCTGTTTCGCGGTTCCGGGTGTAAGCCCGAACTTCGGTGTAGACCTGGCGGGAAGCATCGAGCAGAGCATCTTCGAGAGCCGATCTGCGAGCGTTTGCTTCGTCTCTGTCCAGAATGGGGGAGCTTCCATTGCCAATGATAGTTGTTTCATCGGATATCCCGGTGCTGAACCAGACCGGCGCGCCTGATAGATCAGCGATACGGATCAATCCTAAGGTAAAGAAAACACAAATCATCGCCACGGCTTTCGATAGTTTCATCATAAGCACCTCATGAGACGATTTATGCTTTGAGCTTGATTGGCGTCAAGATATTTATCTATACTGTCATAAAGCCACC
>DAOPZE010000241.1:0-1496 GCA_035353255.1 Candidatus Cloacimonadota bacterium
GCACGATGCTTTCAGGAACGGGGATCTGGAGCTTGTCGGCGGCATAGCGGATCACCGCTTCAGACACTCCGCCGCTATTGCCAAAGATCACACCCGCGCCGGTGGCAAAGCCCATCGGCAGGTCCATTGATTCAGGCTCCAGATTACGGAAGTCTATGCCTGCTTCCTTGATCATCTTGCCTATCTCCTGGGTGGTCAGCACATAGTCCACCTCGGGCAGTCCTTCGTGAGTAAACTCCGGCCTGATAGCTTCGAACTTCTTGGCGGTGCAGGGCATGATAGAGACTACGACCAGATCTTCCGGCACGACGTTCAGCTGTTCCGGCAGACGCTTCCGTGCGACCGAACCGAACATCTGCTGAGGCGACTTGCAGCTGGAGAGATGATTGAGCAATTGCGGGTAGCTCTGCTCGGCAAACTTCACCCAGGCAGGGCAGCAACTCGTAAAGATGGGGAGTTTCTCTCCCCTGGTCTTGCGTGAGATGAATTCATTGGCTTCCTCGATCACGGTCAGGTCAGCCGCGAAGGAGGTATCAAAGACCTTGTCAAAGCCGATCATGCGCAAGGCAGTGATCAGGCGTCCTGTGGTAAGTTCACCCGCGGGAAGACCAAACATCTCACCCAGAGCCACTCTCACGGCAGGAGCTATCTGCGCCACGACCGTCTTCTTCGCATCATGCAGATCTCCCCAGACGTATTCTATCTGGCTCTTGATCGTCAAAGCTCCCGTGGGACACACCGCGGCACACTGTCCGCAGTGCACACAGTCAACATGCTCGAGACTCTTGCCATAGGCGGGAGTAACCACAACACCTTCGCCACGATTGGCAAAGTCGATCGCTCCGATCCCCTGAACTTCGCTGCAGAACCGCACACAATCGCCACAGAGTACGCATTTATTCGGGTCACGCACGAGGCAGGGAGAGCCTCTGTCGATGGTCTTCGGCTGGCGTGTTCGTCTGAACCTGACGTTCGTGATCCCCAGCCTGTTAGAGAGGTCGCGGAGCTTACAATCCGAGGCTCTGTCGCACCGGGTGCATTCCTGATCATGGTTTGCCAGAAGCATCTCCACGATCGTCTTGCGCAGTTTCAGGATCTGCGAGGTATTGGTCCTGACCCTCATTCCTTCAAAGGGCGTGGTGGAGCAGGAGGTAACGAGTCCTCTGCCCTCGACCTCGACCAGACACAGCCTGCAGGCACCATAGATGCTGAGGTCAGAGTGATAGCAGAAGGTGGGGATCTCGATATGTGCTTTCCGGGCAAGCGCCAGGATATTGGTCTCGTCTTCCCAGACTACGGGTCTGTCATTTATGTAGATGATCTTTTCGTTCTTCATGATAAGCTCGCTCCTTTAGGATATTGCTTTGAATTTACAGGCTGTGACGCAGGCGCCGCACTTGATGCAGATCATGGGGTCGATCTCATGGACCTGTTTGACCTCACCTTTGATCGCGCCGACGGGACAGGTACGCTTACAGATGGTGCATCCTCTGCAC
>DAOPZE010000242.1:0-1491 GCA_035353255.1 Candidatus Cloacimonadota bacterium
TGTGTGTGACTTCATCCCGATAGGGAAAACTTGTCCATTCTGCGTGTGCGAGTAAACTCCTGGGACAAGATGAATTGTTCTGGGGTTGTCCGGATTTGATGCGATGATCTGCATGGCATTCGCTATGCTTCTTTTCGGCGATGTGGACGATAAGCCGTCATTGGTATCGTTACCATCCGGAGATACGTACAGATCATGATCTATCAGATCAAGGAATCCATTCTGTATGCTTATGTCCAGGTTAGCGTATCGAACAGCAATGTAGAAACCATCTGGTTCGCTAAGGGGTATACTGCCTAACAACAGAGAAATGCTATACTGATTTGTGGTTTCAGTGATAAACCGTATATTTATATCCATCCCGGAAGGTGCGGAATTATTGTAAATAGAGCAGAGATTGTTCTGATCAATTGCAAGGTTGTCTGAGGAATTGAATTGTAATCCACCCCCTTCGTAAATTGCTTGGTTCTCATAGATTTGAACGGCTGACAAAGTCAGAGATGAGTGCTGTGTTACAGAGATACCGCCTCCACCCAACGCAATACAATTCCTAATAATACAATGAGTAACGATGGCTTGAGAATAGAGTTTTAGATATATACCACCACCAGCAAAATTCAGGTCGCCGCTGTAGTTGCCCTCCTCGTTATTTACCATAGTAAAGCCAGTGATTGTAATTGTCTCTCCGTTGATAACTCTGAAACATGAATTCATGTTTCCATCTATGATAGTGTTTTCGATGTATTGTTGTTGGGGGTCTGTAGCATACAGGCTCACAAGCGAGATATTGTAATCTATGAACTCGATATTCTCTTCGTAGCGTCCAGGATACACTTGTACGACATCACCATGTCTTGATTCATTCACTGCGGATTGAATGCTTGTGTATTGCTGTGTTTCATCCAGAGATACAGTTCTTGTTGTGCTTAATATAAGACATGGTAGTGTCAGGATTAACAAAAGAAAGTGGATTTTCATATCTTATCCTTATCAAGAATGGGGCAGAGTTAACCGCCCCATTATCATCACGCTATTTAACTTACTAAACCAAAGAGGTCATTTAAACACTAGAAATAGTAATAATTTCAAGAACGGAACCATTAGTCGCATGAAACCATATCCAGATTATCATGTCAAGTACAATTTCACCTAAACACATTGCTATCTGATCAGCCAACCTTCAGAGTAGCGCTTACCTGGCTCCGGATCAATGATCACAACTGGGACAAGGAGATAGCATGACCAAGAAGTTTGTGAACCGAATCAAAGCTCAGTTTGTCAGATATGAGGGTCTGAGGCTGAAGCAATATCTCTGTTCTGCTGGCAAGCTGATCATCGGTATCGGCAGATATCCCGATTTGAAGTTTTCAGTGTAGTTCTATAGTGAGGATGACCAAGCTTCCCCTCCCTTATCGAGATCGATCCCGATACCTGTTTCCCAAAAATCACCTTGACAAATATCAAAAGCTAAAAGATGTTAGGTTCTCTGGG
>DAOPZE010000243.1:0-1446 GCA_035353255.1 Candidatus Cloacimonadota bacterium
CCTAATCCTCGACCCGTTCGCCGGAAGTGGCACGACCGCTATTGCATGCATCCGATACAACCGCAGATATATTCTGATTGAGAAAGAAGAAAAGTATTGCGAGATCGCAGCCAAGCGCATTGAATCAGAACTACAGCAGGCTGTTATTAACCTATGACCCCAGCCGAGAAGCTCCACGCGCCCAGAAAGAAGCTCCGGGAGCGCTATGCCAATGACTGGCGGCGCGCCATCATGAAGGGGCGGCTGTGGATCAAGACTGAATCCGCGGAGAAGGTGAAGCTCGTGCCTAACGCTGTTCAGACTGAGCTGATAGATCTGATCTGGGAAAAGTGGCAGAACAACGAACCTGTTCGCATCATCGTGCCTAAGCCCAGACGTGAGGGGATATCCACGATCTCTGAGGCGATCATCTACTCCATCACCGCCTTTAACTCGAATTACAACTCCTATCTTCTGGGGTACAACGATGAGAACGCCCGGGAAATCTTCGAGATGACCAAGCGCTTTCATGACGGGATGGAGCTGGCTCTGAGACCTGAGACGAAGGCATCGAACGCGAAAGAGCTCGTATTCAGCGGCACGGACTCCAAGATCGTGATAGGCTCTGCTCAGAACAAAGAGATCCGGGGAAAGGGAGTGCATGCCTTTCACGGCTCTGAGGTTGCCTTCTATCCCAACGCCAAAGAGACTATGGGCGGACTGCTGCAATCTATCCCTGACCTGCCACGCACCGTGATCATCCTGGAATCTACGGGGAACGGAGTGGGGAACTGGTTCGAGCGTAGATGTAGAATGGCGGAGCGGGGAGAAGGCGGATACACGCTGTTCTTTATCCCCTGGTTCAGAAACACAGCACACGCCACGCCTATCCCGGAGAACTATCAGCTCATCCTCTCCGAATCCGGGAGATATGGCAATGAAGTAAAGCTGGTCAAGGATCATCCGCAGATCACCAGGGAACAGCTCTTCTGGCGGAGAAACACGATCGACGACAAGTGCGATGGCGACTTACAGTTCTTCATGCAGGAATACCCGGCTACGCTGGACGAATGTTTTCAGGCATCAGGCACGAGTGTATTTGACCTGGCTACTCTGGCTCAGATTCAGGCTAAGAGCGTTATCCCTTCCTGGCAAGGCGCTATCGAGGGGCTGAGAGTGATGATCTCCCGGACGGCTCGGGGCTGGCTCAAGGTCTGGGAAAAGCCCGCTACAGAGCAGTGGCGCAACCGGTATGTGATCGGAGCGGATACAGGCGGAGTATGGGACGGGGCTGACTACTCAGTCGCCTATGTTTGGGACAGGATGAAGCGCTGCACTTGTGCCACGATTCACGGGCATTTTGACGCGTATGAATACCGGGAATACTTGGTAGCGCTGTCGAAGTGGTATCAGAACGCCGTAATCGCCGTCGAGATCAACCGGGACAAGAGCCAGACCGACGACATG
>DAOPZE010000244.1:0-1395 GCA_035353255.1 Candidatus Cloacimonadota bacterium
CTTACCGCCAGGCTGACTACAAGCTCAGAGATCAAACCTGAAGAGCTAAGTTTTGAGCTCTATGACCTCCGGGGCAGACGTCTGGCAGTTCTCAGCAAGTCCTCCACCGGTATGCGGGAAGGGGAATATAGTATAGAAATCGGGAAACAGGCTCCGGGATTGTATCTCCTCGCAGCCTATCAGGGTGATCAGCGTCTTGCGGTCACAAAACTATTAGTATATTGAGGTTATCGCTTTTCCATCTGAACCCCGGTGAAACGGGTTATGGTATCCGCGGAGACCGCCTTGACACGGTGATTCAAACCACCGCCTACACTCAAGTAAAGCATTAAAATGGGTTGAAACAATGGAGATTATTCCAAGATATTTCAACAACTGTCCCTATAAATCCAAAACTGTCCCCCCTTATATATATGGGAGGATGTTTTTCCCCGGGGGATATGCAACCTCCTGAAAGATCTTTTGAAGCGTATAGAGTGATTGAAAAAAGTATGCCAGCGGAAGCCAGTGGTACATTTATCGGAAACGTTCTGAACTAATCAACAAACTTCTGAAGCTGCCCGCAACTTTTTTACTTGACTGGAGATTGTGCTCTCATAAGCATGAAATTGTGGGAGGAGTTATGAAGAAACTCATACTGCTTATATGTTTGTTTGTTTTTACCCGGCTGATGGCACAGCTGAATGACTGGACAAGTTTTACCTACAATTCCAATGTCCGGACTATCGCACAGGAAGGAGATATCCTCTGGATCGGCACCACGGGAGGACTGGTCAGATATGACAGGACGACTCAGGAAAAGGTCTATTACAATACTTCTAACTCACCGCTACCTTTCAATTACATCAATGCCATCGTGATCGACAGCCAGGGCACGAAATGGATCGGCACAGGAGATTCCGGTAGCTCCTGGGGAGGGCTGGTTTCCTTCGATGGATTCTCCTGGACGGTGTATGAGACGCTGGACAGCGGGCTGGGGCACAATTGCATCCTCTCTCTGGCGATCGACCATCAAGGTGTCCTCTGGGTCGGGACTTATAACGGTCTGCAGAAATATGACGGCACGAACTGGACTCTGTACCATACCAACAACACGGATCAAGATCTGCAGATCATCCTCTCCCTGGCGGTGGACTCGCATAACGCTTTGTGGGTGGGCACGGAGTGGTATGGCTTGAAGAAGTTCGACGGCGGGATCTGGACGAACTTCACTGATCCCCTGGGCTATTGCCAGTCCGCAAGTTGCCTGACCTTCGCACCGGACGGCGCACTCTGGCTATCCGGTTATCAGCCCTATGGGATGGGAGCCTTGCTCAAATTCAACGGCACGGAATGGACAACCTTCACTGAAGTACAGATGGGTGCGTATTTCTACGAAGTGGACAGCATCGGCAT
>DAOPZE010000245.1:0-1359 GCA_035353255.1 Candidatus Cloacimonadota bacterium
CCATGCTGTCCATTTAGTCCATTGTGCTCTGCTTGTCCACCCTGTTGACAGGGGTTGTTTCTCACTTCCCTTATCCACTGAGCCACTTCGTCAGCGGTGCTGCAGCGTCTTTGGACCAGGGCTTTTCTGCGGGGATCGTCATCTGCCCAGAGTGTATATCCCCCTTGGCGGAGGAAGTCTTCATAATCCAGCTTGAGTTCTTCCAGGCTGGCTCTGGCAACGTTGGTCAGCTTGATCTCGGTCTTTTTAGAAGTACCGCTCGCCTGGCTGCCTTCCGCGATGTTTTGCACTCCGGAACGGGCTGCCTGCACCATCTGGTCATGAGTTCGGCTGAATCTATCAATGTAAAGCTCACAAAAGCGTACCGTGAGGTCATATACAAGCTGGGAAAGCTGGAAGCTTTTCAGTTTGCGATAACCCCCATGTTTGGGCAATAAGCCCTCCGTATCCCGATTAGTCTTCACGGACCTGTCCATTTCGTCCAAACTGTCCATCCCGTCCATATCGTCCACTCTACTCGAACAATACCATCTTCCCACTCACCCCATACTCCTTACTCCTGATTCTATAGTAGTAGATCCCACTTCTGCAAGCAGTTCCCTGCTCATCCTCACCACTCCAGACCACCGTTTGCGGACCGGTCTCCTGCATCCCATAATCCATACTGTTCACGCGTTGTCCTCTGGAATTGTAGATATCCACGGTAATGTTAGCCGCTTCGCGAAGTCGGTATTCGATGGTGATGAAACCCCTGCCGGGATTGGGATAGCAGCCTAAGAGTTGTACCTGTGGAACGTCCGTGGGATCTTCTCCTGAGGCATTGCAGATCGCAAAGGCGTCGCGGCATTCATAGAGGATCGCCTTGTTGTTTGTGCCGATGATCACATCGTTCCCCCTGAGAGCCAGGCTGATCCCCACACCCTGCAAGGGACAGGTGCCGACCGGATCGCCCTCCAGCAGATCAGACAGCTTATAGATGGCGAAGGAATCGGCAAAGAGGACTACCATCGCGTTGGTATGGATCAGAAAGTCAATCGGGGTTTCGGGAAGCGTCAAAGTTCCATATTCCACGGGCAAAGCCGGATAGGTCACGTCCCAGATACGTAAGGTATGATTCTGAGAAATCATGTAGAGGAGGTTCCCCACTTTTTCCATGTGGCTGATCTGACTAACCAGGGGAATCGTAGCTATTGTTAACGGAACCCCGGGATAGGAAAGATCATATATTTTGATCGTGTGGTTTGAGTAGCTATCCACCCCACCGCTATAGAGATAGTTACCCTCCAAAATGCTGGATTTATCCTCGCGCTGATCGTCAAAACTGCGCCACAAGACCGGAGCTAGAAAGTCACTGATATC
>DAOPZE010000246.1:0-1358 GCA_035353255.1 Candidatus Cloacimonadota bacterium
CCGTGATCGACTCCATTCTGCGGGATTATCCCTCCGCGAATATGTACATCAGGAAGGTGGTGGACGATCAGACCAAGACAGAAACAACCAAGGTGGGATGGCATACGAGTCACCAGACCAAACAGATGATAGTCGACCGTTTACGGCGATTTGTCAATGAATACGAGTCAAATCCGCTCTTGTTCAATGACCACGCGCTCATAAACGAGATGAAGACCTACATCATCACCAGGACACCGAAGGGCATTGCAACATGGAACGCTCAGGAAGGCGCGAAGGACGACCGGGTGATGGCATTCGGGATCACGCTCTGCGTCTCAGAAACAGAACCGGCTCCGAAGCTGGCTTTACAGGTACCGAGTCATAACAACATAATTTCAGCAATAGAGGCTATAGCATGAAGTCTTTTCAGTGGAAATGTGAGGTTTGCGGATTTACGGGGCACTGTATCAGCAGTGAATCGATGGTCTCAAGCCGTTCCAAGCATTATACGCGCCTTCATCCAGAAGATGGGCGCTATCTACGTACGCCACGCCCCAAGGTAGATCCGGGGAAGTGCGGCGAGACCTGCGATCAATTTACCGGCAAGAAAATATGTCTATCCGGCAACGTCACGGCTCAGGGCGAGTTTAAGACGTGCTGGGTGAGGGAGTAAGCACCATGAATTACGCGAAACAGTTTGAACCCATAGAGCGCAAGACCTTTGAGGTCAAGCATTTGGATCACCTCTTCAACACCGCCAAGGTTTACCGGAACACCTGCAAATGGGATGAGCAGGCTGAGAACGGGATCAAGATCAGGAAAAACGATCTCCCGCTCAGACCGCTACAGGCTGCACCTAACTGGCAAGGCAAGTTTTACGTCGATAACTGGCTGTGGAAATCAATCAAGTGGCTGGTGAGCATGCAGACAGGCGCTCAGATCGACGTGGATCTGCACGGATACGACGGAGTGGCGGATAAGGCTCAGGATCTTCTGGAGCTGGAGATCGCCTACGCGCTGGAGCAGTTCGACTTCTTCAGCACAATGGAGATGTGTCAGTATGACCGCTATTACACCGGGATGGGAGTTGCACGGGCGATCTGGAACACCAGAGACGTGCAGCACAACTACATGACCGGGACACCCAGGCTTGACTATGTCTCACCCATGAACGTCTATCTCGATCCGGCGACACGCAAACCTGACTTTACTGACTGTCGCTACCTGTTTCACGAGGAATACTACGATTTGGCTGAGATGAAGCGCAGAAACCCGCGTTACGCCTCCAAGCTGGTGGAATGTATCGATGAGGCGCGCCCGGATGCCACGGGACTGATGCGAGCTATTACGGTTCAGTACAAGAAGACCGTAACCCT
>DAOPZE010000247.1:0-1349 GCA_035353255.1 Candidatus Cloacimonadota bacterium
GCGCGTCATCGATCGAATCCGCGGACATCGTGCTCATGAATGACAAACCCGAACAGCTTACCAAAGCAATCGAACTCTCCCGCTTATCCTACTGCTTTGTGGTGCAGAACGTCATACTCGCCCTGGGTATCAAAGCTCTGGTCATGAGCCTGGGTGTTGCCGGAATCGGAACTCTTTGGGAAGCAGTTATCGCCGATGTGGGAGTGACCGTCCTGGCTGTACTGAATTCGTTACGAATGGCGAAAAGTCTGCCAAACATCAGAAACTGATATTGTAACGAAACTTGATCCAGGTAATAAACAGCTGGTCAATATGGGTGAGATACTGAGTTATTCAGATCGATACAAAAAATGCCAGATTCTTAAAACACCACCACCAGCAGCATTTTGAACTGCTCCGTAGCTCTTACAGCATGAGGTTTTCTCGCCGGCATAACGATCGTTTCGCCCTTCTTGAGGATGAATTTCTCTCCCTCAATTGTGATCTCGGCAACGCCATCCAGCGCCGTCACCAGGGCATCGCCTTCTGATTCGTGGGTGCTGATCTCCTCGTCTTTGTCGAAGGCAAAAAGGGTGATACTAACGGCGGGGTTCTGAGCCAGAGTCATGCTCACAATTTGCCCCGGACGAAATTCAACCAGCGTTTCCAGATCGACGATACTGCTAAAGGGAATGTTCTTCAAGCCGTTGTTCTTCATGTTCTTCTATCCTCATTTGGTTTTATTATTCTGAAACAGGAAAGCTGATCAGCACTGCGTTGATCGCTCTCCCACATATACATAATATTGCTATGAAAGCCCTTGCCAAGCTGAATTCCCGCCAGATCGTCATTCTTACGAGGATACCTATGCCATCATTGACCTCCATTACGGACACAAAATAATCATCTAGATCCTCTCGAAGAGTCACTAAAGAATCACAGGTCAATCTCAGGATAATATTAGCATAACGATAGGATATTATCCTAGTGTTATCCTAGTGTTATCCTAGTGTTATCCTAGTATCTCCTGGTATAGCTTGGGGAGAAGCTAGGAGATTTCTGGATGAATTGCACATTGGAGAGTCACCCTTTTAAGTATACTGGTCGATCCACATTGCCGGTTCAAGACTGATTTTTCCATGTTGACTCAGAATATCATTGTTCAGAACCAGGAGTTATCCACCCAGGAACGAGGAAGGCGGAGACATGCTTACCGTCTAATGCTTGACAAATATCATGGGCTCAATTCAGTGAACTTTGGGTACGTCCTTTGTATCGACGTATCACATCTGAACAGGAGTTCATTATGCCTATAAATGTAACGTTACCCGATGGTTCGGTCAAGCAGTATCCCTCTGCGGTGAGTGCCT
>DAOPZE010000248.1:0-1329 GCA_035353255.1 Candidatus Cloacimonadota bacterium
CCCCCCAGGGGGTCACCGGTGCTCCGAGAACTCCTGTAAGTTCCCAGGAAGGGACGGAAGGAGGGAAGGGAAACGAGAGCTCTCAGGGAAAGGGAAGGGCAGGGAAGCTGGAACGGCTGGCTGATGGGGTTTACATGACCGCTATCGAGCAGAGAGCATTCCGGGACGATTATGGTGATGACCTGTTTCTTGATATCCCGGACAAGGTATCTGAATGGGCGATAGCGCAAGGCATCGAAGTCAAAAACGGATACAAGATGTGCTGTCAGTTCGCAGATAAGGAAGTGAAACGTGGCAAAGCTAATTGATCTGCAGGAAGTCTGTACACGGGTGGGGCTGTCTCTCACCACGGCACAGCTGGAGGTAGTGGCGAAATCCACTCCGGAGATTCAGGATATCGACAGGCTGAGTGACGCGCTAATCCTGAAAGGTAAGGTCACAATTGCGTCCCTGAAAAGGGCGATCTACGCCCAGCCAAAGCCAAAGCCGGAGGGATGCGGGACATGCTGGGCACCGTACGGGATCCCCATCCTCGACCGACACATACATAGGGAGGCACAGGCGGCACAACAAGCCGAATACGACTGGCTGATGATCCCCAGCGTGTACGTGCCCTGCCCGAACTGCTCAGGGGTGAATCGTGCCGCGGTCCTGACCGACCGTATGAGCGACGATGAGCGGGCATGGACTTGGATCTTATTATACGACTTTTTCGTGTTCAAACTACAGCAAAGCATTGAACCGAAAGACTTTAACCCCTCAGACTACTGGGAAGGCATACAGGGGGGTGTGGAATTTTCTCCACATCAAGAAACTCTCATTACAAAAATTTACGAGGCATCACAGGCGCGGGGAAACGTGATCGAATACCCGCAGAATATAATCCAGAAACTAACGCAACAAACGCTTAGACCGATAGTTACGGCTGACGCGATCCCATTCTAAGGAGGATTTGAGAATGGAACCAAGAGATATGAGCAACATTCCGGACGGTGGCAGCTTCATCGGCACCCCGGGAACCTACAACGTCGTAATCGAAGACATCAAAGAGGGCACTACCGATAACCTCACCGAATTTTACGTCTGCATTCTGAAAGACGAGCAGGGCAGGACCATCCGCGACACTTATTTCATCACCGAGAAAGCCGCGTGGCGCGAAAAACTGCTCATGGATGCGTGTGGACTCACCGAAGAGCAGCGCAAAGCCTACGTCCCGGAGATGTGCCTGGGTAAGACGATAGAGATCACCGTCACGGCTCAGAAAGACAACCCGCAGTACATGCAGGTGTCAAAAGTCAAGCAGACCGGCGTCACCGTGACTCCGCCGGC
>DAOPZE010000249.1:0-1303 GCA_035353255.1 Candidatus Cloacimonadota bacterium
ACAACCGGCGGCGGAGAACCGAGTTCCAGCTCGACGCTCTATACGAGACCCTTCACTATCAGTAACAACACCTTGATCAGGGCAAAAGCTTTCAAAGCTGGCTGGGGTGCGAGTCCCACGAACACAGTGCATTATTATATCAATTTACCCGCCTGCTCAGCGCCAACGTACAGCGTTTCAGGAGGTACATACTACACTCCCTTCATGCTCTCGCTCTACTGCACGACCCAAGGCGCGGAGATCCACTATACGACTACCGGTGGTGAACCCTCGATGTCTTCTCCGAAATATACAAGTCCCCTGAGTGTCACCTCCCCTATGACAGTCAGAGCCAGAGCTTTCCGCTCGAACTATCTGCCCAGTGTCTTCAGTTCTCAGAGATATGACTTGACGGTTCTGCCCGTGGAATTTGACCATAGTGAAGGGATCTATACCAATCCTTTCCTCCTGCAGCTTAGCTGTGACACTCCCGGCGCGGTGATCCGTTATACTACCACTGGACCGGAGCCAACTCTTTCTTCTCCCCAATACATGAGTCCCCTAAGCGTCACTTCAACCATGACAGTACGAGCCAAGGCTTTCATGGACCCATATCTGCCAGGCGCTACGTCATCTACTCTCTATTCTCTGGTACCGGGCTACCCGGGCTTTGATCCTCCGGGAGGGATATATAGCTCATCCCAAAGTGTGACTATTGTTCCAGCAGGTCAGAATGAGGTCATCTGCTATACTCTGGATGGCTCAGTTCCCAATGAGACCTCTCCTCAATACGTCACTCCTCTTACAATCACGACCAATACAATGATCAGAGCCAGGGGCTACAGAACCGGTTGGAATCCGGGGTATGTCGCTTCCGCAAACTATGTGATCACAGGTAAGTGAACAGGAGCGGGACAGCTTCATATCAGGAGAAGATAACCCCTGGGTGAGGACGACATCGGCTTAAAAACATTGACACAATATCCCCTGTGTGACCAAGGTTTTCCGTGGGACTTGGATCAAGTCCGCAGCAAGGAGTGAACCATGAAGAAGCTGACAGTTTGTCTTATTTCTCTTGTCTGGTTGTTCCTCTCCGCGATCCCGCGGGGTATGACCACTGCGCCTCTCGATGATGGTGGAGCAACGAGCGTCATTCAGGAACGGATATTCCCCCCAGAATTGCCTCATACTACAACTCTAACCCGAGATGATTGGTATCCTGCCTCCACGATAAACTTTCGTACCATCATGCCCGCAAGGCAGCAGTTTGGGATGAAGTATGAGCACGCCACCAATACCATGAGTCTCTACAGCAGTCAGGGAA
>DAOPZE010000250.1:0-1280 GCA_035353255.1 Candidatus Cloacimonadota bacterium
TCCCGCTCAGGTTGCCTGCGCCACCGGGTGTGATAAAGAAGCCAGTTTTGGGGAACTGACCCGTGAAGGCTCCGGTCGGTGGGTTGTTGGGATTCAGTTCTTCTGTACTGCTTGCTCTGCGAGCACGGTTTACCGTATCGGTCTGACAGGCAAAATTATCCCAGTAACTATAAACCGCGGGATCAAGAGGGCGCTGAACCATCATAACCAAGTTGTAGCCCTGGACAAGCGTGTAGGGCACCTGCAGGGGGATCGAAATCGTGTTTATCCCTGAAGGATAGTTGACTTCACCGTCGAAAACCAGACTCAGCTGACTCGCCGGAATCCAGCCACCGGATAGATCGGTCTGGTCTGTCATCCCCAGCCAGATCTTCGTGTGCTTGGGCGGGATGTTGCTCGTGAAGAAATTGTAGAAATTCACTATTGAGATCAAACCTGCATGGATGATCTCATCCTGTCTGTAGATATTCTCGTAGAGACTGCTATGCGCGTTCATATTGACCGGTACTTCATTGCTGTATTGGTTGCCGGAACCGATCACCACCAATGTCGTTGCTGATTCCTGAACCGTGATCTGCAATGAGGGAGTCTGGTCATTACCGCTGTTCTGGTCTCCGGTCAGAACTATCTTGCCATAGAGCTGTGTGCTTTCCACGGTGGTCGGAGTCCAGGGTATCGTCACAGTGGCTTGGCTATTACCAGTCAGAGCCGGACCTTCAGCCGAAGCAAGCTCGATGTTGCCTGTCTTGAATAGTTTGACCTGGTAATCAGTTTGGGTGTTTAATCCCCGGTTGGCAACTGTGATGGAGTAGTTATATGTTGATCCCGCGTTAGGGGTCGTCTCTCCCGTGATCTGCAGCGAGGCGAGATCGTTCTGAAGCAGAGCTTCGATCACCACATTATCGATGTAGATACTTCTGTTATTACCGCCCTGGTTGTGTTGGAAAGCGATATAGGCACCGGTTCCCTGATAGTTTCTCAGATCGACCGTATATTCCGTCCATGAGTTTGACAGCATGACGATCTGTCCCCCGGTGAAGGTTGCGGGATCCAGAGGATTGGACATCACACCCACATTCAGGCTGAATCCGGAAGCTGCCTTTGCCCTGAATCTGATCCGTAGGGTATTGACAGGATAGGCGGAACTGACCGGTGGCGCGATCAGGTAGGGGCCTGTCGAGCTGTTGGAATTGTTCATCAGGACGCAGTTCGGGGCGCTGAACGGAGAGGTTGTCACGGTTGTCACCGATCCGCTACCCCAGGTAAGTTTCTGCCAGTCA
>DAOPZE010000251.1:0-1252 GCA_035353255.1 Candidatus Cloacimonadota bacterium
TTCCCTGACTGCTGTAGAGACTCATGGTATTGGTGGCGTGCTCATACTTCATCCCGAACTGCTGTCTAGCGGGCAGGATGGTGCGGAAGTTTATTGTGGAGGCAGGATACCAATCATCACGGGTTTGGGTGGTCTGTTGAGGCATTGCTTGAGGGAATATCCGTTCCTGGATTACACTCGTGACTCCACCATCATCGAGAGGCGCAGTGGTCATACCCCGCGGATTCGCGGAGAGGAACAACCAGACAAGAAAAAAAAGGCATACAGTCAGCTTCTTCATGGTTCACTCCTTGCTGCGGACTTGATCCAAGTCCTGCGGAGAACCTTGGTCACACAGGGGATAATGTGTCAATGTTTTTGCGCCTTTGCTGTCCTCACCCAGGTGATTTCATCTCCTGATATGTTGCTGTCCCGCTCCTGTTCACCTCCCTACGATCACATAATTCGCTGATGCGACATACCCAGGATTCCAGCCGGTTCGGTAGCCCCTGGCTCTGATCATAGTGTTGGTCGTAATATAAATAGGAGTTGCATACTGAGGAGATGTCTCATTAGGAACTGAGCCATCCAGAGTATAGCAGATGACCTCATTCTGACCGGCTGGGATGATCGTTACACTTTGGGGCGAGCTATACATCCCTCCCGGAGGATCAAAACCTGGATAGCCGGGTGCGAGGGAATAGAGGGTGGAGGTCGTCGCGCCTGGCAGATATGGAGTCATGAAAGCTTTGGCTCGAACTGTCATGGTTGAAGTGACGCTTAAAGGACTCTCATATTGGGGGGAAGAAAGAGTAGGCTCCGGTCCAGTGGTAGTATAACGGATCACCGCGCCGGGAGTGTCACAGCTAAGTTGCAGGAGGAAAGCATTGGTATAGATGCCTTCGCTGTGGTCAAATACCACGGGCATAACCGTCAAGTCATAACTCTGAGAACTGAAGACACTGGGCAGATAGTTCGAGCGGAAAGCTCTGGCTCTAACCGTCATCGGGGAGGTGACACTCAGAGGACTGGTATATTTCGGAGAATTAATCGAAGGTTCACCGCCTGTAGTGGTATAGTGGATCTCCGCACCTTGGGTCGTGCAATAAAGCGAGAGCAGGAAGGGAGAGTAGTATGTTCCTCCCGAAACGCTGTAAGTAGGCGCTGAGCACGCGGGAATATTGATATAATAATGCACTGTGTTCGTGGGACTCGCGCCCCAGCCATCCTTGAAAGCTTTCGCCTTGATCATGGTGTTATTGCTGATAATGAA
>DAOPZE010000252.1:0-1250 GCA_035353255.1 Candidatus Cloacimonadota bacterium
CACCCAGCGCGGAGGGTCTCTATCCAACCTGGTGCAGGATCGGAACCGTCAATCCTTCGGAGACCCCGGCTGTGCCGACTCAGGGACTCTGGCAGGCAGGACTGGGCTGGAGCCTTTTCCATCAGGACGAATGGCTGATCAGTCCTCTGCTGAATTGCTCCGCGAACTCTGTTCTGAGCTTCGACAGCTACCTCTATCAGGGGTCTCAGGCGGGAGATCACTATTTCCTGAAGCTCTCCACCGACCAAGGCAGCACCTGGGAAGTTCTCTGGGACGGCTCGCTCCAGCCGGAAGGGCTCAATGCCTACACCAGCCCGATCAGCATGAGTTTGAATGCCTATAGCGGCCAGCTTATCCGCCTCGCCTGGCAGGCAGTCGATCCCCTCACCGGAGATGGACTCTGGCATTCCTGGCTGATCGACAATATCAGGATCGATAATAGCGGGTTGACGCTTCGCTCACGATCCACGAGAGCTCTGACCGGCTACAGAGCTTACCGTTTACTCGCCTCACAGACCAGTGAGCCGCAGCTCTGGGTACCTCTCATGGACGGAACTATACCCGGACTTGAGTACGTGGACACCGCCTGGGACAGCCTTGCCGCGGGAACCTATTGCTGGGCAGTTCGCGCCGTCTATAATTCCGGAGTTCTGGCAGAGCCGATCTTCTCCAACAGCCTGACCAAGGTCGTTCCCTCAGGATCCATCAGCGGAGTGGTGCGCTTTGGCAACAACCAACCGGTTCCTCACGCGCAGATCACTGCCGGAGCTTATTCCACCACTGCCAATCTCAGCGGCGCGTATCTTCTGAGTCTCCCCGCGGGAGTCTATTCCGTTACCGCGCATGCCAACGGATTTCAAGACCAGACCGTCGAGGATGTGACCGTTTTCGTGGACATGACCGTGACCGTGAACTTCCATCTGACCGGCTCAGAGGACAGCGATCCCCAGGCGCAGATCTACCCCACAGAACTAAAGGGAAACCACCCCAACCCCTTCTCCGGCGCCACCACGCTCAGCTACAGCCTGGCAAGAGATCTGCCGGTCAAGCTGGTGATCTTCAACTGCCGGGGACAAAGGATTCGGGAACTGGTCTCAGAGACTAAGACGGCAGGACTGCAGGATGCCATCTGGGACTGCCGTGACGATTCAGGCAGAGTCGTGGCAAACGGCATCTATTACTATCACTTTAGCGCAGGGGAGCATACACAGACCGGCAAGATGCTGCTGCTGAAGTAGTTTGGCTCCCTT
>DAOPZE010000253.1:0-1229 GCA_035353255.1 Candidatus Cloacimonadota bacterium
CATGGTCTTCAATAGGTCTAAGTTTCATTGTTTAACCTCCATGGTGTTTTGTTTTATTCACTTATATACTAGTTCGAAACCTCATTATTAGCAAACACTATTTCTGAGTGCCAACTTTCGGTCAAGGGAAATCTTCGGCTTATAGCCGCCAGATGTGGATATAATTGAGTACTATTTGGCGCTGTTATCGAGCACTTGGTATCTATTTCATTTCTGATGTGTATCTTATGGGCATCATCCCGGTATCATTCCCTGTCATAACAGGAGATGATACCGGGATGATGCCGGAAAGATACTGATGTCCAATAGAAACCCTCGGCGTAGCGCCTTTATTAACCGTGGTGTTTATCTGCTCTCCAGGAAGGGCGGTTCGGCGACCACCTGTACATGAAAGTATGCTCTACAGGAAAGGGTGGTTCGGCAACCGCCTGTACTATACGATCTCCCAGAAAAAAAAAGCCCCGGATAAACCGGGGCTCTTTTATGTTTAATTCAGGAGTTAACTATTTGACCAGGATCGCTCTCTGGGAGAACGTTTGGCTACCGGCATTCATACGGAAGATATAAACGCCTGAGCTGCAGTCCTTACCGTTGTCATCCTGACCGTTCCATTCGATGCGGTGATTACCGATCGTGGAGGGGCAGTTCTTGATCGTGCGGATCATCTGACCACGGTTATTATAGATGCTTATTGACACTTCTGAGGGAGTGGCAAGGCCATAACTGATGAAGGCGCTGGGGTTGAAGGGATTGGGATAGATGCTCTTCAATTCAGTGACCGTGGGGATCACAGGAGTGCCGTTGTTTCCACCGGTTGTGTAGGTCAGGGTCACAGGACCATGATAGGCATTGGAGCCGTCAAAATCGACGTTCTGCAGCCAGTAGTAATATGTCCCTGCATCGGTGATCTCGGTATCGGTGAAGATATAGTTCTGAGTCTGTGAGGTGTTCGAGGCGGGGATCAGAGGGCTAACAAGAGTTGCCTGGCTGACATCCGTGCCAATATTACGATAGATATAATATCCACTGACACCGGTCTCAGACTGTGTGGTCCACATCAGATTCACGAAGTTCTGCGCGCTGATGGTGGCTGTGAAGGAGGAGAGCTCTACGGGGAGGGTAGGATCCTCATTACCAAGCACCACAGGAAGCTCCAGGTCTTTATTAGCTGAGATGTTCATCACGATCTGAGAACCATTACCCGCAACCGAATTCCAGGAGCCATTACG
>DAOPZE010000254.1:0-1215 GCA_035353255.1 Candidatus Cloacimonadota bacterium
CCCTCGGAGCTATCACTTGTCGCAGATTTGGGACACAGCAGCCCATAACCGCCCCGGTCATCCGTCAGATCGACAACTCTAAATATGAAGACCAGAAATTCACCGGGATGCCGGTGGGCTCTATCCTCTTTTATGCCTACTGCATCGTGAATGAGTATGGCGAACGCTCCAATCCAAGCCCGCAAGTGGTCTGTGATACGGCTCAGTGGTTCGTCAAGGGCGAACTGCTCGACTCTGAGTACATTTACTCTGATCTGAACACGGGGAGCGTTAAAAGCGTTTCTGTGGAGTGCGCTATCCCTGTCACGACTGAGGCAAAACGGATCGAACTGTACCGCACCTCAGCGGAGTATCATGAGGGGAGTATGCCTTTGGAGCCGTTCAAGCTGGTTCTTTCGCAGGATATCAGCGGGGAACGTGACTCGATCACGCTTCTGGATAGCTCTTTCTACTCTCCAATGGCTATCGACTATGAGAATGACGTCGCTCCGGCTGGAGATGATATTGTTCTGGAGAGCGGGACTGTCTTCATTGCCAACGCGGTGGCGGATAAAACCTTCGCGGTTCCCGTGACCAAGGTCTGGAAGATCACCCTGAACAACGCTAACTCCCTGAACTATATCAATCGCTGGTTCGCGATCGATATCCGGGATGACGTGGCGCACGCGATCTCAGGTCTGAGCGCTCTGGACTATTTCCCGGGACTGACCATGACCGCTATTACCGGCGCAAAATACAGATTTATCGACACAGACATGATCACTCCCCTGACCGCCTATATCGGCAAGGGAAACGGGAGCGTGTTCTCTACATTGACGCATCTTACTGCCCCGACCACGGTAAAGTATTGGGGGCTGACGTACATTCAGATTCCGTATTTGCAGGCGAACTCTGAGAAGGTGATTTATCTGATCGAGGCGACCAGCAACATCACGTCCGGAACGTACGGATATCCGCCTATAGCTTTGACATCCTCAAACTACGTGACGTTCCATGACCTCATCCTGGGAAACCCGGTACGAGACGAGAAGTGCATCCTGAGCGTTGGGAATATCCGTCAGGACGTGCCGGTGATCAACGGCTGGCAGAGTGATGAGGGGAACAAGGCGAATGCCATGTTTGTGACGGATTGGGCTGACGGGCTGGTAGAGCATGGCGAACCCTCGCTGGGGATAGAGATATTTGAGGAGATGCACAGCTCTCCTCTGTATTCAC
>DAOPZE010000255.1:0-1213 GCA_035353255.1 Candidatus Cloacimonadota bacterium
GATGGGCGCGGGAACTTATTCCGATGGATTGTACAACTTCGATCGGAACAGCCACACCTGGACCATCAATGAATGGTTCATTTTCCCCAATTTCGTGCTGCACTGCAATCTGAATAACGCCTATTTCATCGGTGAACAGGAAGGGCTTTTCCGTTCCAGCAACGCCATCGACTGGACCTGGATCACGGATATCGGTTCCGGAGCTTGCAACAGCCTCGCGGCGAGCGGAACACACATGATCGTCAACCGTGATTCCTTCGTCTATCACTCCGCGGATGGCGGTCAAACCTGGTCGCAAGCGGACATGAGCAATTTGCGGGGCTTCCGCTACACACCGAACGGCGTGCTCTACGCGATCATGGATGTCGGCAGCGATTCTGACGGTCTCTGGCGTTCAGATGACTTTGGCGCTACGTGGTTGGCGGTTCTCTATACGAGCGGACTTGCCTGTATCGGGCCAGACTTCAACGGGACCATTCCTCTGGGCTGGAGCGAGCCTGAGACGCCGGGGCACTACGTTGCCCTGATGGATCATCAGTTCCAGCTTGAATGGCTGAATCACGCTGATCTGAATAGTCCGGTCAAGGATATGCAGATCTTTCCGCTGGTCAATACTCCCTCCTTCTATGTGCTGAATACTGAAGGATGCTATTTCCTTACAGGGTTCATGCCAGTGGATGTGAACGATGAGACCGCTTCGGCTCCCCTTGCCACAGGGATCAGGCTCTATCCCAATCCCTTTATGAGTGAGGTGAAGCTGGAGCTGGACAAAGGCTCCGGAGCGATGGTCACGGAGATCTGCAATCTCAAGGGACAGATCGTTAAGACTCTGACCCTGCGGGAAGGGATCACGACCTGGGATGGCAAAGATGAATCCGGAAGAAACACCGCTCCCGGTATATATCTCTGCCGCTATCATGACAATCAACACCATGATCAATACCGAAAGCTGGTCAAACTGGATTAAAGCTATCTATATGCCAATGAGTTAAGGCTATCAGACCGGGAACTTCTCAGGCATGGGAAGGGAGAGGGGGGTTGTGGCGATATTTTCCGATCAGGGGTGACGAGTTTGCAGGCAGGGATTCAACTAAATCTCTGATAAACTCCGCTTGACAGAATCGGCAGGTTCAGCTCTCCTTACCCAAACATCTTTAAAGGAGATACAATGGCTGATAAACTTTCACCCTGTGGGATCGCCTGCTCGAGCTGT
>DAOPZE010000256.1:0-1199 GCA_035353255.1 Candidatus Cloacimonadota bacterium
ATTGCTGGCTCAGGCGATATTCTCCCTCCAGCAATCTGACGCAATACAGCTCCACCGCGTCAGATCTGATCCGGTGCAGAGCGGTGCGGATGTTTTGCAGAGGCGCATCGGGGCTGAGCCCGCTGTTTTGATCGTTTCCCGCGGGACTGACCCAGAGATCGTGACACACCGGCTCCAGTGCCGCACTGCGAATGTTCAGAAGCACCTGAAACTGCGGACCCCAGATCTGACTGTAATCATAGAGGTAATAATAGGCATTTACGTCACTGACGGTGAAACGCTCGACCTTGACCTCAAGATCGTTGTTGATATCCTTGAGCATCAGATCCATAGGGGGCAGAGAATAGTTGTTAAAGATGCTGCAGCGATTTACCGGATCGTAGGAAACCGGGTATTGCGGTAAGACAGCTTCGTGCCAGACTCCTCCGGTCTGCCCGAAGGCAAAGTTATCAGTCACCGTGACCCCGTTTAGCTCAAGCTGGCTCAAATGGCTGTATAAACCTCCTCCCAGATCTGCCTGATTACCGGTGATGACGCAATTGGTCAGATGCGCTCTTGAGCCAGCATTGGCAAGAACGCCTCCCCCACAATAGGAATTTGTTATCATGGTTCCACTACCTCCGGTGATGGTGAAGCCACGTAAGGTGGAATATTGCGAAGAGCTTCCGAAACGGACGGTGCTGCCCTGCCGGTTACCATCGATGATCGTGGAATCTATATCTCCGGTATACCCCGTCAGATCTTCGAGGCTGCAAACACTGATCGCCTTGTCCTCAATAATGATCGTCTCGAAATATCGTGCGGGATAGACCAGGACGTAGTCTCCGTCAACAGCAGAGTCGATCGCTGCCTGAATATTGCTGAAATCCTCGGCTCCGCTCTTCCCCACCGTGATGGTTGCAGCCTGAGCGAGAGAAACCAAGCCCAGCATCAGACATAGCTGGATTATGGCCGGCAACGAGTTCTTCGTTTCTTCTCCTCCCAGTTTGATCTAAGATATTCACATCTCACGCTTTTCTACACTATTCTGAATCTGTCAACCACCATCTTTCATTGTTAGCGTACCAGATAGCAGAGATTTGTCCACTCCTGAGGCGAAAGCACAAACTGAGATGCAAAGTTTTATATTGACAGGATTATAGCCGATGAACTTACTCACCCCAAGGGGTTGTTATGAAGAAGCTCTTATATTTGCTGGT
>DAOPZE010000257.1:0-1165 GCA_035353255.1 Candidatus Cloacimonadota bacterium
CGGAATTAGCTCCAGTCTGGGATGCGATGAATCTGGGCGAAAAATCCCGCCTGATCGAATTGCTTGTTTCAGACCTCGATGAAGAGGTTATCCTGAAGGGGCTTTCAGAGCTTGGTATAGAACCTTCTATAGCAACTCAACTGGTACAATTGAGGTTACCCTCGGATTATGGGAATCTGAGTCTGGAAGCTCTGAACCGGATACTTCCATATATGCGGGAAGGATATATATATTCCAAAGCCTGTGAACTGGCAGGAATCTCTCACAGTGGCGAATACAACGGAGAGGTGTTTGTTGATGGATCCCTACCTTACTACGGAGAATTACTCAAGAGAGAGACTCTGGAGCTAAACCGGAAGATTGGAGACCCTCTGGCGGATGAGTATGGCAAGATCAATAACCCTTCTGTACATATCGCCCTGAATCAGCTCAGGCATCTGGTGAACGCTCTCTGTAAGCGCTATGGTAATCCCCAAGAGATCGTTCTGGAACTTGCCAGGGAGCTCAAGCTGGGCAAAGATGCGAAAGATGAGATCCAGAAAGTGATAAACAGGAACCAGAAACAGAACGTTAGGATCGCTGAACTGCTTAAACTTCACGGGATCGAAGTCAACCACGATAATCTGCTAAGGGTTAAGCTCTGGGAAGAACTGGGAAAGGAAGAGATCGACCGTCGCTGCGTCTATACCGGCAAGCAGATCTCCTTTACTGATCTATTCTCGCCTCAATACGAGATAGAGCACATTCTGCCCAAGTCCCGCACCTATGATGACGGGAATGCCAACAAGACCATCAGCTACTACATAGCTAACCGCTACAAAGGGGAGCGTAGTCCCTGGGAAGCCTTTGGCAAAAATCAGGATGGCTATGACTGGCAGGGGATAGTCACCCGGGCAAAGCACTTGCCGGATAACAAGCAATGGAGATTCCTGACCGATGCCATGGATCGCTACAAGGATGAGGAGCAGGTTCTAGCCCGGATGCTGAATGACACACGATACATGTCCCGGGTAGCCGCTAAGTACATGTATTACATTTGTGGCGAACACCACGTCTGGACCATCACCGGCAAGCATACTTCTATGCTACGGGCAAAGTGGGGATTGAATTCTGCCCTGGGAGAGACGGATGCCAAAGAGCGAACCGATCACAGGCATCATGCCAT
>DAOPZE010000258.1:0-1118 GCA_035353255.1 Candidatus Cloacimonadota bacterium
TCATGAGGTTGCACCTGATCTCCAGGTCTTTGGGGATCGCGGGATCCTGATGCGCTTCGTTGATCTTAGTACCGACGAGACAATCGATTATGTCGCTATTCATCAGCAGGATCAGCATCCGTTTGACGGCATTATCCGGCAATTTCTCCAGACGCGCGTCCTCTTCCAATAGCCTCAGCACTCGGCTCAGGGTGATCGTTCCCTCGGTGACCAGGTCAAAACCTTCCATCGTCGCGGTCGGTGGCACGTCACTCTCGGCGCGAACCTCTTTCATGTTCACGCGGATAGGAACTCCGAGTTCCCGGGAGATGATCGCGGCTGTGGTGCCTCCGCTGATGATCTTGCAGCCGTCGTGGTTGCGCACGATCTCCGCCATGATCGTGTCGTGGTCCGGCTTGTAGGGAGGTCCCGTTACCAGCAGGGTTCTGCGGGGTTTGCGAAGGTAGAGCGCGGCGCAGGTGATATCATCCGCGGCTTTGCCTCCGTCGAGTTCTCTGGCTTTGAAGGCGATGCGTTTGCTGATCTCACCGGCGGAGATACTGCCATTCGAGGCGAGCAGTTCCACGATGTATGCCTCCAGACCGCGCTCCAGCCAGCCCAAAGGCAGGTGAGGCAGTCCCATTCCTGACTGAGTGACTCCATCCGAACAGACGATGATCCTGTCCTCCGGCTCGAGCATGAATTCAGAATAGTAGAGGTGGCTCTTGCGGGTGGTCTTGAGCTCGATCGACTGCTTCTCGATGCGGGTGATGACGCCTCCGCGGATCAGGGTATAGGGCGGATTGTCGTGCTCGATGATGCGAACTTCGCCGGAGGAGCGGGCATCGATGATGGTGAAGGTGCTGTAGCCGATATGACGGTAGGAGCAGACCGGCAGAGTTTCCAGAATGACTTCCGCGGTGCGCTTGATGTCCATCTTGGCGCTGATAAAGGACGAAGCCATGATCGTGGTCAGAGTGGACAGCACGCTCGCTTTGATCCCGCTGCCCAGTCCGTCGGCGACGACGATAACGGTACGGTCTCCGACCTTGCGGCTGTGAAAACTGTCGCCACAGGCAGGCTGCTGAAACTTGTTGATCTGGTAATAATCCAGCTCCAGAAAGAGATCGTTCACGATT
>DAOPZE010000259.1:0-1106 GCA_035353255.1 Candidatus Cloacimonadota bacterium
GTGTGGGTATTGGCATAGAATTGCAGGATCTTCTGAACGTGGTTCTCGAGGGAATACAGCCCTCTGCCACTGGCAGTGTAGTCCGCATAGACCAGCGGACGCTCTCCGAACGGAGTCTGATAGGTCATATTTCTGCCGATGATATCCCGGCGGAGCCACTCGAGTCCATTGATCAATTCTGTAGTATCCATGCTTTTCTCTTAGCTTTATATTTCCTGGTGATTTACCATTGCGCAACGCGCCCGGACCGGTCGGACCACGAAAACCCTTCGCGATCAGGCGCAGTTTTGAGGAAAGATTATCTCCAGTCAAGCAGAATCTTGCCGGTGCCCGGCGAGAAAGCTCCCGGAACTTAGTTCAGTTTGAGGATCCTGCCCGTCAGAGGACTGTCCATGGATTCACAGCGGATCAGATAGATCCCATTCGGGGTTTTGCTTCCGCTCGCGTCGATACCGTCCCAGCGGAAAGTAAAGCTCTTCGCTTTGATCTCTGTGGGTTTCAGGCGGGTGACGAGCTGACCGCGCAGGTTGTAGACCGAGATCTCTGCCGAAGTGGCATCGCTCCTTTGGACATCAAGCTGAATAGCTCCGGCAAAGGGATTGGGATATGCCTTTATCTCCTGGATAGCCGGAGTCACCGGATCAACCGCTGCCGAAGGGAGATAGTGATATCGAGCCACCCCGCCATAGGTCGCCAGCCAGAGGCTTCCGGCGGAGTCAGCATCGATATCCATAACGTAAGGAGATGGCAGATAGCTATTTGCCATATTCAAGGTTGTCCATTCTCCGGCAAATCGCCGATGCAGCGCACCGGATGTCCCTACCCAGAAGTTGCCCTGCTGATCGTGATATCCTCCATTGAAGCCATAAAAGGGTATTTCACCCAGGCTAGGGTTGTAAACCGTCCAGACGCCATTACTGATCCTGATCACGCGGTATTCTGTCACGAATTCATTATATACGTAAAACCAGATGCTGCCGGTTTCGTCGTGACAGATATTCCCCATATTGAGATATGGCATCTGTGCTGCGGAATTATAGAGGGTCCAGTCCTGCCCGTCGTAGCAAACGATGCCGGTTCCACTAAAGATGATCCACAGATTCCCC
>DAOPZE010000260.1:0-1058 GCA_035353255.1 Candidatus Cloacimonadota bacterium
CGTGAATGGCAAGTCCTTCAGGACATGCTTGAGGAATCCCAGGGTGAACTTACCCCGGAAGTGGAAGCGTATATGGACACGATCCAGGGCAAGAGCATTACCGCCCTGTTTAATCTCCAGGATGTCCGTGAAGTCTGTCAGATGGGAAAGAAAGCCATCAAAGACAAGATCGCGGAATTGAATGACAAGATCAAGAAACTGGACCGCGCCGATGATAACCTGAAATCTATCCAGGTCGCGCTGATGCAAAACGCGAATCAGAAGAGCATGGCAAACGGTCAGTACAAGATCACCCTCACCCAGAACCCGCTCAGAGTAGAAGTAGTGGACGAGACCGCTATCCCGTCCACCTACATGAAGGCGACAGTCGAGATGACCGCCGCTGAGTACGAATTGATCAAGTCTCAGATCGAGGCAAAATCTGTCAAGTTCTCCGCCGATAAGAAAGCCATCGGGGACTTGTACAAGACTGCTGAGGTCGGGATATCCGGGTGTGAATACATCCGCGAACCCAATGTGAGGGTCTCATGACTCTCTTAGCCTATATCTGCTACGCAGTCGGCACCGCCGCGGGGATCGTCATGATCCCCCTGCTGGTGTCGGAACTGCTCACCTCTCTCCGCCGCAATTTCTCTCACCCCAACCCCGTCATCCAGGGCACCTGCTGGCTCTGCCACAAAGTCCTTGGTGACGATGCCTATCTCTACCGCCTGGCGCGTGGCACTCACACCGTTGTCTGCCCCAAATGTGCCGGGATGAAGATCCATCAAAAGAACCTTGAATACACCCATCAGGAGAAAGCATCATGATCTATATTATTGCCGCCCTCGTTATCGCACTGATACTAACCGTAATCTTCAAGGATAGGCGCATAGCTGCTGAACACAGAGAGCTTGTCATCATGACCGCTAACCATAAATCAGCGCTCGTGACCATTGATCTCAAAACAAACGAGATCCTCACCCTGAACAAACTCATTGAGTCCAGAGACAAGGAACTAAAAGCCAAAGACAGAGAGATTGAACATCTGAGCAAAGATCGCTACGCAGTGCAGAAAG
>DAOPZE010000261.1:0-1052 GCA_035353255.1 Candidatus Cloacimonadota bacterium
TCTTGGTGAATATCCCCGCGGCTTCCATCGCAGGCACGAACGCCTCCCCTTCGCGTAGCATCATGGGGATGGTAATGGTCTTGATCTGCTGCTCCATCCAGGCATTGCGGCAGGCTTCCGCCGCCGTGCGGATCGTCTCGATATTGTCACCCGCTCCGGCATAGATGGTGCCAAAGACCCGGAAGTAGATCTCGATGCTGGATTTGTGGATCAGGTGACCGATCAGGGGAAGCTTGACTATATGCTTGTCTCTCCAAACCATCCCTTTGGGGGTTGCCCACCAGCGCCATATCACGACTATCGGGATAACGATCAGGATCGCCAGGATCCACCAGGTCTTTTCCAGCCAGTGCGAGAGGTCCAGAGTTGCCATGGTCATCGGTGGTAAGTCCATATTATAATTGAGAAATAGCTCCGCCGTGGCGGGGAAGATCTTGATCACATAATAGGCAACGGCACCGAGAGTCGCCAACACCGCGAACATAGGCGAGATCAGCGCTTTCTTGATGTTCTTCTTGATCTCCATATCACGTTCGATAAATTTGGATGTAGCCTCAAAGACCTCTGCCATGTTTCCTGAACGGGTCGCCAAACCCAGCATAAAGGCGGGAAAACGTCCAAAGACGTTCTCATAATGCATAAAGACTTCCTTGCCTTCGCCACCGGCTTTGAGCTGGTTCTCGATCTGAACCAGGGCGTCCCGCATAGCTCTATTGCTCTGCTCTTCCGCCAACATGGAGAGGATGCGTCCAAAACTCATCTTATCCTTGAGCATGGTGGTGGAGAGCTTGATGAACATCATCACGTCCTGTCCCGAAGGTCTTATGGGGAAATCAAAGAGGACAGGATTGATGCTAAAATTTCCATAGCCCATCTTCTGCAATGCGGCAGCAACCTCATCTTTGGAAAAGGCTGACTGACGACCCTTGATGGGTTTTCTGCCCGGGATGTTTACCTTGTAAAGAAAATCTCGTTTGCGCTCGATGGATTGGATACGGAGCTGATACTTCTGCACCAGCTTAGCGATGTAAGCCTTGGACTCGGCTTTGCTA
>DAOPZE010000262.1:0-1052 GCA_035353255.1 Candidatus Cloacimonadota bacterium
TAGCAAAGCCGAGTCCAAGGCTTACATCGCTAAGCTGGTGCAGAAGTATCAGCTCAGGATCCAATCCGTAGAACGCAAACGAGATTTTCTTTACAAGGTAAACATCCCCGGCAGAAAACCCATCAAGGGTCGCCAATCCGCTTTCTCCAAGGATGAGGTTGCCGCGGCGCTGCAGAAGATGGGCTATGGCAATTTCAGTATAAATCCCGTCCTGCTGGAGTTCTCCATGAAGCCTTCCGGTCAGGATGTGATGATGTTCATCAAGCTCTCAACGACCATGCTCAAGGACAAGATGAGTTTCGGGCGTATCCTCTCAATGTTGGCAGAAGAACAGAGCAACCGGGCAATGCGTGACGCCCTTGTCCAGATCGAGAATCAGCTCAAAGCGGGTGGGGAAGGTAAAGAAGTCTTCATGCACTATGAAAACGTGTTCGGACGCTTCCCTGCCTTCATGCTGGGTCTGGCAACCCGTTCCGGCAATATGGCGGATGTATTTGAAGCAACTTCGAAGTTTATAGAACGCGATATGGAGATCAAGAAGAATATCAAGAAAGTTCTGATCTCACCTATGTTCGCGGTACTCGCAACCCTGGGCGCGGTGGTTTATTATGTGGTCAAGATCTTCCCCGCGACGGCTGAGCTTTTCCTGAACTACAATATGGATCTGCCCCCCATGACATCGGCGACTCTTGATCTGTCCCATTGGCTGGGGAAAACCTGGTGGCTGCTCTTGCTGGCTGTCGCGATCCCCGTTATTGTCATTTGGCGATGGTGGTCGACCCCCAAAGGTATGGTCTGGAGAGATAAGCACATGGTCAAACTGCCCATGGTCGGGCATCTGATTCACAAATCCAGCATTGAGATCTATTTTCGTGTGTTTGGTACGATCTATGCCGGAGCAGGCGACAACATCGAAACGATCCGTACAGCCGCGGAAGCCTGCCGCAATGCCTGGATGGAGCAACAGATCAAGACCATCACCATCCCCATGATGCTGCGCGAAGGGGAGGCGTTCGTGCCTGCGATGGAAGCCGCGGGGATATTCACCAAGA
>DAOPZE010000263.1:0-1030 GCA_035353255.1 Candidatus Cloacimonadota bacterium
TATGCAGTTCTGGGGATAGCCAAGAGCTTCCTCGATAAGAGTTTCCTTTCCGGGATGAAGACGACCTTTATCGCGATCAATAACCAGGACGAGAACTGGCTACGCAGACAGACCGCATCCACGGCGACATTCTGGGCGGGGAGTAATATCCTGAGATTTATCAATACGATGTACGATGGTAACGTTTACGCGCCTGAGACGCTTACCCAGCAGATGCTGATGAACGTGCCTTTTGCACCCAAGGGATCAATCCCTAAAGCGGTGAACGTCTATGGCAACCCGGAGATCAAGCGGACACCTTTCGCGAGACTGATCGGAGTCCCCGTCGTGGCAAGTCCCACGCTCGAGATCGTGAATAAGATGGGGCAACGCAAGGATCTCCAGGACGTGACCAGCGCCGTGATCAATGCCGGGATGAAGATCCCCGCGACCAAGTCTTTTGAGTTCAAGCTTGGTCCGGACGAATACGTCTGGATCGATGGCAGGGCAAAGCAAGAGTTTCTGACTTTACGCGGACATGAGCTGGCTATCTTCCTGGATGACCGGCGCAATCAGATCCTCAAACTGGCGCGCGAGGGCAAGAACGATGATCTGAAAGACCTGCTCACGAGCGGTGCGACGAAGATCACAAAGCGAACTAAAAAAGAGTTCTTAAAGGCGAATGAGGATAAACTCAGACGCAAATATACGGTTTACAATAAGTCCAAAGATGAAGGAGAAAACTAAATGGAAATGCTTCAAGTTCAAGAAAGCGTAATGCTTCCCTCCCGGCAGTGGGACAGGGGCACCGGTACCGCAGATTTTGCCATGGCGCGAGGATTCGTGCTCAACGTTTCAAGCAGGGCACTGAGCGTGAAACTCAAAGAGGATGCCGCGGGCGTGGTCAGCTATTACATCCAGGGCGTCCAGTACATGGGAGCCGTTATCAATGTCCTGACCTCAGCCGGCGCAGCGCTCACCGCCGGTGATGTGACGATCCTGTATTAGGAGATGAGATGAGTAGATTTGGATGGGGCTGGGGGAAGCTCGG
>DAOPZE010000264.1:0-1018 GCA_035353255.1 Candidatus Cloacimonadota bacterium
GGAGATGATCCAGGAAGGCTCACTGGTCAACCAGGATGAATACATGGAGAAGGGCTATGAGCTGGGGATCCAGCCAGTAGTCAGGGAAGACTGGCAGAGGCGCAACCCCAACTCCAAGGCGATAGAGCCGGTCAAGACCCCTGATTTCCCCGTGGCTTTGTCCATGCTGAACGATCAGCTTGTGAATATCCAGAAGACCATGTCCGGGGCTATTGACGCGAATATGGGGATGGCTCAGTTCTCCGGTCAGTCCGGGGTGCAGGTGGCTCAGCTTCAGATGGCGTCCCGAGTGTACCAGAAAGAGGACATCGAGGGATTCCGGCGATTCATTAAGGGCGTTTGCGAGTGGCTGAAAGGCGGGATCGCGACGTTCCGGAACTATCCCCACAAGATCCAGGGATTGAATGACCTGAATCAGACTGACGTGGTGAACGTGGCGGATGCTCCGGCAACGAAATTCAACGCAGAGCGTTACTACATCGAGGTCACGATCCTGGACAACCAGGAAGTGGTGAAGCAGATGGAGCGTGAAGTCGTGATGCAGCTCTTCAAGATGGGACTGTACTCAGACATCGATCTGCTGCGTAAGATGGACATTCCGAACCCGGAGAAGATCATTGAGAACGCTCAGGTCTATCACGGCGAGAAACAATATCTGGATGTGCTGAAAGCCAATCCTCAAGCGAAGGCGATCATGGATCAATTCATCGCTCAGGCGATGCAACCTCAGCAAGTTCAGCAGGCTCAGAATGCAGTGTCGGCTTAACGAACACGAAAAAATTGTCATTGAACGAATAAAAAGCTTGACAGAATGTCAGGGCTACGGTGAGATTGTCATCGTAATACGTGCCGGGTCGATTTGCTCGGTGCGAAAGACAACCAGCGAGAATATAAACTTGGATGTCCCACAAAGGGAAGAACCCGGAGATGTCCAAGAGTGTAAAATAATTCCGAGCTAAACGGAAGTACCGAAAACGGCTCAGAAGCAAAGAGATTTGTCGTCTCTTGCTCCTGAGCC